>NZ_JASCAR010000039.1:0-99425 GCF_029967715.1 Klebsiella sp. V115_8
CGTCCGAGGACGTTAAGAATCCATGTCACTTTGAGTGCCCACACAGATTGTCTGATAAATTGTTAAAGAGCAGTTGCAACGCGGCTTTCAGCTCACCGTTGCGAGGTCCCGTATAATACGTTTTCCTCATTCAGAGTCAAGCCCTTATTTTGCTTTTCTCTGTCGGTTTTCAGCGCTGAACTTCATCGCCGAAACCCTGCTGACCCGGCGGCTTGCTTGCCGTTGTTCCGTGTCAGTGGAGGCGCATTATAGGGAGTTCTGAGACGTTGACAAGCCCTGTTTTCAAAAAATTATTCAACCGTCTCTTTTTTGTGCAAAACGCCGTTAAAGCGGTAATTTTTCCAGCGTCGAGAAGCCATAGCGATGCAAAACGGGTAAAAGTTGTTCCGTTTCTGCCGTCAACGCCATGCAGAATGCTTTATTCTCGTCGCTGGACTTCGCATCCGGCGCTTCATGCTCTAACAGCCAGGCGGTGCGACGGGCAATCGCCGCGCCGGAATCGATCAGCCGCGTGCCCTCGGGCAGAACGCGCTGCAGCTCCTCCTGTAAAAGAGGAAAGTGGGTGCAGCCCAGCACCACCGTATCCGGCGGCTCCTGCATCCGCAGCCACGGGCGCAGGATACGGCGCAGTTCTTCTAACGGCACAGGCTCGCCGTGCAGCTTCGCTTCCGCCAGCTCCACCAGCTCCGCCGACCCCAGCATTTCAATCCGACATTCATTGGCAAAGCGGTCGATCAGCTCACGGGTATAAGGACGCTTTACGGTGCCGCGCGTCGCCAGCAGGCCGACAATGCCGTTCGCCGTTAAGCGGGCGGCGGGCTTGATCGCCGGCACCACGCCGACAACGGGGAAGGCGAACTTTTCACGCAGAGCAGGCAGGGAGACGGTACTGGCGGTATTGCAGGCGATCACCGCCAGCGCCAGGGGATAACGCTGCTGGACAGCGGTGACGATTTCCACAATGCGCTCAACGATAAACGCCTCGCTCTTCTCGCCATAGGGGAAGGCAACGTTATCGAAAGCATAGATGTAATGCAGATTCGGCAGCAGCTGCCGAATCTCATTATAAACCGACAACCCACCGACGCCGGAATCAAACACCAGCACGGTGGGACGTGGATCAGAAGGTGTAGCTGCCAGACAAGGTGTATTCCCGTCCTGCAGATTGGTAGCCATAAACTGTCTCGTAATCTTTATCGAACAGGTTGGCTATTTTACCACGAACTGTCAGGTGTGAGGTGACGGGATACGATAAACCGACATCCCAGAGGCTCAACCCACCCATATTGACGGTACGCGAGTTGTCGTAATCATAATCGTAGCGCTTGCCGATGTAGTGATACGTCACATCCCACCCCAGATCGTAGACCTGGCCGTTCAGCTCGTATTTCACCTGCTGCTTCGCCCGGCGATAGAGGATCTTGTTAGTTTCATCATCGCGAGGGTCAACATACTGCAGCGTCAGATGGTGCTCCACCGGCCCTGTGGTGACATTCCCCGTCCACTCCAGCCCCTTGATTGTCGCAGACTTGACGTTGTAATAGGCGTTGTTGTCGTAATCGATGAGGTTTTGAATCTCATAGCGATACGCGGAGAGACGCCAGTCGACCGGCCCCGTCAACCCTTCGAGGCCCGCTTCCCACTGCTTCGACTCCTCTGGCTTCAGGTTCGGGTTAGAGGCGATGCCAAAACGTTCTGCGCCGTACTGCTGTCCGAGGGAGGGGGCGAGGAATCCTGTACCGTACGAGAGCGTTGTCCGATAACCCTCGATAAATTCCCAGCCTGCCGCCGTCTGCCAGGTACCGTGCCAGCCAAACTGCTCGTCATGATCCTCACGGCCGGAAGCTTCCAGCGTCACGCTGTCAATCTGCTGCTGGCCCGTCAGATAAAGACCGGTGGTATCGCGCTTATACACGTCGGTACTGGTCGTTCCGCTGGATTTCAGCTTCTCCTGTTTCCAGTCTACGCCACCGCTCACTGCGCCATGGCCCACCACAACATTATTTCCCCATTGGATATAGCGTTGTTCCATATCATCCAGGGTGGTGCCCGCGGCATAGCGGCCAGCGTCGCTGCTGTAGTTGTAATCTTTAATACGCTGATAGTTCGCAATCAGCTGGGAGGAGTAAATTCCGGAATGGTAGTGCAGACCGGTGTCCCAGGATTGGGTATAGGACTGATCTTCATCGTTTCCACCTGCGTAGCCCCAGTTACCCTGGTCATAGTCAGCATTGGCGGAATAACCATAGCCGCGGAAGAACCCCGAGAAGTTGTCATCGAACTGATGCTGTACCCCGCCCCATAGCATTTTATTGCGGTAGCCGTCGCGATCGCTGTCGCCGCTATAAGAGGAGTTCGGCTGGACGTTAAACCCTTTGGTGGTCTGATAGGCGCCGGCAGCGGTAACCAGCGTATCGCCAAACCGCTTGTTAAAGGCGCCATCGTAGGACTGATAGCCGTTCGTTCCCGCGCCGGCGTTGATCTGCGAACGCTCAGCATCGGTCATGGTGATGATGTTCACCACCCCGCCGATCGCCCCGGAGCCGTACACCGCGGAGCGCGGGCCGCGGATGTATTCCACCCGCTGGACCAGAGAGATAGGGATCTGACTGATATCCACGCCGTTGGAGATCCCCGGACGCGCCATCGGCACGCCGTCGATCAGCACCAGCACGTGGCGAGCCTCCGTCCCCCGAACATACAGCGAAGCGCTCTGCCCCATGCCGCCGTTGCGGGCAATATCGACCCCGGGAAGACGACGCATGACATCGTTTAAATCTTTGGACTGCCAGCGGTCGATGTCATCGCGCGTCACTATATCGGTCGGCGCCAGCACGGTATTGACCGGCTGTTGAAAACGGTTTGCTGTCACCACCAACGTGTCTGAATTGCTGTCCTGCGCCCAGCCGGAAAATGCCGTGACGGATAAGGCCGTCATCAGCGAAGCTTTTTTAATCATTGTAAAAGCATCCGAAACAGAAAAAGGATGCCGCAGGTTTTATCAGTTGCTCGCGACGATAAAACCCAGTGCGACGTATTCCGGCAGGTCTTCGGGCTTGGAGGCTGTTTCAAGAAATAATGACTTCCCACGGCTAACCGCAGTGTCTGCACCGAGTGCGCTCATTTCTCACCTTCCTTACCGCTGCGCGTCAGCCCCAGATTTCCACTGGGTTCCCTTTTAACTCACAGGACCGGTAGGCGAATGCTACAATCAGAAACATATAGATGTCCAGACTGCTAATTATATTTCCCGCGGCATTCGAGGCTGGACATCCCCGGCGCTTTCCCTACAATCCCCGCGTACTTATTTTATTCAGGATACATCATGACCCCCGAACACCTTCCTACCGAACAATACGAAGCGCAGCTGGCAGAAAAAGTCGTCCGTTTGCAAACCATGATGGCGCCTTTTGCCGCGCCGGTTCCGGAAGTGTTTCGTTCGCCGGTCAGCCACTACCGTATGCGCGCCGAGTTCCGTCTGTGGCACGATGGCGACGACCTGTACCATATTATTTTCGATCAGCAGACCCGGTCGCGGATTCGCGTTGACAGCTTCCCGGCCGCCAGCGCGCTCATCAATCAGCTGATGACCGCCATGCTGGAGGGCGTGCGCAACAATCCCGTGCTGCGCCATAAGCTGTTTCAGATTGACTATCTGACCACCCTCAGCAACCAGGCGGTCGTCTCGCTGCTGTATCATAAAAAGCTCGATGATGCCTGGCGTGAGCAAGCGGAGGCGCTGCGTGACGCCCTGCGAGCCCAGGGGCTCAATGTGCATCTGATTGGTCGGGCGACTAAAACTAAAATCGAGCTCGATCAGGATTATATAGATGAACGCCTGCTGGTTGGCGGTCGGGAGATGATCTACCGTCAGGTGGAAAACAGCTTTACCCAACCGAACGCGGCCATGAACATTCAGATGCTGGAGTGGGCGCTGGATGTCACCAAAGGGGCGACCGGCGACCTGCTGGAATTGTACTGCGGCAACGGTAACTTCTCGCTGGCGCTGGCGCGTAATTTCGATCGCGTACTGGCCACCGAAATCGCCAAACCGTCGGTGGCGGCGGCGCAGTACAACATCGCCGCCAACCATATCGACAACGTGCAGATTATCCGCATGGCGGCTGAAGAGTTTACTCAGGCGATGAACGGCGTGCGTGAGTTCAACCGGCTGCAGGGTATCGATCTGCAAAGCTATCAGTGCGAGACTATTTTCGTCGATCCGCCGCGTAGCGGGCTGGACAGTGAAACGGAGAAAATGGTGCAGGCCTATCCGCGCATACTGTACATTTCGTGCAACCCGGAAACGCTGTGCCGTAATCTGGAAACGCTAAGCCAGACGCACAACGTTACCCGGCTGGCGCTGTTCGACCAGTTCCCGTATACCCATCACATGGAGTGCGGCGTTCTGCTGACCCGGAAATAGGCCAAAAAAAACCGGCAACGTCATATTGCCGGTTTTTTATCACTGGCGGCTTATTCGGCTGCGGTATTTTTGCGGTTACGCATCTTGTAGCCAATCCAGAAGACCATCGCGACGGACAGAACGGCCGGGAAGAAGTTAGAGCCGATATCCGGGTACTCCGCACGCACGACGGTGCTGTACAACAGCACCCCGAGAATAAAAAAGGCGGCGGCCAGGCCCGGTAGCCCGACGGGCATACTGCGATTCTGATAGCGCTGATGCAGACAGTAGACCGTCAGCAGCAGGGATAAGATGGGGAAGACGGAAAACGGAACTATCGAACTGAACAGCGCCGCAAAGGCGCCATTAATAGATAACCCGGCAATCAGCGCCAGCAGCAGCGTACCTTTATCTTGAACTGAGTGTTTCATTGCTCGTCCTTCACGTTATTCGGAATGATGTGACATTTTTTCTTGTTCACGGCGATACCAGTAATACGCGCCTTTAGAGATCATTCTGAGCTGCAGTACCAACCGTTCTTCCAGCTGTCGGCGCTGTTCAGGGCCGACATCCAGCGCTTCCGCGCCAGCGCTAAAAACGATGGTGACCATAGCTTCAGCCTGCGCTTCGGTAAAGGCGCGCGGCATATGGTTTTCGAGTTCTAAATAGTCGGCGAGTTCCGCAATAAAATGCTGGATTTCGCGTGCGACGGCGGCGCGAAACGCCGCAGACGTTCCCGAGCGCTCGCGCAGCAGCAGGCGGAAAGCGTTCGGGTTGTTACCGATAAACTCCATAAAGGTCGAGACCGAGGTGCGGATCACGCTGCCGCCTTTGGCAATCCGCTGGCGCGCCTGGCGCATCAGCTGGCGCAGCATCAGTCCGCTCTCATCGACCATCGTCAGGCCTAACTCATCGACATCGCGAAAATGACGATAGAAGGACGTCGGCGCGATCCCTGCTTCCCGCGCCACTTCACGCAAGCTCAGGCTGGCGAAACTCCGCTCAGCGCTAAGTTGGCTGAATGCCGCTTCCACCAGCGAACGGCGGGTTTTTTCTTTTTGTTGTGCTCTTACGCCCATCACGATGTATGAATCCTTCCAATAGCCCTGCTGGCACTATACCAGAGATTAAAACTAATCGGTTTGCCCTGGATTGTGAATGATTGTTTACGAGCCGTTTCTGCTTTTATGCCGCAAAAAAGCACAACGATAATTGGGTTAAAGCGCAGCGAATGTTATCATCGTGTTTATTTTATGTATAAAACAGGTGAGTAATGCCATGTCACACTCTTGGGATTATGATGCAATAGTGATTGGTTCCGGTCCTGGCGGCGAAGGCGCCGCCATGGGACTGGTGAAACAGGGAGCACGCGTTGCCGTCATCGAGCGCTACCATAATGTCGGCGGCGGTTGCACCCACTGGGGCACCATCCCGTCGAAAGCCCTCCGCCATGCCGTCAGCCGTATTATCGAGTTTAACCAAAACCCCCTCTACAGCGACCACTCCCGCCTTCTTCGCTCTTCTTTCGCCGACATCCTTAACCATGCCGACAGCGTCATCAACCAGCAGACTCATATGCGCCAGGGATTCTATGAGCGCAACCACTGTGAAATTCTGCAGGGCAATGCCCACTTCGTTGATGAGCATACTCTGGCGCTGGAGTGCCATGACGGCACGGTCGAGACGGTGACCGCGGAGAAATTCGTTATCGCCTGCGGATCTCGCCCCTATCATCCGGCGGATGTCGATTTCCACCACCCGCGCATCTATGACAGCGATTCGATTCTCAGCCTGCAGCATGAGCCGCGCCATGTGATCATTTACGGCGCCGGGGTAATCGGTTGTGAATATGCGTCGATCTTCCGCGGCATGGAGGTGAAGGTCGATCTGATCAACACCCGCGATCGTCTGCTGGCCTTCCTCGATCAGGAGATGTCAGATTCACTCTCCTATCACTTCTGGAACAGCGGCGTGGTCATTCGCCACAACGAGGAGTACGAAAAGATTGAAGGCGTTGATGACGGCGTCATCATGCATCTGAAATCCGGCAAAAAGCTCAAAGCGGACTGCCTGCTGTACGCCAACGGCCGCACCGGCAATACCGACACTCTGGCGCTGGAAAACATCGGTCTGCAGACCGACAGTCGCGGCCAGCTGAAGGTCAACAGCATGTACCAGACCGCCCTTCCGCACATCTATGCGGTTGGGGATGTCATCGGCTATCCGAGCCTCGCCTCCGCGGCGTACGATCAAGGACGCATTGCCGCCCAGGCGCTGGTGAAAGGCGAAGCCTCAGCGCATCTGATTGAAGATATCCCGACCGGGATCTACACCATTCCGGAAATCAGCTCCGTCGGGAAAACCGAGCAGCAGCTGACGGCGATGAAAGTGCCGTATGAGGTGGGTCGCGCTCAGTTTAAACACCTGGCGCGGGCGCAAATCGTTGGCATGAGCGTGGGAACCCTGAAGATCCTGTTCCACCGGGAAACCAAGGAGATCCTCGGCATTCACTGCTTTGGCGAACGCGCAGCCGAAATCATTCACATCGGCCAGGCGATCATGGAGCAGAAAGGTGGTGGTAACACCATTGAGTACTTCGTCAACACCACCTTTAACTACCCGACCATGGCGGAAGCGTACCGGGTTGCCGCGCTGAACGGCTTAAACCGCCTGTTTTAACGCCTTGTCGAAATGGCCATCCATCGTGCCGCGGATGGCCTCCGCCAGATGTTCATAGCGGCTGCGCAGCGGTGAGCCCGGACGGTAAACCAGACCGATGGTGCGTCTTGGCTCTGGCTTAATGCACGGCAGGTAGACCACGCCATCGCGTTTTCTTTCTTGCGGCACTGCCAGCGCAGGCAGCAGGGTAATACCGCTGCCTGCCGCCACCATATTGCGCAGCGTTTCCAGGCTGGTCGCGCGGAAGTGGGTATCCTCATCCGCCCCCGCTTCAAAGCAGAAGCCCATCGCCTGATCGCGCAGGCAGTGGCCATCCTCCAGCATCAGCAGCTTTTCACCGGCCAGATCCGACATCGGCACCCGGTCGCGGTTTGCCCACGGATGATCTTCATAGATAGCCAGCATCATCGGCTCATCGAACAGCGGCACCTCGATAAAGGCCTCGCTCTCTTTGACCAGCGCCAGGATGGCGCAGTCGAGCTTACCGCTGTCGAGCTGAGCCAGCAGCTGATGGGTCTGCGCTTCGTGCAGATACATTTCCAGCTTCGGGAAGGTCTGATGCAGCATCGGAATGATGTGCGGTAGCAGGTACGGGCCAATTGTCGGGATCAAGCCGATATGCAGCGGCCCGGACATGGTTTCCCCTTGTTGGCTTGCCATCTCCTTGAGCACTTTTACTTCGCGTAACACGGTACGCGCCTGATCCACCAGCAACAGCCCCGCCTGGGTAAACAGAACCTTACGGCTGGTGCGCTCCAGCAGCATGACGCCAAGCTCATCCTCCAGCTTGCGGATCTGTCCGCTGAGCGTCGGTTGGCTCACATGGCATGAGTCAGCCGCCCGCCGGAAGTGGCGGTGTTCGGCGAGCGCTACCAGGTATTCAAGATCGCGAATATTCATTATTCATCCTCCATCGCCACGATAGTCCATGGCGATAGATAGCATAGCAACGAACGATTATCCCTATCAAGTTTTCTGTTCAATAATACGCCCATAAAGACGGTGAACCTGTGAAAACCACTGACCCGTCACACTGTTTCTCTACCCAAACAACTAAAGCCAACGTGAACTTTTGCGGACCTTGCGTCCGCTTTTTTTTTGCATAAAAAACCCGGCGTCGCTGGGCTCGGCCGGGTCAGGGAAGACAGATATCTGTGGATTAACTCAGACGGGCCTTCGCCTCGCCGATAGCCTGCGCCACCTGCTGCGGCGAGACGCCGCCTTTTGCCGCGCGTTTATCAAGGCAGGACTGCAGCGACAGGATCGGATAAACATCGTCCGCAATCACCGGGCTGAATTTCTGCAGGTCGGCCAGGGCCAGCGCTTCCAGCGGTTTCCCTTGCGCAATGGCTTCCACCACCGCTTCACCGACAATATGGTGCGCCTCGCGGAACGGTACGCCTTTCGCCACCAGATAATCCGCCAGCTCAGTGGCGTTGGCATAGCCCTGCTGCGCCGCTTCCGCACAGCGCGGACGTTTCACCTGGATGCCATCCAGCACCAGGGTCGCCATATGCAGGCAGTCGAGCCAGGTATCCAGAGCGTCGAAAAGTCCCTCTTTATCTTCCTGCATATCTTTGTTGTAGGCCAGCGGCAGCCCTTTCAGGGTCATCATCATGCCGGTCAGCGCGCCCTGCACGCGGCCGCATTTGCCACGGATAAGCTCCAGGGCGTCCGGGTTTTTCTTCTGCGGCATCAGCGAGGAGCCTGAGGTTACGCGGTCGGAAAGCTCGACGAAATTCGCTTCGCCGGAGTTAAAGAAAATCAGATCTTCCGCAAAGCGCGACAGATGGACCATGCCGATAGAGGCATCGGAAAGCAGCTCCAGAACATGGTCGCGGTCAGACACGCTGTCGAGGCTGTTGCGGGTGGCGGAGGCAAAGCCCAGCCAGCCGGCCAGCTGCTCGCGGTCGATTTCATACGCCGTCCCCGCCAGCGCGCCGCAGCCCAGCGGGCTAACGTCGAGGCGCTTCAGCGCGTCCTGCAGGCGGCTTTCATCGCGCGCCAGCATTTCGACATAGGCCAGACACCAGTGCGCGAACGTCACCGGTTGGGCGCGCTGCAGGTGGGTGTACCCCGGCATCACCGCGTCCTGGTTCTGCTGGGCCGTCTCCACCAGCGCGCTCTGCAGCTGGCGGTTCGCCGACAGCAGTTCGACAACGGTATCTTTGCACCACAGTTTAAGATCGGTAGCGACCTGGTCGTTACGGCTGCGGCCGGTATGCAGTTTCTTGCCCAACTGGCCCACTTTGTCGATCAGTTTGCCTTCCACCCAGCTGTGAATATCTTCAGCATCGCTGGCGAGGATTTGCTGCGGATTGGCGCGCACCTCTTCCAGTAGCACGTTCAGCGCTTCTTCCAGCTGCTGTTGTTCATCGGCACTCAGAACGCCGACCGTTACCAGCGCTTTCGACCAGGCGACAGAGCCAACGATATCCTGCTCCGCCAGACGATAGTCGAAGCGCAACGAGTCGTTGAACTGTTTGAACCGTTGATCTGCTGCCTGTGTAAAACGCCCGCCCCAAAGTGCCATAACATGCTTCCTTTATTCGTTAGTTCCGCCGGTGGCGTTGTGCCTCCCCGGCCTACGGTCTTGTAAGCCCGGCAGACAACGCGCCGCCGGGCATGAAATCTTAAGCCAGAATACGTGTGCCGATAGGCGTGCCGTTAAACAACGCCGGCAGCTGCTCGGCGTGACGCCAGGAGGCGATATCCACCGGACGGCCCAGAGCACGCGCCGCGTCGAGGGCCGCATTCACTTTGACAATCATGCCGTCAGTGATAATCCCCTGCTCGATCAGCTGCTCCGCTTTCTCGGCGGTCATCTCGGCAATACGCTGCCCTTTACCGTCGAGGATACCGCTGACGTCAGACAGCAGGATCAGATCCGCCCCCAGGGTAGCCGCCAGCGCCGTCGCCGCCTGGTCAGCATTGACGTTCATCAGCTGGCCCTCGTCGGTCACGCCAATAGAGCTCACCACCGGCAGGTAACCGCCCGCCAGCAGGGTGTTGATCAGCGTCGGAGAGCCCGGCTGCGCCAGCCCGACATGGCCCAGCTCAGCATCCAGCTGTGTCACCTTCACGCTATCGCCATCGCCGAGGAACAGGCCGACAGAGGCCAGACCGTGCTTTTTCGCCCACGCCAGCAGCGTCTTGTTGGCGGTTCCCGCCAGCGCGCCGGTGATGATGTCGATTTGCTCAGCCGGCGTCACCCGCAGACCATTTTTCTTCTGCACCGGCAGGTTGAGCTGCTTCATCAGCTCATCCACCACGCAGCCGCCGCCATGGACGATAATCAGCGGACGCTGGTGCGCTTCACGGTAATTGACCAGCGCGGTAAACAGACGCTCCAGCGCTTCTTCGCTATCGAGTAATACGCCGCCGAGTTTGATAATTAATGGGTTCATCATCACACCTTAAATAAGAGACTGCGTCTCAGCGAAGCCGAAACGAATATTCGCGCACTGCACCGCCTGCGCTGCGGCGCCTTTCAGCAGGTTATCTTCTGCCGCGACGACGATGAGATGGTCGTCCTGCACGGCAAAACCGATATCACAGAATGGCAGACCTTCGACGCTTTTCAATGCGGGCACGCCTTTATCATATAAACGTACCAGCGGTTTATCGGCGTAAGCCTGCTGGTAAACCGCCGCGATCTGCGCATGGCCAACGCCCGGCTTCAGGCGGCAGGTAATGGTTTCCAGAATGCCGCGCTTAAAATTACCCAGATGCGGGGTAAAAATCACCTTCGCTCCGAGGTGGCTGGCAATCTCCGGCTGATGACGATGGTTAAAGATGCCGTATGGCTGCAGGCTGACTTCACAGAAGCTGTTGCCGATCGCGGCTTTGCGTCCCGCGCCGCTCACCCCGCTGGTGGCGTTGATCACTGGCCACTGGTTGAGATCCAGCAGACTGGCATCAATCAGCGGCTTCAGCGACAGCTGCGCCGCCGTCGGGTAGCAGCCAGGCACCGCGATTAACTGCGCTTCTTTAAGCGCATCCGCGCTCCACTCCGCCAGACCATACACCGCCTGTTTGAGCAGGTCGGGATGCTGATGAGTGAAACCATAATATTTTTCGTAGAACGCCCCATCGTTAACGCGGAAGGCACCGGAGAGATCGAACACCACGCAGCCGGCGGCAAGGAACTGCGGCGCCAGATCGTGACTCACTTCGTGCGCGGTGGCGAGAAACACCACGTCCACGCCAGCGCTGAATTCGCTGATATCGGACATCGGCTGCAGCGGCATATCGACAATGCCTTTGAGCTGCGGATGCAGGTCGGAAATTAATTTTCCCGCATCATTGCTTTGCGCGGAGACCGTCAAAGCGGTTATGTTCATATGCGGATGACGATTGATATAGGTCACCAGCTCTGCGCCGGCATAACCACTGGCACCCACAATCAGCGTATTTAACATTGGAAGCGCATCTCCTTACATTCGATGGGTTTTCTTACGCTCAACGATATTGTATTTTTATTCACAATAAATGCATGAATATTGATACTATCACGACCCAAGGTGTGTCAACAATGAAAAACAATTTACCGCCCTTTATCGAGATTTACCGCGCGTTGATCGCCACACCGTCCATCAGCGCGACCGAAGAGGCTCTCGATCAGAGCAATGAGTCTTTAATCAATTTGCTGGCCGGCTGGTTCCGCGATCTCGGCTTTAATGTCGAGGTACAGCCGGTGCCGGATACGCGCCATAAATTCAACCTGCTGGCCAGCACCGGACACGGCGCCGGCGGCCTGCTGCTCGCCGGGCATACCGATACCGTGCCGTTCGATGACGGCCGCTGGACGCGCGATCCGTTCACCCTTACCGAACACGATAACAAGCTCTACGGCCTCGGCACGGCCGATATGAAAGGCTTCTTCGCCTTTATTCTCGACGCCCTGCGCGATGTCGACGTCACCACGCTGAAAAAACCGCTGTATATTCTGGCCACCGCCGACGAAGAGACCAGCATGGCCGGCGCGCGCTATTTTGCCGAAACCACCCGGCTGCGCCCCGACTGCGCCATCATCGGCGAGCCCACCTCCCTGCAGCCGATCCGCGCCCATAAAGGACATATGTCCAACGCGATCCGTATTCAGGGCCAGTCCGGCCACTCCAGCGATCCGGCGCGCGGGGTCAACGCGATCGAGCTGATGCACGACGCCATCGGTCGGATTATGCAGCTGCGCGATTTGCTAAAAGAGCGCTACCACTTCGAGGCGTTCACGGTCCCTTACCCGACCCTCAACCTCGGCGCCATCCATGGCGGCGATGCCTCAAACCGTATCTGCGCCTGCTGTGAACTGCATATGGACATCCGCCCGTTGCCGGGGATGACCCTCAACGACCTCAATGGTCTGCTGGACGAGGCGCTGGCCCCGGTAAGCGAACGCTGGCCGGGCCGCCTGACGGTCTCGGAGCTGCATCCGCCGATCCCCGGCTACGAGTGCCCGCCGGACCATAAGCTGGTGCAGGTGGTTGAGAAACTGCTTGGCGCCCAGACCGACGTGGTGAACTACTGTACCGAAGCGCCGTTTATCCAGACGCTGTGCCCAACGCTGGTTCTCGGCCCGGGCTCGATCAATCAGGCCCATCAGCCTGACGAGTTTCTGGAGACGCGCTTTATCAAGCCGACGCGGGAGCTGATTAGCCAGGTGGTTCACCACTTCTGCTGGCACTAAAATCGCCCTCTTTTTCCGCCCCGCTCTCCCGGGGCGGAACGGTGACGATCGTCACATTTCCATAAGCGATGCTTATCCAGCGCCCCCTGAGTTAAATTTCGCAAATTACGGGTATTTACTCGTTTGCTGAAGCGATTTCGCAGTAATTGACGTGGGGGTATTTACGTGGCTTTATAAAAGACGGGTTGCTTATCCGTTGCTCACGTTCCAGCGCAGCGGATATAACAAAATAAAATGAGATGGGGTGTCTGGGGTAACATGAACGAACAATATTCCGCATTGCGTAGTAATGTCAGTATGCTCGGCAAGGTGCTGGGCGATACCATCAAGGATGCATTGGGAGAAAATATTCTTGATCGTGTCGAAACTATCCGTAAGTTGTCCAAATCTTCACGCGCCGGCAACGAAGCTAACCGCCAGGAGCTGCTGACCACGCTGCAGAATTTGTCTAACGACGAACTGCTGCCGGTGGCCCGTGCCTTCAGCCAGTTCCTGAATCTGGCCAACACCGCTGAGCAGTACCACAGCATTTCGCCGAATGGCGAAGCGGCCAGCAATCCGGAAGTCATTGCGCGCACCCTGAGAAAGCTCAAAGACCAACCCAATCTCAACGAAGACACCATCAAAAAAGCGGTGGAATCTCTGTCCCTGGAGCTGGTGTTAACCGCCCACCCGACCGAGATCACCCGCCGGACGCTGATCCATAAAATGGTGGAAGTGAACAACTGCCTCAAGCAGCTGGATAACAAAGATATCGCGGACTACGAGCACCACCAGCTGATGCGCCGACTGCGCCAGCTGATCGCCCAGTCCTGGCATACCGATGAAATTCGTAAGCACCGCCCTTCCCCGGTCGATGAAGCCAAATGGGGCTTCGCGGTGGTGGAAAATAGCCTGTGGGAAGGGGTGCCTAACTACCTGCGCGAGCTGAACGAACAGCTGGAAGCCAACCTCGGCTATCAGCTGCCGGTGGACTTTGTCCCGGTGCGTTTCACTTCGTGGATGGGCGGCGACCGCGACGGCAACCCGAACGTGACCGCCGATATCACCCGCCACGTGCTGCTGCTCAGCCGCTGGAAAGCGACCGATCTGTTCCTCAAAGATGTGCAGGTGCTGATCTCCGAGCTGTCGATGGTGGAGTGTACTGACGAATTGCGCGCCCTGGCCGGCGCCGAGGGCGCTCAGGAACCGTACCGTTACCTGATGAAAAAACTGCGCACTCAGCTGATGGAAACCCAGGCCTGGCTGGAAGCGCGTCTGAAAGGTCAGAAGCTGCCGAAACCGGCGGGACTGATCACTCAGAACGAGCAGCTGTGGGAGCCGCTATACGCCTGTTATAAATCGCTGCAGGCCTGCGGCATGGGCATTATCGCCAACGGCGAGCTGCTCGACACCCTGCGCCGCGTGAAGTCTTTCGGCGTACCGCTGGTGCGTATTGATATCCGTCAGGAAAGCACCCGCCACACCGAAGCGCTGGGCGAAATGACCCGTTACCTCGGGATCGGCGATTACGAAAGCTGGTCAGAAGCCGACAAACAGGCTTTCCTGATCCGCGAACTGAATTCCAAACGTCCGCTGCTGCCGCGCCAGTGGGAGCCAAGCGAAGAGACCCGCGAAGTTCTCGACACCTGTAGAGTGATCGCCGAGGCGCCGCGCGGATCGATCGCCGCCTACGTGATCTCGATGGCCAAAACGCCGTCCGACGTGCTGGCGGTTCATCTGCTGCTGAAGGAGGCCGGGATTGGCTTTGCCCTGCCGGTGGCCCCGCTGTTCGAAACGCTGGATGACCTGAACAACGCCAACGACGTCATGACCCAGCTGCTGAATATCGACTGGTACCGCGGCTTTATCCAGGGCAAACAGATGGTCATGATCGGCTACTCTGATTCCGCGAAAGACGCAGGCGTGATGGCCGCCTCCTGGGCGCAGTACCAGGCGCAGGACGCGTTGATCAAAACCTGTGAGAAAGCCGGGATCGAACTGACGCTGTTCCACGGTCGCGGCGGCTCCATTGGCCGCGGCGGCGCGCCGGCCCACGCCGCGCTCCTCTCACAGCCGCCGGGAAGCCTGAAGGGCGGCCTGCGCGTTACCGAGCAGGGTGAGATGATCCGCTTTAAGTACGGCCTGCCGGAAGTCACCATCAGCAGCCTGTCGCTCTATACCAGCGCGATCCTCGAAGCCAACCTGCTGCCGCCGCCGGAACCAAAACCGCAGTGGCGCGACATCATGGCCGAGCTGTCCGACGTGTCGTGCAAGATGTATCGCGGCTACGTGCGTGAAAACAAAGATTTCGTGCCTTATTTCCGCTCCGCCACTCCGGAGCAGGAGCTGGGCAAACTGCCGCTGGGTTCGCGTCCGGCAAAACGTCGTCCGACCGGCGGCGTCGAGTCGCTACGCGCCATTCCGTGGATCTTCGCCTGGACCCAGAACCGCCTGATGCTTCCAGCCTGGCTGGGCGCTGGCGCTGCGCTGCAGAAGGTGGTTGAAGGCGGAAAACAGAGTGAACTGGAAGCGATGTGTCGCGATTGGCCGTTCTTCTCCACCCGCCTCGGCATGCTGGAGATGGTTTACTCGAAGGCCGACCTGTGGCTGGCGGAGTACTACGATCAGCGCCTTGTGAAACCAGAGCTGTGGGCGCTGGGTACCGAGCTGCGCAAGCTGCTGGCTGCCGATATCAACGTCGTGCTGGCCATCGCCAACGACTCTCATCTGATGGCTGACCTGCCGTGGATCGCCGAGTCTATCCAGCTGCGTAATATCTATACCGACCCGCTGAACGTCCTGCAGGCGGAGCTGCTGCACCGTTCGCGCCAGGCTGAAGAAGAGGGCAAAGACCCGGATCCGCGCGTTGAACAAGCGCTGATGGTCACCATCGCCGGCGTCGCCGCCGGTATGCGTAACACCGGCTAATCGCTGTCTTTCCCCCGGCCGCCCGGCCGGGGGATTTTTCACCCGTTCTAGTGGTGCAGCATCTCATCAACGATCTGCTCTTTATGCAGCGCATACGGATAATAGGTCGGCCAGTTATCCATCTCTTTCAGCAACGCTTCCTGTGATTCATTGCCCATGAAAATATGGAAATGCTGCGATTTACGCGGGCCAATGATGTGGTCGCTGAACTGGACATATTTTGGCGCGCTGGCATCGCCCTGCTGGCACTCGAACAGATAACGTACGCCCTTCTTACCGGAGGCGTAATGCAGGATTTTGTAGCCTGAATAGCGGTATTTGCAGCTGTTGACGGTCTCGCCAATGTGGAACTCAATCACGTCATCTTCAATGCCAATCTGTTCCACATCGGTGGCATAGCCCTTCTTATAATAGGCGCGATACTCCTCCACGCTCTTGCCGCCGGGCTTTTTCGCCTTCTGCTCCAGCACCGGATCGAGATCGCCTTTGAGCAGATACGGGTTCACCGACTGCCAGACGCCCTCCCAGTCGCTCAGCGCGCGGTCCTGCACATCTTTATCCGCAAAAATGCCTTCGCTGGCCTGACGCTCCACTTCGGTTAGCGCCGGCCCATGGCTATGATTGCCGTGAGCGAACGCCTGGGCGCTGGCTAGCGCCATGCCGAGTCCCAAGGCCAGCAGGGGGATCTTTCTGGTCATTACTCTCTCCTGAGTTTGCTATCAATGGTGACAAATTGTTACGATATAACATATCGTAACTGAGAAGCAATAGCGACAGGCTGGCGCTTTTACCGCTGGAATAATGTCCGGTATGATGAAAGGGGTGATGCACGGGGCGGAACAATGATGGACAACGATATCAATCAACTTATTGATGCATTGCTAAAAAAGCAGACCAGCCTCGGACGGGTTTATTTCGCCGGCGAGACGCGCTCGCCTGCTGAACCGGTGGTGCAGGTTGATTTTCCCCGTCTGAATATCCTCCTCGATGGTCAGCTGCGCGACCAGGCGCTCGGCGATAACGCCCCGCTCCTGGAGGCCCATGACGTGCTCTATATTCCTGGCGATAGCTGGAACTGCCCACAGTGGCAGGCGCCCTGCCTGCTGTTAAGCATCCTGTTCGCTAAGCAGCAGCTGGAGTGCTCGCTGCAGCGCTGGAATGGCAAGACGATCGCCGTTGTTGAAAAGCTACAGGCGCTGCGTCGCGGGCCGCGCGTCGGTTCCTTCCTGCTGCAGGCGCTCAACGAGATCCGGATGCAGCCGCAGGAGCAGCAAACCGCCCGCAGCATCGTCATCAGCCTGCTCAGCCACTGCCATGATCTTCTCGGCAGCCAGGCGCAAACTTCCTCGCGCAGCCAGGCGCTGTTCGAGGCAATCCGTCAGTACATCGAGGTCCATTACGCGGAGCCGCTGAGCCGGGAATCGGTCGCCCAGGCGTTCTATCTCTCTCCCAACTATCTTTCCCATCTGTTCCAGAAATGTGGGCCAATGGGCTTCAATGAATATCTAAACCACATTCGTCTCGAACAGGCCCGTATGCTGCTGAAGGGCCACGATATGAAAGTGAAAGACATCGCCCACGCCTGCGGCTTCGCCGACAGCAACTACTTCTGCCGCCTGTTCCGCAAAACCACGGAACGCTCGCCGTCTGAATACCGCCGCCAGTACCATAGCCAGCTGACGGAAAAATCGTCCGCGGCAAAAAACTAGATTTTTGTGTGTTAAACCTGACTTTTGTGCGCGCTATAGTTTCCTGCCATCCCAGCCAGCGTCGATAAATGTGATCTAAATCATCCTTAATCGCGATGCGTACATTTATCCAGTTTTTGGCAAATTTGTCATCTGGCGATCCTTCGAACGAAAGCCGTATGCTTACCTCAACGACAGCACCGAATTAAGCATTGAGGAAAACGCTATGGAACTCTATCTGGATACCGCCAACGTCGCCGAAGTGGAACGCCTGGCCCGCATCTACCCGCTGGCCGGGGTGACCACCAACCCGAGCATTATCGCCGCCGGTAAAACCCCGGTCTGGGATGTACTGCCGCGCCTGCAAAAAGCCGTTGGCCCGGAAGGAATTCTGTTCGCACAGACCATGAGCCGCGATGCGCAGGGCATGGTGGCAGAAGCCAAACGCCTGAGCAACGCCGTGCCGGGCATCGTGGTCAAAATCCCGGTCACCGCCGAAGGCCTCGCCGCTATCAAGCTGCTGAAGAAAGAAGGTATCCCGACCCTTGGCACCGCCGTCTACAGCGCTTCACAGGGTCTGCTGGCCGCGCTGGCCGGCGCAAAGTACGTCGCGCCTTACGTTAACCGCGTCGACGCTCAGGGCGGAGACGGCATCCGCATGGTGCAGGAACTGCAATCCCTGCTGGAAATGCATGCGCCCGAAAGCAAAGTGCTGGCGGCAAGCTTCAAAACGCCCCGTCAGGCGCTGGATTGCCTGCTGGCTGGCTGCGAAGCAATCACCCTTCCACTAGATGTAGCGCAACAAATGCTCGGCACCCCTGCGGTAGAGTCAGCCATAGAGAAGTTTGAACAGGACTGGAATAACGCCTTTGGCACGCTGAACCTGTAACCGGACCCGCGCGCCGCCTGCGGGCGGCATCACGGTCATCGAGGAGGAATCGAAATGGATCGCATTATTCAATCACCAGGCAAATACATCCAGGGCGCAGGCGCCATCAAGCGCCTTGGCGACTACCTGAAACCGCTGGCCGAACGCTGGCTGGTCGTTGGCGATAAATTCGTGCTGGGATTCGCGGAAGAGATGCTACGCAAAAGCCTGGCTGACGCCGGCCTGGCGGCGGAAATCGCGCCGTTTGGCGGTGAATGTTCGCATAATGAAATCAATCGCCTGCGCGATATCGCCGGCAGTGCGAAATGCACCGCCGTGCTGGGGATCGGCGGTGGTAAAACCCTGGATACCGCGAAAGCGCTGGCCCATTTTATGAAGGTGCCGGTGGCGATCGCCCCCACCATCGCCTCCACCGATGCGCCGTGCAGCGCGCTGTCGGTGATTTACACCGACGAAGGCGAGTTCGACAGCTATCTGATGCTGCCGCACAACCCTAACATGGTCATTGTCGATACGCAGATCGTTGCAGGCGCGCCGGCTCGCCTGCTGGCCGCCGGGATTGGCGATGCGCTGGCCACATGGTTCGAAGCCCGCGCCTGCTCACGCAGCGGCGCCACCACCATGGCGGGCGGGAAATGCACCCAGGCGGCGCTGGCGCTGGCCGAGCTGTGCTACAACACCTTACTCGAAGAGGGTGAAAAAGCGATGCTGGCCGCCGAACAGCACGTGGTCACTCCGGCGCTGGAGCGGGTGGTGGAAGCCAACACCTATCTGAGCGGCGTCGGTTTTGAAAGCGGTGGCCTGGCGGCAGCCCACGCGATTCATAACGGCATGACGGCCATCCCTGACGCCCACCACTATTATCACGGTGAAAAAGTGGCGTTCGGCACCCTGACGCAGTTGGTGCTGGAAAACGCGCCGGTGGAAGAGATCGAGACTGTCGCCGCGCTGTGTCACAGCGTTGGGCTGCCGATCACGCTGGCGCAGCTGGATATCAAAGGCGACATCCCGACCAAAATGCGCCTGGTAGCGGAAGCCGCCTGCGCTGAAGGCGAAACCATCCACAATATGCCGGGCGGCGTCGACGCCGACCAGGTCTACGCCGCGCTGCTGGTCGCCGACCAATATGGCCAGCGCTTCCTGCAGGAATGGGAATAATCCAGAGCAAAACAAAACACCCGGCGTCAGCCGGGTGTTTTTTTATGTTTATCAGCCGGACGCGTCGCCCACTGACGGCGGAAACGACAAGCACTCAGGCAGGACGCACGCCCAGCGTATGACAGATGGCGTAGCTCATTTCGGCGCGGTTAAGGGTGTAGAAGTGGAAATCTTTTACCCCTTCCCGACTTAAGATCTTCACCATGTCCATGGCGATATTCGCCCCCACCAGCTGACGGGTTTCGGCGTCATTATCCAGCCCTTCGAACATTTTCGACATCCACACCGGGATACGAACGTTGGTCATATCCGCAAACTTTTTCGCCTGTTTAAAGTTGGAAACCGGCAGGATACCCGGAATAATTTCCACGTCGATGCCCGCCGAGACGCAGCGATCGCGAAAACGCAGGTAGCTTTCCACATCGAAGAAGAACTGGGTGATCGCGCGGTTGGCGCCTGCCTCGACTTTGCGTTTCAGGTTGAGCAAATCCGCCTGCGCGCTTTTCGCTTCCGGATGCACTTCCGGATACGCGGCGACGGAGATATCAAAATCCCCCACCTCTTTCAGCAGAGTGACCAGATCGGCGGCGTACATCTCCGGTTTACCGCTGCCCGGCGGCAGGTCGCCGCGCAGAGCGACGATATGGCGGATGCCGTTGTTCCAGTAATCCTGGGCGATAGTGCGCAGCTCATCGCGAGTAGCATCGATACAGGTCAGGTGCGGCGCCGCTTCCAGACCGGTTCGCTCTTTAATACCTTTGATGATGCTGTGGGTGCGATCGCGCTCGCCGGAGTTCGCGCCATAGGTCACCGAGACAAACTTCGGTTTCAGACTGCTCAGGCGATCGATGGATTTCCACAGGGTTTGCTCCATTTCACTGGTGCGCGGCGGAAAGAATTCAAAGGACACATTAATCTGGCCCTGGACTTCCGCCAGGCTCTGATTCAGGGCTTCCCGCTGATTGGCGTGAAAAAAGCTCATACCTTACCTCATCAATCGCATGTAATGGCTGTTGTGTTGCGAACTTCTATACGTTTAGACGTCCAGATGTAAAAATGACGGAAAAGCGCCCGGGCGTCAATAGAAAAATCTGCGTAAAGAGTGAGGAAAAGGCTGCCTACATGAAAAAACTTCATCTACCGGCGCTTTGCCAGCCGATAGAGCCCGCTCTGCGGTCAACATGGGGTAGGACGATGTTCAGCATGGGACGAGCGAGCCGTCAGGTGATCATCCAGCAGTGAGAGCCATTGCCGCACGGCTCCTGCCTGGTGAGGCGCATAGATCACCCCAAGGCTTAACGGCATGCTGTCGCCTTCAGCGACAGGACAGAACACTACCCCCTGACGCTGGATCGCGGAAAAGGACGCCGGCAGGAGGATCATGCCTTCCCCACGCGCGATTCGCGCCAGCAGCACATCATGTTCGGCAGGCTCTTCCACATAAGCGGGGGTATAGCCAGCCCGGTCGAAAATGCGCCGCGTGTAGTCAAAGAAATCGGGGTTACGCTCGCGTTTAAACCAGAACAGCGGCCGATGATTGAGCGCGCTTAGCGTTAACGCTGGTATGACGGCTTCCGGCCAGGAGGCTGGCACTGCCGCGATGAGCGGCTCCTGATACGGCAATGGATGCAGGTGCAGCCCTTCAGTATTGAGCGGCAGCGCGACCAGCGCCGCATCGAGTTTGCCTTTGCGCACCTGCTGCGCCAGCGCCGGTGAGGCGTGGCGGGTGATATGCAACCCGCGGGTATGTTCGCTCAGCGCAGATTCAACAGCAGCGAAAATGCCTTGTTCGAAGGCGGTGGTCACGCCCAGACGCAGAGACGGCGGCGAGTGAACGGAGAGCTCACTCAATGCCGCCAGCGTGCGTTCCTGGAGCGCCAGCATGGGCCGAATGATCGCCAGCACCTCTCTGCCCGCGTCGGTAAGGATCAGGCCTTTGCTATGGCGCTGAAACAGCGTCACCCCCAGCTGCGCTTCCAGATAGCGCATATGGCGACTCAGCGGCGGCTGCGAGATAAATAACCGCTGCGCCGCCCGGCTGATGTTATTTTCCTCCGCCACCACGGCAAAGGCACGCAGCAGGCGGATATCGAGAGAATGTAATCGCGAAGTTGTCATACTGAAAAGGTATCACGAAAAGGGTATTACTCAAGTCCGGTAAACTTCCCTACCCTTCCTCTCAACGCATCATCACAGAGAGGAAAAAACGATGTCCAGCGAACGTTATACCACCGGTCAGGAAATGCTTCAGCGCGTGGACGGTAGCGGCGGGGAGGCCGTCGTCAACAGCCTGCGGGATATCGCCCCCGACTTCGCCCGCTATCTGATTGAGTTCCCCTTCGGCGATATTTACGCCCGGCCAGGGCTTGATTTGCGTAGCCGGGAAATCGCCACCATCGCCGCGCTCACCGCGCTGGGTAACGCCGAGCCGCAGCTGAAAGTACATATTGCCGCGGGATTAAATGTCGGTCTGACGCAAGAGGAAATTACGGAAGTGATCATGCAGATGGCGGTCTACGCCGGCTTCCCGGCGGCGCTAAACGGCCTGTTTGCCGCTAAAGCAGTTTTTGCGGCGCACTAACAAAAAAGACCAGGCCGCCCCTGGTCTTTTTCCCGGGACTACAGCAGCTGCGCCAGACGGTTAATATCCGACTGGATCGCCCCGGCGGTCACATCGCGCCCGGCGCCGGGCCCGCGGATCACCAGCGGATTATCGCGATACCAGCGGCTTTCGATAGCGAACACGTTATCGCACGGCAGCAGCGCCGCCAGCGGGTGCTCTTCGCGTACCGCTTCCACGCCGACGCGTGCTTTGCCGTTGGCATCAAAACGCGCCACGTAGCGGAGCACCAGCCCCATCTCGCGGGCCGCCTCCAGGCGCTGCAGCATCTGCTCGTTCAGCTCTTCGCCATTCTCAAAGAAGTGATCGACCGAACCCTCTTCACAGTGCGCCGGGACCAGTGATTCCACGCGCACCTGATCCGGCTCGATGTCGTAACCCGCTTCCCGCGCGAGGATCACCAGCTTGCGCATCACATCTTTA
Organism: Klebsiella sp. V115_8; assembly: GCF_029967715.1. NCBI lineage: Bacteria > Pseudomonadati > Pseudomonadota > Gammaproteobacteria > Enterobacterales > Enterobacteriaceae > Klebsiella > Klebsiella sp. V115_8. The sequence continues at coordinate 22,459 of NZ_JASCAR010000039.1, forward strand.
CCGGACAGATCGACGCGCGGATCCGGCTCGGTCAGACCCTGCTGCCACGCCTGATCCACCAGATCGGTGAACGGCACGGTGCCATCAAACTGCAGGAACAGCCAGGAGAGCGTTCCCGAGAAGATACCGCTCAGGCCGAGGATGGTATCGCCGCTGTCGATCAGATCGCGCACCGTATGGTTCACCGGCAAGCCGGCGCCCACGGTGGCGTTATACAGCCAGTGGCGCCCCGTCTTCTCAAACGCGTCGTGGATCTGGCGATACTTATCGCTGCTGCTGGCCCCCGCCAGCTTGTTGGCGCTGATCACGTGGAAGCCATGGCTGGCGAAATCAAGATACTGGTCTGCCAGCTGCTCGCTGGCGGTGACGTCCAGCACCACTAAATCATCATACGGGTGCGCGCGCATCCACAGGAACAGCGACTCTTCATCCTGCTCCACCGCTTCATCGTTGAAGAAAGCCAGCGCCCGGCTGGCGTCCAGCCCGTCGTAGTTCAGCAGACTGCGTTTACTGTCGACCACGCCGGCGAGAACAAACTCAAAGCCGGTGCGCGCCGAGAGCGTGGTTTGTTCACGGGCGAACAGCTCCAGCCAGCGGGAACCGATGTTCCCTTTGCCGAACAGCATCAGGCCGATACGCTTTTCAGCACGAAACAGGGACTGGTGCAGCCCCTGGATCAGGCTTTCCGTCGGCCCGGCGCGCAGGACGGCCACCAGGCTGATCCCCTCTTCCGACTGCCAGGTGAACTCCACCGGCTGCCCTTTCAGCTGCTGCCAGAAACGGTGGCAGTGCAGTGGGTTGCGGGTGACGCCCGCGCCCACCATCGCCACCAGCGCCAGCTTCTGACGCAGACGCAGCTCGCCCGGCAGACCTGCCTCATCGAGCAGCTTCAGCGCGCTGTCGGCCACCTCGGAGGTATAGCAGAACTGCAGCAGTTTGCGGTCGGCATGGACGCCAACGGCTAACGGGCGCAGCTGGGCGCGTTTGAGCAGGGCGTCCAGCTCTTTATGCGCCAGTTTGAAATCGTGACCGGCCGGCACCTGGAACTCCACCAGGCAGACATCGTCATGGCTGGTGACAATCCGGGCGCCAGTACCGGAGGCCAGCACGCGCTCAATGCGCGTGGAACCCTGTTCCGGCGTATAGCTGCAGCGTAACTGCAGATCGATATCGCTGGCGGAAACCGGCTGTAGCGTGCGGGCATGGAGCACCGGCGCGGCCAGACGCGCCAGCTCGCTGGCTTCGTCCAGACGCAGCAGCGGCAGCAGACAGGCGTCTTTCACCTTGCGCGGATCCGCGCTGTACACCCCGGCGACGTCGCTCCAGATGGTGACGCGGGAAGCACCCGCCAGCGCGCCGATCTGGGTGGCAGAGTAGTCAGACCCGTTACGGCCCAGCAGGACGGTTTCACCGGCCTGGTTGCGGGAGATAAAGCCGGTCACCACCAGACGCTTGTTAGGATGCTGCGCCATCAGCTGCTGCAGCAGTGGATAGGATAATCCTTCATCCACCTGCGGCTGCGCGGCGCGTTCCGCGCGCAGGAACGCGCGCGCGTCCAGCCAGGCGGCTTCCATTCCCAGCTGGTTGAGAACCGCCGCCATCAGGCGCGCGGACCACACTTCCCCATGGCCGACCACTTCCGCATAAACCGCTTCGGAAACCCCGCCGTCCAGCAGACCAGCCAGACGCTCAAGGTCGTGGATAAAGGCGGCGATCAACGTATCCGCCGCCGCAGGCTCCACCAGACCGCCAATCAGCTCGGTGTGATAGCGGCGAAGCGACTGCTGAACCTGATGCGCAGCAAGGCGATCGCTCTGGCTAAGCTTAAGCCAGCTGATCAGCTGGTTGGTGGTGCTGCCAGCGGCGGAGACGACCATCATGTCCCCCGCCTGCGAATACTCCTTCATGATCCCCGCGACGCGCAGGTAACATTTCGCATCCGCTAAACTACTCCCACCAAATTTGTGCAGCTGACGACCCTTCGCCCCTGCCTGCGCAATCACACTCATCTTTATTCCTCGTTTGCTGCCCGGAAGCCATTTTCCAGGTCGGCAATTAAATCTTCACCATCTTCGATACCGGTCGAAATACGCAGGAGCGTTTCTGAAATTCCGGCGGCGGCACGCGCTTCAGGCGCCATGCCGGCATGCGTCATCGTTGCCGCATGGGAAATCAGGCTTTCAACGCCCCCCAGCGATTCCGCCAGTGTAAACAGCGACAGCCCGCTCAGGAAGCGGCGCAGCGTCTGCTCGTCACCGTCCAGCTCGAAGCTTAACATTGCGCCAAAACCTTTTTGCTGACGCGCCGCAATTTCATGCCCCTGGTTTTCCGGCAGCGACGGATGATACAGCTTTTTCACCAGCGGCTGGGTTTTCAGATACTCGACGATCGCCAGGGCATTACGTTGCGCCACTTCCATGCGGGGAGAAAGCGTCCGCAGCCCGCGCAACAGCAGATAGCTGTCGAAGGCGCTGCCGGTGACGCCAATGTTATTCGCCCACCATGCCAGTTCGGTGACAGTCGCCGGATCGTTGGCAATCACCACCCCGGCCACCACATCAGAGTGACCATTAAGGTATTTAGTACAGGAGTGCAACACCAGATCGGCGCCCAGCGCCAGCGGGTTTTGCAGCGCCGGACTCAGGAAGGTGTTATCGACCACGCTGATCGCCCCGGCTTCGCGCGCCAGACCACAGATTTTCGCAATATCCACCACCCGCAGCAATGGATTACTTGGGCTTTCGACCAGCACCAGCTTCGGTTTTTCCGCCAGCGCCGCCCGCAGCGCCTGCTCATCGTTTTGATCGACGAACTGAACGCGATAGCAGCCGCGCTTCGCCAGGCTATCGAACAGACGGTAGCTGCCGCCGTAGCAGTCGTGCGGCGCCACCAGCAGATCGCCAGGCTTAAGGAACACCGTCGTCACCAGCAGGATCGCCGACATACCGGTATTGGTCAGCACCGCGCCAGCGCCGCCCTCCAGCTCCGCTAAAGCGCGCTGCACCACATCACGCGTCGGGTTGCCGCGGCGGGAATAGTCGTGAGCGCGAGGTTCATTAAAGTCGGTGAAGTTATAGGTACTGGAGAGGTGGATCGGCGGGACAACGCAACCGTACTGCTCGTCGTCATTTAAACCGCTACGCACTGCGATGGTGGCCTGTTTACGCGTCATGTTGGGAAGTTCCTGGGCTGAATCGGTGAAAAGTCAGGCTTCAGAGTAAACATTGTCACAATAGACGTCAATACATCTGGACATCTAAACTTCTTTGCGTATAGATTGAGCAAAGTGCAAATAGCCGTTAAAATTATATGCATTAGCGCACGTCGGCGGCGGCTTATCTCATGTCAGAAAGCCCGCGCATACGGTAAACTACGCGCGATTATAGCCCGGGCGGAATATTCTGGCCCTTCACTAATAAACAGAGGATTAAGGTATCTCATGGCTGAATGGAGCGGCGAATATATCAGCCCATACGCTGAGCACGGTAAGAAGAGTGAGCAAGTAAAGAAAATTACGGTTTCCATTCCTCTGAAGGTGTTAAAAATCCTCACCGATGAACGCACGCGTCGTCAGGTGAATAACCTGCGTCACGCGACCAACAGCGAACTGCTGTGCGAAGCGTTCCTGCATGCCTTTACCGGACAACCGTTGCCTAACGATGAAGACCTGCGTAAAGAGCGCAGCGATGAGATCCCGGAAGCGGCGAAAGCGATTATGCGTGAACTGGGTATCGACCCGGATACGTGGGAATACTGAGACGATAAAAAGGGCGGAAGCACGCTTCCGCCCTTTTTCTTTCCCGCCCAGGCAGGCGAGAGACACAAAAAAGCCGCCCTGAGGCGGCTTCTTCTGGCAACTTACTTGCTGCCCGGGATGCTGAAGCGCTTGTTGAAGCGGTCAACACGGCCACCGGTAGCAACATCACGCTGTTTGCCGGTGAAGAACGGGTGGCATTTGCCGCACACGTCGAGGTTCAGGTCGTGACCTACGGTGGAGCGGATTTTCATGACATTACCGCAAGAACAGGTAGCAGTAATTTCGTCGTAATTTGGGTGAATACCTTTTTTCATGGGAGAACCTCAGTTAAGGCCGCGTCGCTCTTCCAGCCCTAACGCCAGACACCACGCGATATTAGTAATTTCCCGTCGCCCTCTACGCTGTTGACAGCGTGAAGCACGCGGTAATGGTCAATCTTCAATGCGATATAAAGCGCATCAAAGGCGGCGAATCATACAGAATTTGACCAGCATATGCAAACTGATCCGCGCCGCCTTATCGTAATGTGTATACTATCCCGCCAGATTTCAAGTCAGGAAGATGACATGCCCGTCGCCCACGTTGCCCTACCCGTTCCGCTACCGCGCACTTTTGACTATCTGCTGCCTGAAGGCATGGCGGTCAAAGCGGGCTGTCGGGTGCGGGTGCCGTTCGGCAAACAGGAGCGGATCGGTATTGTCGCGGCGGTCAGCGAACGCAGCGAGCTGCCGCTGGACGAGCTAAAACCGGTCGCGGAAGCGCTGGACGACGAACCGGTCTTCTCCGGTACCGTCTGGCGGCTGCTGATGTGGGCGGCTGAGTATTACCATCATCCGATTGGCGATGTGCTGTTCCATGCGCTGCCCATTCTGCTGCGCCAGGGCAAACCCGCCAGCGCGACGCCGCTGTGGTACTGGTTCGCCACCGAGCAGGGGCAGGCCGTCGACCTTAACGGTCTGAAACGCTCGCCGAAGCAGCAGCAGGCGCTGGCGGCGCTGCGCCAGGGAAAAATCTGGCGTCATCAGGTTGGCGAACTGGAATTTAATGAAGCGGCGCTGCAGGCGCTGCGCGGCAAAGGGCTGGCGGAGCTGGCCTGCGAAGCGCCCGCCCTCATCGACTGGCGCAGCGCGTATTCGGTTGCCGGCGAACGCCTGCGTCTTAATACCGAGCAAGCCACCGCCGTCGGGGCGATCCACAGCGCCGCCGATCGCTTCTCCGCCTGGCTGCTGGCGGGTATTACCGGCTCAGGGAAAACGGAAGTCTATTTGAGCGTGCTGGAAAACGTGCTGGCGCAGGGGCGCCAGGCGCTGGTGATGGTGCCGGAGATCGGTCTGACGCCGCAGACCATCGCCCGCTTCCGCCAGCGCTTTAACGCGCCGGTGGAAGTGCTGCACTCCGGACTCAATGACAGCGAACGTCTTTCGGCCTGGCTGAAGGCGAAAAACGGCGAAGCGGCCATTGTGATCGGCACCCGCTCCTCGCTGTTTACCCCGTTTAAAGACCTCGGCGTCATCGTTATCGACGAAGAGCATGACAGCTCCTACAAGCAGCAGGAGGGCTGGCGCTACCATGCCCGCGACCTGGCGGTATGGCGCGCCCACAGCGAACAGATCCCGATTATTCTCGGCTCGGCGACGCCGGCGCTGGAGACCCTGCATAACGTCCGCCAGGGCAAATACCGCCAGTTAACCTTAAGCAAACGCGCGGGCAATGCGCGCCCTGCCCAGCAGCACGTGCTCGATCTCAAAGGGCAACCGCTGCAGGCGGGTCTGTCTCCCGCGCTGATTAACCGTATGCGCCAGCATCTGCAGGCGGATAACCAGGTGATCCTGTTTCTTAACCGCCGCGGCTTTGCGCCAGCGCTGCTGTGCCACGACTGCGGCTGGATAGCGGAATGTCCGCGCTGCGACAGCTACTACACGTTGCACCAGGCGCAGCACCATCTGCGCTGCCACCATTGCGACAGTCAGCGCCCTATCCCGCGCCAATGTCCCTCCTGCGGCTCCACGCACCTGGTGCCGGTGGGTATCGGCACCGAACAGCTGGAGCAGGCCCTGGCGCCGCTGTTCCCTGACGTGCCTATCTCGCGTATCGACCGCGATACCACCAGCCGCAAAGGGGCGCTGGAGGAGCATCTCGCCGCCGTCCATCGCGGCGGAGCGCGTATTTTAATTGGTACCCAGATGCTGGCCAAAGGCCACCACTTCCCGGACGTCACCCTCGTCTCCCTGCTGGACGTCGACGGGGCGCTGTTTTCCGCGGATTTCCGCTCCGCCGAGCGTTTTGCTCAGCTCTATACCCAGGTCTCCGGGCGAGCGGGACGGGCAGGAAAACAGGGCGAAGTGATCCTGCAAACCCACCATCCTGAACACCCTCTGCTGCAGACCCTGCTGTATAAAGGCTACGACGCCTTCGCCGAACAGGCGCTGGCAGAGCGGCAGACAATGCAGCTACCGCCGTGGACCAGCCATGTGCTGATTCGTGCGGAAGACCATAACAACCAGCAGGCGCCGCTGTTTTTACAACAGCTGCGCAATCTGCTGCAGGCCAGTCCGCTGGCCGACGACAAGCTATGGGTGCTCGGTCCGGTTCCGGCGCTGGCGCCGAAGCGCGGCGGCCGCTGGCGGTGGCAGATATTGCTGCAGCATCCTTCGCGGGTACGCCTGCAGCATATCGTCAGCGGTACGCTGGCGCTGATCAATACGCTGCCGGAGGCGAAAAAAGTGAAGTGGGTGCTGGATGTCGATCCTATTGAAGGGTAAGCCTTCTCTTGCGAGCCGGATCGAAAAATTTAACAAGCATCACGTTTTTCATGAAAATTCTGTAACTCACTGCCGCGACTATCTGATAAAAATGATGCAGCAGTTAGCGCGCAAGGGAAATGCCAGCGCCATTCAGCGAGGAGAAACCAGGTGAAGCCCAAAAAACAAGTGGTTGCCGCCACCATGAAAGACGTCGCCTTAAAGGCAAACGTTTCCACGGCAACCGTGTCCCGAGCGTTGATGAACCCTGATAAGGTGTCGCAAGCCACCCGTAACCGGGTCGAGCAGGCGGCGCTGGAAGTCGGCTATTTACCGCAGTCGCTCGGACGCAATATGAAGCGCAACGAATCGCGGACGATCCTCGTGATCGTCCCGGATATCTGCGATCCCTTTTTTAGCGAAGTGATCCGCGGTATTGAAGTCACTGCCGCCGAGCACGGATATCTGGTGTTAATCGGCGATTGCGCCCACCAGAATCAGAAAGAAAAAACCTTTATCGACCTTATCATCACCAAGCAGATTGACGGCATGGTGCTGCTCAGCTCGCGCCTGCCGTTTGACGCCAGCGTGGAAGAGCAGCGCAATTTGCCGCCGATGGTCATGTCGAACGAGTTCGCGCCGGAGCTGGAGCTGCCCACCGTCCACATCGATAACCTGACGGCGGCTTTTAACGCGGTAAACTATCTTCACGAGCTGGGACACCAGCGTATCGGCTGCATCGCCGGCCCGGAAGATATGCCGCTGTGCCATTATCGCCTGCAGGGTTACGTGCAGGCGCTGCGCCGCAGCGGTATCACCGTTGATCCGCACTATATCGCTCGCGGCAACTTTACCTTCGAAGCTGGCGCCAATGCGCTGGAGCAGCTGCTGTCGCAGCCGGTACCGCCCACCGCGGTCTTTTGCCATAGCGATGTGATGGCGCTGGGCGCCTTATCGCTGGCGAAACGCCGCGGTCTGAAAGTGCCGGACGACCTGTCGATTGTCGGCTTCGATAACATCGCGTTGTCTGAATTTTGCGATCCGCCATTGACCACCGTGTCACAGCCGCGTTTTGATATCGGCCGTGAAGGAATGCTGCTATTACTTGAGCAAATGCAGGGTCATAACGTGAACAGCGGCTCGCGCCTGCTCGATTGCGAACTGATTGTTCGCGGCAGTACGCAAAAAATCAGACGATAACCATCAGGCTTTCGGGCCTGCTCTTCTGGTCAAAGGCCCGCCGCTTAAGTAACATGGCGGGCTGACGAACGAATATAAGACAGCGAAACGATAGTGGCACAACGAGATTATGTACGCCGCAGCCAACCGGCTTCTTCGCGGCGCAAAAAGAGCACTACCCGAAGCTCAAGGAATAAGCAAAGCAGCCTCCCGGCAATTTCACCGGCTATGGTGGCGATCGCGGCGGCTGTGCTGGTGGCCTTTATCGGTGGACTCTATTTCATTACGCACCATAAGAAAGAAGAAGCGGAAGCGATGCAAAATCGCCAGGCCGCCGGCAACGGCTTGCCGCCAAAACCGGAAGAGCGCTGGCGCTATATTAAAGAGCTGGAAAGCCGCCAGCCGGGCGTTCGCGCGCCGACCGAACCGACCGCCGGCGGCGAAGTGATGAAACCGGAGCAACTGACCGACGAACAGCGTCAGCTGCTGGCCCAGATGCAGGCCGATATGCGTCAACAGCCGACTCAGCTGACCGAAGTGCCGTGGAACGAACAAACGCCGGCCCAGCGCCAGCAGACGCTGCAGCGCCAGCGTTTAGCGCAGCAACAGCAGCAGGCGCAACAGCAACAGTGGGCGCAAACTCAGCAGCAGACCGTGCAGCAGCCGCCGCGCGTTCAGCAGCCGAAGCCGGTCCAGCAGCAACAGTCGAAGCAGACCGCGTCAAACCAGCAGCCGTACCAGGATCTGCTGCAGACGCCGGCGCACACTACGACTACGCAGCCGCGCGCGCAGGCCGCCGCGCCGGTGACTCGAGTGGAGGAAGCGCCGAAAACGACCGCCGAGAAAAAAGACGATCGTAGCTGGATGATCCAGTGCGGCTCCTTTAAAGGCGCCGAGCAGGCCGAAACCGTCCGCGCTCAGCTGGCTTTCGAAGGGTTTGCTTCGCACATCACCACCAACAACGGCTGGAACCGCGTGGTCATTGGCCCGCTGAAAGGCAAAGAAAGCGCCAACGAGATGATCACCCGCCTGAAGATGGCTGGACACGCGAACTGCATTCGTCTCGCCGCCAGGGGTTGAAACCCTCAAAATCCCCCCCATCTATAATTGCATTCGGCCCCGCGGACAGCGCGGGGCCCCTGTTCCGCTTTTGCAACCAAGGGGTCTGCTCGTGACTACAATTGTAAGTGTTCGCCGTAACGGCCATGTTGTTATTGCCGGTGATGGCCAGGCCACGCTGGGCAACACCGTAATGAAGGGCAACGTGAAAAAAGTGCGTCGTCTGTACAACGACAAAGTGATTGCCGGTTTCGCTGGCGGCACCGCCGACGCCTTCACGCTGTTCGAACTGTTTGAACGCAAACTGGAAATGCACCAGGGCCATCTGGTGAAGGCCGCCGTTGAGCTGGCTAAAGACTGGCGAACCGATCGGATGTTGCGCAAGCTGGAAGCGCTGCTGGCCGTCGCGGACGAAAACGCGTCGCTTATCATCACCGGTAACGGTGACGTGGTACAGCCGGAAAACGATTTGATTGCTATCGGCTCCGGCGGTCCTTACGCCCAGGCCGCGGCCCGCGCGCTGCTGGAAAACACCGATATGGGCGCGCGCGATATCGCCGAGAAAGCGTTGGATATTGCAGGTGATATCTGCATCTATACCAACCATTTCCACACCATCGAAGAATTACCTTCTAAAGCGTAAGGATCTCCCATGTCTGAAATGACCCCACGCGAAATTGTCAGCGAACTGGACAAACACATTATCGGCCAGGACGCCGCCAAGCGTTCTGTTGCTATCGCCCTGCGTAACCGCTGGCGCCGGATGCAGCTTAACGAAGAGCTGCGTCATGAAGTCACGCCGAAAAACATTCTGATGATCGGCCCAACCGGCGTCGGTAAAACCGAAATCGCTCGTCGTCTGGCGAAACTGGCCAACGCGCCGTTTATTAAAGTTGAAGCGACGAAGTTCACCGAAGTGGGCTATGTCGGTAAAGAAGTGGACTCTATCATCCGCGATCTGACCGATGCGGCGATCAAAATGGTTCGTATGCAGTCCATCGATAAGAACCGTTACCGCGCGGAAGAGCTGGCGGAAGAGCGCGTGCTTGACGTGCTGATCCCACCGGCGAAGAACAACTGGGGCCAGACTGAGCCGTCGCAGGAACCGTCTGCGGCGCGCCAGGCGTTCCGTAAGAAACTGCGTGAAGGCCAGCTGGACGATAAAGAGATTGAAATCGATCTCGCTGCGGCGCCGATGGGCGTTGAAATCATGTCCCCTCCGGGCATGGAAGAGATGACCAGCCAGCTGCAGTCCATGTTCCAGAACCTTGGCGGCCAGAAGCAGAAACCGCGTAAGCTGAAAATCAAAGACGCGATGAAGCTGCTGATTGAAGAAGAAGCGGCCAAACTGGTCAATCCGGAAGAGCTGAAGCAGGAAGCCATCGACGCTGTTGAGCAGCACGGTATCGTCTTTATCGACGAAATCGACAAAATCTGTAAGCGCGGCGGCAACACCTCCGGCCCGGACGTCTCCCGTGAAGGCGTACAGCGCGACCTGCTGCCGCTGGTGGAAGGCTGCACCGTCTCCACCAAGCACGGGATGGTCAAGACCGACCACATCCTGTTTATCGCCTCCGGCGCGTTCCAGGTGGCCAGCCCGTCCGATCTGATCCCGGAACTGCAGGGACGTCTGCCGATCCGCGTTGAGCTGAAGGCGCTGACCACCCATGACTTCGAGCGCATCCTGACCGAACCGAACGCCTCCATCACCGTGCAGTACAAGGCGCTGATGGCGACCGAAGGGGTGAATATCGAATTCACCGAAGACGGTATCAAGCGTATCGCTCAGGCCGCATGGCAGGTAAACGAAACCACCGAGAACATCGGCGCGCGCCGTCTGCACACCGTGCTGGAGCGCCTGGTGGAAGATATCTCCTATGATGCCAGCGAGATGAACGGCCAGACCGTCACTATCGATGCCGAATATGTGAGTAAGCACCTGGATGTTCTGGTGGCAGATGAAGATCTGAGCCGTTTTATCCTATAATCCGGTGCAATGCATTTTCATCACTGTTGATGGGGGCTATCGCCCCCATTTTTATTGGCTAAAATAACTATGACTGATATCAGCCGTTCTCAGGCGTGGCTGGAAAGCCTGCGTCCTAAAACGTTACCGCTGGCGTTTGCCGCGATTATTGTTGGCACCGTCCTTGCCTGGGAGCAGGGGCATTTTGATCCCTGGGTCGCTCTGCTGGCGCTGATCACCGCCGGCTTGCTGCAAATTCTTTCCAACCTCGCCAATGACTACGGCGACGCGGTCAAGGGGAGCGATAAACCGGACCGCATCGGGCCGCTGCGCGGGATGCAGAAAGGGGTGATTACCCCCCAGCAGATGAAGCGCGCCTTGATTGTCACCGTCGCGCTGATCTGTCTGTTTGGTCTGGCGCTACTGTGCGTCGCCTGGCAGAGCGTCGGCGATTTCATCGGTTTCCTCGCGCTGGGTGGCCTGTCGATCGTGGCCGCCATCACCTACACAGTGGGCACCCGCCCGTATGGTTATATTGGCCTCGGTGATATTTCGGTACTCGTTTTCTTCGGCTGGCTGAGCGTCCTCGGCAGCTGGTATCTGCAAGCCCACAATGTGGAAGCGGCCATTTTTCTGCCGGCAACGGCCTGCGGTCTGCTGGCGACCGCCGTACTGAACATCAATAACCTGCGTGATATCGACAGCGACCGGCAGAACGGGAAGAACACCCTCGCCGTGCGCCTGGGGCCGGTCAATGCCCGCCGCTATCATGCCTGCCTGCTGCTCGGCGCCCTGCTGTGTCTGGCGCTGTTTAACCTGCTGGCGCTGCATTCTGCCTGGGGCTGGCTGTTTATTCTCGCCACGCCGCTGCTGGTCAAACAGGCGCGTTACGTCCTGCGCGAATCCGATCCGCTGGCGATGCGGCCGATGCTCGAAAAGACGGTCAAAGGGGCTTTGCTGACCAACCTGCTGTTTGTTATCGGGATTATTGCCAGTAAGCTGGCGGCTTAACTGACAAATATCAATTAACAATTGATGATTTTGCCAACAATGCGATTCGCGGGATATACTAAAAACTCTCGCAGCAACTGAACGTTAAGCCTATGAAATACGATACTTCCGAGCTTTGTGACATCTACCAGGAAGATGTCAACGTCGTGGAACCGCTGTTCTCTAACTTTGGAGGACGGTCGTCGTTTGGTGGACAGATCATTACGGTAAAATGTTTCGAGGATAACGGGTTGCTCTACGATCTGCTCGAGCAGAATGGCCGTGGTCATATTCTCCTGATCGACGGCGGCGGCTCAGTACGACGCGCGTTAATTGACGCTGACCTGGCGCGTCTGGCCGTACAGAATGAATGGGAAGGGTTGGTGGTCTATGGCGCGGTGCGCCAGGTTGACGACCTTGAGGAACTGGATATCGGCATCCAGGCGCTGGCGGCCATTCCGGTCGGCGCGGCTGGCGAAGGCATCGGCGAAAGCGACGTGCGCGTCAATTTCGGCGGCGTGACCTTCTTCAGCGGCGACCATCTGTATGCCGATAACACCGGGATGATTCTGTCGGAAGACCCGCTGGATATCGAATAAACCTTGCGCCATAAAAAAGGCCTTCTCCATGAGAAGGCCTTTTGTTTATCCGGCGCGTAACTTAGTACAGTTTCTTCGCGCAATCCAGCCAGTCGTTCTTGAACGGACGCTTCATGTTCTCGATGGCATCGATGATGTCGTGGTGCACCAGCTTCTCGTTCTGGATGCCGACGCAACGGCCGCCATGGCCCTGCAGCAGCAGCTCAATCGCATAGGCGCCCATGCGGGAAGCCAGGATACGGTCGTAAGGAACCGGGGAACCGCCGCGCTGAATGTGGCCGAGGACGGTAGCGCGGGTTTCACGGCCGGTCTCTTTCTCGATGTAGCTTGCCAGCTCGTCAACGTCGCACATGTGCTCGGTGATCGCCACGATAGCGTGTTTCTTCCCTTTCGCGATGCCGGCTTTGATTTCCGCTACCAGATCGTCACGGGTATATTCTACTTCCGGCACCATGATGAACTCACAGCCGCCGGCAATCGCCGCCGCCAGAGTCAGGTCGCCACAGTAACGGCCCATCACTTCCACCACGGAGATACGCTGGTGCGAAGAGGAGGTGTCGCGCAGACGGTCAATCGCTTCCACCACGGTGCTCAGAGCGGTGAAGAAGCCGATGGTGTAGTCAGTGCCTTTGATATCGTTGTCGATGGTGCCCGGCAGGCCGATGCACGGGAAGCCCATCTCGGTCAGGCGCATCGCCCCCATATAGGACCCGTCACCACCGATAACTACCAGCGCGTCCAGGCCACGCTTCTTCATGTTTTCGATAGCCACTGCGCGGATGTGTTCTTCGCGGAATTCCGGGAAGCGAGCGGAGCCCAGGAAGGTGCCGCCGCGGTTGATCATGTCGGAAACGCTGTAACGGTCGAGCTGAACCATACGGTCTTCGTACAAGCCGAGGTAACCGTCATAGATTCCAAAAACTTCCAGACCTTCCGTTAATGCCGCGCGCACAACGCCACGAATTGCTGCGTTCATGCCCGGCGCATCACCGCCACTTGTCAACACACCGATTTTCTTAATCATGACTACCTCTGAACTTAGGAAGCAAAAAATAATTCTGTTGCCTGAAGCGCTCCCTCACCAGGAGTGCACGACGCTAATGACAATAGTATATCAAACGCCTCAAGCTGAATTGATTCAGGTCAGACCAAACGGCGGTAATTTATACAAAAAATGCCGAGCTGACCCACATTTTTACATCGAGTTTACAGACTATAACCTAACGCTCAAAAAAGCCCTGCTGCGCCGCCGGCACCACAGAACTGGGATCCTGATGGATAATGACATCGGAACCCGGGAAACGGCGCAGAATCGCCTGCTCCACCTGGTCTGCAATCACGTGGGCTTGCACCAACGGGAGGTTATCTTCCATTTCCAAATGAATCTGAATAAAGCGGGTCGGCCCTGACTGCCGCGTTCGTAGATCGTGCGCCCCGCGGATGCCGGGCCATGCGGTCACGATGGTGATAATGTCCTGACGCTCCTCGTCAGGCAAAGCGCGGTCGAGTAACGACTGAACCGCCTCATAGCCCATCCGCAGCGCGCTATATAAAATATAGATGCCAATTCCTAAGGCAAACAACGCATCGGCGCGATGCCAGCCGTACCAGGAGAGGCCCAGCGCCACCAGAATGGCGCCGTTCATCATAACATCAGACTGATAATGAAGCATATCCGCCCGCACCGCCTGGCTTTGGGTTTTTCGCACCACCCAGCGCTGGAAGGTCACCAGCGCCAGCGTGCTGAACAGGGCAATCAACGTGACGACAACCCCGACGCCGGCGGCCTGTAGCGGCTCCGGACGCACCAGGTGCTGAATACCGGTAAGAAACAGAAACAGCGCCGAACCGGAGATAAACATGCTTTGCGCCAGCGCCGCCAGCGACTCCGCTTTGCCGTGGCCAAAGGTATGTTCTTCATCAGCAGGCTGCAGCGAATAGCGCACCACCAGCAGGTTGGTCAGCGAGGCGGCAATATCCACCAGCGAATCCACCAGCGCGGCCAGAATACTGACTGAACCGGTATACCACCACGCAAAAATTTTGATCAAAAGTAACGCGGAGGCCATCGCCGTCGCAGCGATAGCGGCGCGGCTGACCAACCGGCCATAAGATTGATTCATATAGGCTCCTTCTCCTGCACTGCGCTTAGTATAACCTGAACTGGTGACGCTCACGGGACAGGCGAAGAAGTTGATTTGCCGAAAAAAGGGCAAAAAAAACCCCCACATCATGTGGGGGAAGACAGGGATGGTGTCTATGGCAAGGAAAACAGGGTTTGTTACTGGGGTTGCAGGGTGTTGCTACTACTCGAAAGCATCATTGCTGAGCCTTTCTGCGTCCTTGCAACCTCACGCAACTGATCCATACGTTGCTGGTGCTTAGCATTTAAAACCGCTTGCTGCTCTGGCGTAAGCAGGTGGAACATCTGGTTGCGGACCTTAGCCATCTCGACCTGGCGAGCAACCTGTTCCTGCGCCATCTTTTCTGCCTGAGCGCGCACAGCGTTTTCATCAAAATTTTCTGCGGTGACAAGGCGATGCATTGTCTCCATTTCGCTAACATTAACGGGGAGCCTGTCGTGGCGTGCCCGTTGCATAAGATCCCGTAACTGCTGACGTTGCTGCTCGGTTAAACTTATGCCGTCAAACATATGGCTCTGGCTACCGCGCTGTCCCCCTTCGTCTCCGGGGAGCCAGTTAACGCTGGTAACGACTTCAGCGGCCTGGCTATATGCACTTAGCGCCAGCGTTGAGGCCATGACGGCAGCGATAACATTGCGCATCACATACTCCCAAAACGTTTGTGTCGCGATTCAACGAGAGACAGTCTACGATTCAGGCTGCAAACATGCGTCAGGGGGTGTAAAACAACGTAAAGTCATGGATTAGCGGGCCTTGATGACGTAATTTCTGCCTCGGAGGTATTTAAACAATGAATAAAATCCTGTTAGTTGATGATGACCGGGAGCTCACCTCCCTGTTAAAAGAGCTGCTCGATATGGAAGGTTTTAACGTGCTGGTGGCCCATGATGGGGAACAGGCGCTGGCCCTTCTGGACGACAGCATTGATTTATTGCTGCTCGACGTAATGATGCCGAAGAAAAACGGTATCGATACGCTTAAAGAGCTGCGTCAGACACACCAGACTCCGGTTATCATGCTAACAGCGCGCGGGAGCGAGCTGGATCGCGTTCTCGGCCTCGAGCTGGGCGCAGATGACTATTTGCCTAAGCCGTTCAACGATCGCGAACTGGTGGCGCGTATACGCGCGATTCTGCGCCGTTCCCACTGGAGCGAACAGCAGCAGACGACCGAAGCCGGCTCGCCGACCCTGGAAGTGGATGCCTTAAGCCTCAATCCGGGCCGTCAGGAAGCCAATTTCGATGGCCAGACGCTGGAGCTCACCGGCACCGAGTTCACCCTGCTCTATCTGTTAGCGCAGCATCTCGGCCAGGTGGTGTCACGCGAACATTTAAGCCAGGAAGTGTTAGGCAAGCGCCTGACGCCGTTCGACCGCGCCATCGATATGCATATTTCCAACCTGCGGCGTAAGCTGCCGGAGCGCAAAGATGGCCATCCGTGGTTTAAAACGCTGCGTGGCCGCGGGTATCTGATGGTTTCCGCTTCATGATTGGAAGTTTGACTGCACGCATCTTCGCCATCTTCTGGCTCACGCTGGCGCTGGTGTTGATGCTGGTGCTGATGCTGCCCAAACTGGACTCCCGGCAGATGACCGAGCTGCTGGAAAGCGAGCAGCGTCAAGGCATCATGATCGAGCAGCACGTCGAGGCCGAGCTGGCCAACGATCCGCCAAACGACCTGATGTGGTGGCGTCGTCTGTTTCGCGCCATCGATAAATGGGCGCCTCCGGGTCAGCGCCTGCTGCTGGTCACCAGCGAAGGCCGCGTGATCGGCGCAGAACGCAACGAGATGCAGATCATTCGCAACTTTATCGGCCAGGCCGATAACGCCGATCATCCGCAGAAAAAACGCTATGGCCGCCTGGAAATGGTGGGCCCGTTCTCCGTCAGGGATGGGGAGGATAACTATCAGCTGTATCTGATCCGTCCCGCCAGCACCTCACAATCCGACTTTATCAACCTGCTGTTTGACCGGCCGCTGCTGCTGCTGATCGTCACAATGCTGGTTAGCGCCCCGCTGCTGCTGTGGCTGGCGTGGAGCCTGGCGAAACCGGCGCGTAAGCTGAAAAATGCCGCTGACGAGGTCGCCCAGGGCAACCTGCGGCAGCATCCAGAGCTGGAAGCCGGACCGCAGGAGTTTTTAGCCGCTGGCGCCAGCTTTAACCAGATGGTGACGGCCCTGGAGCGGATGATGACCAGCCAGCAACGGCTGCTGTCCGATATCTCGCACGAGCTGCGCACGCCGCTCACGCGCCTGCAGCTGGGCACCGCCCTGCTGCGCCGCCGCAGCGGTGAGAGCAAAGAGCTGGAGCGTATCGAAACTGAAGCGCACCGACTGGACAGCATGATCAACGACCTGCTGGTGATGTCGCGCAATCAGGCGAAAAACGCCCTGGTGAGCGAGACGGTCAAAGCCAATCAGCTGTGGGGCGAAGTGCTGGACAACGCGGCGTTTGAAGCCGAGCAGATGGGTAAATCGTTCACCGTTGAGTATCCGCCGGGTCCGTGGCCGCTGTACGGTAACCCCAATGCGCTGGAAAGTGCGCTGGAGAATATCGTCCGCAACGCCCTGCGCTACTCGCACACGAAGATTTCCGTCAGCTTCTCAGTGGATAAAGACGGGATTACGGTTAACGTCGATGACGACGGCCCGGGAGTCAGCCCGGAGGATCGCGAGCAGATTTTCCGGCCATTCTACCGGACCGACGAGGCGCGCGACCGCGAGTCCGGCGGCACCGGCCTGGGGCTGGCGATTGTCGAAACCGCTATTCAGCAGCACCGTGGCTGGGTGAAGGCCGACGACAGCCCGCTGGGCGGTCTGCGCTTAACCCTCTGGCTACCGCTGTATAAGCGGACCTGACGCTGACCCGGCCTGCGCTGCGCCGGGTTACCGCCAGGAACGGTCAGGTCGCCCGGGTAAGGCGCTTGCGCCGCTACCCGGGAGACGCTGCGGAAAGCGCCAATATGGGGGAATTATTTCCCCCACAATCGCCGTGAATTATCCTCGATCTTGCCGCTTAAACGGCGCTTCTGCATGGTTCGACTCCAGCTTACCGACAGGCCCGCTACCGACAATAAGCGGTGGTACTGATCGTCATCAAACGGCATCTGCCAGGCAATCGCCCCGGCCTCATGGACGCTGACATCGCTCAGGCGAGAGACCAGTTCGAGCGGCGCATCGCTGGAGACTTGCCCCCCGGCGATCACCCGGTACAACCAGCCGGTCTTCCCGCTGTTTTGCATCAGCTGCGCCATATCACCGATCGCAAAATGAAAGTTGAGCTTGAAGCACGGAGAGCGCGGCTGGGTGACCTGGATCAGCGCCTCGCCCCAGCAAAAGATATCGCCAATGTAGACGTTTTGTTCGGTGAGGCCGGTAGTGGAGAGGTTTTCGCCGAACGCCGGGGCGCAGAACCGATCGGCCTGCTGGGGGAATTCACGGATCCAGTCGGCATAGTGTTCGCGCGGATAGTGACACAGCGCGCGGTCCGGCCCGCCGTGTATTTTCTTCTCCGCCTGCTCATCCCCTTCGAGACCGAGATCGCCGAGCTGCAACTCGCCGTCAACCTGGATTTTGCCGATCGCGCTGGGACGACTGCCCGTGTAGTCCCTGATTTTGCCGACAAAGACATTCACCGGATAATGCATGTCTGCTCTCCTTGCTACCGATATAAAAAAAGCGAGCCATCAGACTCGCTTCTCTCTTAGCACATTGCAACCTTATTTTTTGGCGGCAAAACGCGCTGCAGCTTCGTCCCAGTTCACCACATCCCAGAAGGCTTTGATGTAGTCCGGGCGACGGTTCTGGAATTTCAGGTAGTAAGCGTGTTCCCACACGTCCAGACCCAGGATTGGGAAGCCGGAAGCGCCGGAAATGGCTTCGCCCATCAGCGGGGAATCCTGGTTTGCGGTGGAGACAACGGCCAGTTTGTCACCTTTCAGGACCAGCCACGCCCAGCCGGAACCGAAACGGGTCGCAGCGGCTTTTTCGAATTCCGCTTTGAAGTTGTCCACAGATCCGAAATCGCGCTCGATAGCCGCTTTCAGGTCGCCCTGCAGGGTGGTACCGGTTTTCAGGCCTTTCCAGAACAGGCTGTGGTTCGCGTGGCCGCCGGCGTTGTTACGCAGTACGGTTTTTTTGTCAGCCGGCAGCTGATCCAGCTTGGTGATCAGCTCTTCAGCGGACAGGTTAGCGAACTCCGGCAGGCTTTCCAGCGCGGCGTTGGCATTGTTCACGTAGGTCTGGTGGTGTTTGGTGTGATGGATCTCCATCGTCTGCTTGTCGAAGTGCGGTTCCAGAGCATCGTAAGCGTACGGCAGGGATGGCAGGGTATAGCTCATAATCATCTCCATTATTGTCGAGCGGCTCAAGTGTTAACGCCGCGTAAGCAGTTTGTCCATTATAGTTAATTAAATGGTATTGAAAATGCTTATCAATGCCGTATTTTTCATATGGATATAACCAGAAGAAATACCCGTCGTTTTGTGATGTAGAACAAGTAATTAAGCCCATGGTTGCCAGAGTTCGCCATCCTGTGGCAACGTCCTGAAGGCGTCCAAAGCGGCTAATTTTTACACTCATCGCATCGGAAGCCGCCGTCTCCGATAAAAAAAGATGAGGATAAAATCAATGAACCACGCGATTACGATGGGTATTTTTTGGCATTTGATAGGGGCCGCCAGTGCCGCCTGTTTCTATGCCCCGTTCAAGAAAGTAAAACACTGGTCGTGGGAAACCATGTGGTCGGTCGGGGGGATCGTCTCCTGGCTGATCCTGCCCTGGGCCATCAGCGCCACCCTGTTACCCGATTTCTGGGCCTACTACCGCTCCTTTAACGCCTCCACGCTGCTGCCGGTCTTTCTGTTCGGCGCCATGTGGGGCATCGGTAATATCAACTATGGCCTGACCATGCGCTATCTCGGCATGTCGATGGGGATTGGCATCGCCATTGGCATCACGCTGATTGTCGGTACGCTGATGACGCCGATTATTAACGGTCAGTTTTCGGTGCTGATGCACACCCAGGGCGGTCAAATGACGCTGCTCGGCGTGCTGGTGGCGGTGGTTGGCGTTGGCATCGTCACCCGCGCGGGCCAGCTGAAAGAGCGCAAAATGGGCATCAAAGCCGAAGAGTTCAATCTGAAGAAAGGGCTTCTGCTGGCGGTGATGTGCGGTATCTTCTCGGCAGGGATGTCGTTCGCGATGAACGCCGCCAAACCGATGCATGATGCCGCCGCGGCGCTCGGCGTCGACCCGTTATATGCGGCGCTGCCAAGCTACGTGGTGATTATGGGCGGCGGGGCGCTGGTCAACCTTGGCTTCTGCTTTATTCGTCTGGCGAAAGTGAAGACCCTGTCCGTCAAAGCCGATTTCTCACTGGCCAAACCGCTCATCATCAGCAACCTGCTGCTTTCCGCCCTCGGCGGCCTGATGTGGTATCTCCAGTTCTTCTTCTATGCCTGGGGCCACGCCAGCATTCCGGCGCAGTATGACTATATGAGCTGGATGCTGCACATGAGTTTCTACGTACTGTGCGGCGGTCTGGTGGGTCTGGTGCTGAAAGAGTGGAACAACGCCGGTCGTCGTCCGGTGAGCGTCCTGAGCCTCGGCTGCGTGGTGATCATCATCGCCGCCAACATCGTCGGTCTGGGAATGGCCAGTTAAGCACCGGATCATCTGCCTGACAAAGACGCTCTTCAGGCGGCGGCGCGACTGCGCTGCCGCCACTGCCCCGGCGACATGCCGATTTCCCGGCTGAACACCACCGAAAAGTAGTTGCTGTCCTCAAAGCCGCACTGCATGGCGATATCGCCGATTAAGCGCTCGGTATGCTGCAACAGATACTGCGCATGGCAGATCCGTAGCTGGCGTAAATAGTGATTGATGGTCATGCCGGTTTGCTGGCGAAATTGCTGCCGTAGCGCCCGCTCGCTGCCGCCCTCCTGCTCGCAGAAACGCTCCAGGACAAAGGGTCGGCTCAGGCTGGCCGCCAGCGCGGCCAGCAGTTTGTCCAACAGCGCTTCGCGCTGCGTCGCCGCCAGATTATCCGTCGCGTAGCGATGGCGCTGGAGGGTCAGCGCCAGCTGAGCAAACAGCAGCTCGGCCATCGCATTCCCCTGCGCATCGTGCCGGGAACACTCATGCTCAAGCTGGCTAATTACCTGGCGCGCCTGCGCCATACCGGTGCTGCCCATGCGCCAGTGGGGCTTCCACGGCGTGCCGAAGAGACCTGGGATCGCCCCCGCCCAGTCGAAATTGAGCTGCAGCCGCTCCGGGCAATAGATGATGTTCTGCAGAACCAGATCGTTAACGGAAGCATAGGAGTGTTTATCTTCGGCGCGAATATAGAACAGATCGCCGCGGGTAATGCGCCAGGGACGGTCGTTGAGAACGTGCAGCCCGTTGCCCCGCCACACCAGCACCAGCTCGCAGAACTCATGAGTGTGTTCAGCGAAGACGTTTTGCGGGTAGCGGTCGGCCACCGCCACCGCCTGCGTGGCGGAAGGGAAAAACTCCTCTTTACGTAGAATCAGACCGGCCACGGCTCACACTCCCAACGCGGATAACGGCGCATTATTCGCGTTTTTGGTCCGCAATACGTTGACTCCTCTCGCGTTACTGAAGAATAGCGTCGCGCCCCTGGCGGATATCGCGCGGCGACCAGGAAAACTCGCGGCGAAAAAGCGTCGAAAAGTGGTTACTGTCGCCGAATCCGCAGCGATAGGCGATATCAGTCACGCTTTCATCGCTGTGGCGCAGCAGGTGGCGGGCTTTCATCAGGCGCACCCGATTGAGATAGCGCTGCGGCGTCAGGCCGGTCTGCTGCTTCAGCTGGCGGTGTAGAGTACGCAGCGACAGCGAAAACTGCGCCGCCACCTCCTCCCAGCAGATCTCCTGCGCAAAATGGTCTTCCAGCCAGGCCAGCAGCTGATTCAGCCGCGCATCGTTGTTGGTGGCCTCTTCCGCAAGGCTGCTTTTCCGCAGCAGCACCAGCAGCTGCATAAACAGGATCTCACGGCTGGCGACGGCATGGGTATCCGTTTCGCTCCCCATGGCCTCCATCTGCGCCACGATATGCCGCACCTGCTGCAGGACCGTCTGGTTCACCCGCCAGTGCGACGGGTAGTTGCCCTCCTGCTCCTGAGGCAGCAGCTGGCTGACCCCGGCGAGAAAACGAAACGCATCCGGCGCGCGATAGAGCACGTTGGTCAGACACAGATTGTCCGTGTGCTCGTAAAGATGCCGGTCGTGATCGCGAATAAAGCAGACCGAGCCGCCGCCGATGGTATAAGGCTGGCCATTGAAGACGTGAATGCCCGTGCCCTGCTCCACGATGACAATTTCATGGAAATCATGGTGATGCTCCGGAAAGGCCGACTGAGGGAGGCGGGGTTCAATAGCCACCGTCGAGATCCCGGCCTTAAAGAAATCCGTACTGTGCAATATGGTCATGATGCCACCCTCGTAATGAGAAAAATTATCAGTCACCGGCTGATAGTAATGAAGGGTTGGCTATCCGGCCTTCAATTTTTGACCGCGAAATTCGTAAATCCTGCCGCTTTTTCAAGAATCAGCCGGAAAGATGCGGAACTGCGGACCCCATCACATCCTCCTCACCACCGCCCAAAACCGCAATTTGTGATTTTCCTCACGGTCACCTTTGCTTTCTTGCCAGCGGCCAGTTTCGGCTGTCCGTAGCGAGAAGGTGTTAGTCAGCGCCCTTTTTTAGACTGCGGACAATGATTTTAAGAAGGGTCGTTCCATGAGTATTCGTCATTGTGTCGCCGTCGATTTAGGCGCCTCCAGCGGGCGGGTCATGCTCGCCAGCTATCAGTCCGGGCCGCGCGCCCTGACGCTGCGTGAAATTCATCGCTTCACCAACAGCCTGCAGAAGGTGGATGGCTTCGACTGCTGGGATCTCGATAGCCTCGAAGGCGAGATCCGCCGCGGGCTGGAGAAAGTGTGTGAGCAGGGCATCCTGATCGACAGCATCGGCATCGATACCTGGGGCGTGGATTATGTCCTGCTGGATAAGCAGGGTCAGCGCGTCGGGCTGCCGGTCTCCTATCGTGACGATCGCACCCAGGGCCTGCTACGTCACGCTGAAGAACAGCTGGGCCGGGCGGAGATCTATCGCCGCAGCGGCATTCAGTTTCTGCCGTTTAACACCCTCTATCAGCTGCGCGCCCTGGTGGAGCAGCAGCCGGAGCTGGTCAGTCAGGCCGCCCATGCCGTGCTGATCCCCGACTATTTCAGCTTCCGCCTGACCGGCAATCTGAACTGGGAATATACCAACGCCACCACTACCCAATTGGTCAACATCCACAGCGATAGCTGGGATGAGACGCTGCTGAACTGGACCGGCGCGCCGCGCGAATGGTTCGGTGCGCCGACGCATCCCGGCAACGTTATCGGCCACTGGATTTGTCCGCAGGGCAATAACATCCCGGTGGTCGCCGTCGCCAGCCACGACACCGCCAGCGCGGTGATCGCCTCCCCGCTGGCCGACCGCCACGCCGCCTATCTCTCCTCCGGGACCTGGTCGCTGATGGGGTTTGAAAGCCTGACCCCGTACACCTGCGACGCGGCGCTGCAGGCCAATATCACCAACGAAGGCGGGGCCGAAGGCCGCTATCGGGTGCTGAAAAATATTATGGGCCTGTGGCTGCTGCAGCGGGTGCTGAAAGAGCAAAACGTCAGCGACCTGCAGGGGCTAATCGCGCGCACCGCCGCGCTGCCGGCGTGCCGCTTCATCATTGACTGCAATGACGACCGCTTTATCAACCCGGCCAGTATGAGCGCCGAGATCCAGGCCGCCTGCCGCGGATCCGGTCAGCCGGTTCCTGACAGCGACGCCGAACTGGCGCGCTGCATTTTCGACAGCCTGGCGCTGCTCTACGCCCGGGTGCTTAATGAGCTGGCGGCGCTGCGCGGCCAGCCCTTCAGCCAGCTGCATATCGTCGGCGGCGGCTGCCAGAACGAACTGCTCAACCAGCTGTGCGCCGACGCCTGCGGGATCGTCGTCGTGGCCGGCCCGACAGAGGCCTCCACCCTCGGCAATATCGGCATCCAGCTAATGACCCTCGACGAGCTGGCCAGCGTCGATGAGTTTCGTCAGGTGGTGCGCGGCAACGCGTCCCTCACCACCTTTACCCCCAATCCTGATAGTGAAATTGCCCGTTTCGTGGCGCAGTTTCAGCCACAACAGACCAAGGAGCTTTGCGCATGACCACTCAACTTGAACAAGCCTGGGAAATTGCTAAGCAGCGCTACGCCGCCGTCGGCGTGGATGTCGAGGAGGCCCTGCGCCAGCTGGACCGTCTGCCCGTATCCATGCACTGCTGGCAGGGTGACGACGTCGCCGGGTTCGAAAATCCGGCGGGAAGCCTGACCGGCGGCATCCAGGCCACCGGCAACTACCCGGGCAAAGCGCGCAATGCTCATGAGCTACGCGCCGACCTTGAGCAGGCGCTGAGCCTGATCCCGGGGCCAAAGCGTCTCAACCTGCACGCTATTTATCTGGAATCCGACGCGCCGGTGGCGCGCAATGAGATTAAGCCGGAGCACTTTAAAAACTGGGTTGAGTGGGCGAAAGCCAACAAACTGGGGCTGGATTTCAACCCCTCCTGCTTCTCGCATCCGCTGAGCGCCGACGGCTTTACCCTATCGCATGCCAACGATGAGATCCGCCAGTTCTGGATCGACCATTGCAAAGCCAGCCGCCGCGTATCCGCTTATTTTGGCGAACAGCTGGGCACCCCGTCGGTGATGAATATCTGGGTGCCGGACGGCATGAAGGATATTACCGTTGACCGCTTCGCGCCGCGCCAGCGGCTGCTGAACGCGCTGGATGAAGTCATCAGCGAAAAATTCGACCCGGCGCATCACATTGACGCTGTGGAGAGCAAGCTGTTCGGTATCGGCGCCGAAAGCTACACCGTCGGCTCCAACGAGTTCTATATGGGCTACGCCACCAGCCGCCAGACGGCGCTGTGCCTGGATGCCGGCCACTTCCACCCGACGGAGGTCATCTCCGACAAGATCTCCGCCGCCATGCTCTACATCCCGCGTCTGCTACTGCACGTCAGCCGCCCGGTGCGCTGGGACAGCGACCACGTGGTGCTGCTGGATGATGAGACCCAGGCCATCGCCAGCGAAATCATTCGCCATAACCTGTTTGACCGCGTGCACATCGGCCTCGACTTCTTCGATGCCTCCATCAACCGCATCGCGGCCTGGGTGATTGGTACCCGCAATATGAAAAAAGCGCTGCTGCGCGCCCTGCTGGAACCGACCGATCAGCTGCGCCAGCTGGAGAACGACGGCGATTACACCGCCCGCCTGGCGCTGCTCGAAGAGCAAAAATCCCTGCCGTGGCAGGCCATCTGGGAGATGTACTGCCAGCGTCACGACACGCCGGCGGGCAGCCAGTGGCTGGACAACGTGCGGGCTTATGAGAATGCGGTTCTGAGCCAGCGCGGGTAATGCACGGGCTTCCCCGGGTCGCGGCTGACGCCTTACCCGGGCTACGAACCGGTAGCCCGGATAAGCCGTTTACGGCGCAATCCGGGGGCACGGACATATTTAGGGTGAGGGGGTCAACCCCTCACCGAATCAACAGGAAAGACAAGACTATGCAGACCATTATCGACGCCTGGTTCGTCCAGGGCATGATCAAAGCCACCTCCGACGCCTGGCTGAAGGGCTGGGACGAGCGCAACGGCGGCAACCTGACGCTGCGTTTGGATGAGGCGGATATCGAACCTTTCGCGGCGGATTTCCACGCTAAACCGCGCTATATCGCCCTCAGCCAGCCGATGCCAACCCTGGCTAACCAGCCGTTTATCGTCACCGGCTCCGGCAAATTCTTCCGTAATGTCCAGCTGGACCCGGCCGCTAACCTTGGCGTGGTGAAAGTCGACAGCGACGGCGCGGGATACCATATCCTGTGGGGCCTGACGGAGGATGCGGTGCCGACCTCCGAGCTGCCGGCACACTTCCTGTCGCACAGCGAGCGCATCAAACTGACCGACGGCAAGGACCGGGTGATCATGCACTGTCATGCCACCAACCTGATCGCCCTGACCTACGTCCTGGAGAACCACAGCGATCTGTTCACTCGCAAGCTGTGGGAAGGCAGCACCGAATGTCTGGTAGTCTTCCCGGACGGCGTCGGCATTCTGCCGTGGATGGTGCCAGGCACCGATGAAATCGGCCAGGCGACTGCGGAAACCATGCAAAAACACTCGCTGGTGCTGTGGCCGTTCCACGGCGTCTTCGGCAGCGGCCCAACCCTGGATGAGACCTTCGGTCTGATCGACACCGCCGAGAAGTCCGCCGAAGTGCTGGTGAAAGTCTTGTCCATGGGCGGTATGAAGCAGACCATCACTCGCGAAGAGCTTATCGCCCTTGGCAAACGCTTCAACGTGCAGCCGCTGCAGTCCGCGTTAGATCTTTATCCATAACAACATCGCGCCCCGCTCACCGAGACGGGGCGAAGCCTCACCTGCAAACCCTACAAAACTGACTCATGTGGAGTAAAAGCAATGAAAACAAAGACAAGCTTGATCCTCACCGTTGCCGCCCTGGCGTTGTCCGGTTCCGCCTTAGCAGAAGTCAAAATCGCCCTCGTGGCGAAATCGCTGGGAAATGGCTTCTTCGAAGCCGCCAACGTTGGCGCCCAACAGGCCGCCAAAGAGTTAGGTGATGTCAAAGTGATCTACACCGGCCCGACCACCACTACCGCCGAAGCGCAGATCGACGTGCTGAACGGGTTGATCGCCCAGGGGGTGGATGCGATCGCCATTTCCGCTAACGATCCGGACGCGGTGGTGCCGGTGCTGAAAAAAGCGATGCAGCGCGGCATCAAGGTGGTCTCGTGGGACTCCGGCGTGGCGCCGGCAGGCCGCCAAATCCATCTTAATCCCTCCAATAACGCCTTAATTGGCGAGACCAACGTCAAGCTCGCCGCCGATGCGCTGAAGGCGCTGAACGTGGAGAAGGGGGATGTGGCAGTGTTAAGCGCCACTCCGACCTCCACTAACCAGAATATCTGGATTGAGGAGATGAAAAAGGTGCTGCCGCAGTATCCGTCCGTACACCTTGTCACGGTCGCCTACGGTGACGATCTGTCGGATAAAAGCTACCGCGAAGCGGTGGGCCTGCTGAAATCATATCCGGACCTGAAAGTCATTGTTTCGCCTTCGTCGGTGGGGATCGTTGCCGCCGCGCAGGCGGTGAAGGACCAGGGCAAAATCGGCAAAGTGTATGTCACCGGGCTGGGGCTGCCGTCGGAAATGGCCGGCGCGATCAAGTCTGGCGCCAGCAAAAGTTTCGCCATCTGGAACCCGATTGACCTGGGCTACGCCGCCACCTATCTGGCCGACGATTTAGTCAAAGGCACCGCGACCAAAACCGAAGCCAGTATGGGCAAGCTGGGCAAAGTGAAGCTGGATGCCGAGGGGAACGGCGCGATGGCCGAGCCGTTTGTCTACGATGCGAGCAACATCGATAAGTTCTCGAAGATTTTCTAACCCTTGTTCCCTCACCCCGGCCCTCTGCGCGATGCGGCCAGCGGGCGCCGGACCGTTCCCTCTCCCTTTTGGGGAGAGAGTTAGGGTGAGGGGCGATTTTACGGAGAACTATCATGTCAGCATCAACGCCACTGCTGTCGCTGAAGGGCATCACCAAGATTTTTCCCGGTGTGCGCGCCCTTGAGAACGTGCAGCTTGATCTCTGGCCCGGCAAAGTGACCGCCCTCATCGGCGAAAACGGCGCGGGGAAATCTACGCTGGTCAAAGTCATGACCGGTATTTATCAGCCCGAAGAGGGGGAGATCCTCTATAAAGCGATCCCCATTCATCTGCCGACGCCGGAATCGGCGCACAAGGTGGGGATCACCGCCATTCACCAGGAAACCGTGCTGTTTGACGAACTCTCGGTCAGCGAAAACATTTTCGTCGGTCAGTATCTGTATAAGGGGCTGTTCAAAACGCTCGACTGGCCCGCGATGCATCGCCGGGCTGGCGAGATCCTCGCCCGGCTTGAAGTTCTGATCGACCCGCGCGCCACGCTGAAAACGCTCAGCATCGCCCAACGGCACATGGTGGCGATTGCCCGGGCGCTGGCTTTCGACGCCCAGGTGGTGATCCTCGATGAGCCGACTGCCGCGCTCTCACAGCATGAAATTCTGGAGTTTTATCAGATCGTTGAGCGTCTGAAGCAGGATGGCAAAGCGATCCTGTTTATCTCGCATAAGTTTGATGAGATTTTCGAGCTGGCGGACTACTACACCATTCTGCGCGACGGCGTTTACGTCAGCTCCGGAGCGATAAACGACATCACCGAAGAGCGGATGGTGGCGATGATGGTGGGCCGCGCGATTACCCAAACCTACCCGAAAGTTGACTGTACCCCAGGGGAAACGGTGCTGGAGGTGCAAGACCTCTGTCACCCCACCGAGTTTGCCCATATCAGCTTCAGCCTGCGCAAGGGAGAAATTCTCGGCTTTTACGGCCTGGTGGGCGCCGGACGCACCGAGCTGATGCAGGCGCTCTCCGGCGTAACGCATCCCTCCTCCGGCGAGATCCGGCTGAACGGCAGCCCCATGCGCTTTCGCCAGCCCGCCGACGCCATCCGCGCCGGCATCGTCTGCGTACCGGAAGAGCGGCAGAAACAGGGGGCGATCATCGCCCTGCCCATCGCCCAAAACATCAGTCTGCCGCAGCTCAGTAAGCTCAACCCTAACGGCGTCCTGAACGACGCCCGGGAATGGCGGCTGGCGGACGAGTACGCCTCGCGCCTGCAGGTTAAAGCCTTCAGCTGGCGGCAGCCGGTGGAGACCCTCTCCGGCGGCAACCAGCAGAAAGTGGTGATCGGCAAATGGCTGGCGACTCATCCCGAGGTGATTATCCTCGACGAGCCGACCAAAGGCATCGATATCGGCTCTAAAGCCGCCGTGCATCAGTTTATGTCCGAGCTGGTCAGCCAGGGGCTGGCGGTGATTATGGTCTCGTCAGAGTTGCCCGAAGTGATGGGCATGGCCGACCGGATTATCGTGATGCACGAAGGGCTGATGGTCGCCGAGTACCGGGCCGGGGAAGCGACGGCGGAAACCATCGTTAGCGCCGCCAGCGGCATTGGCCAGGAGGCAGCATGATGGGACACGCATGGCTGAAGCATCGCGAAGCGCTGCTGGCGGTGGTCATCATTTTGATGATCGGCGCCATTGGCAGCCGGGCGCCATCGTTCGTTTCACCGGGCAATCTGGTGGAGATGTTTAACGATACCGCCATCCTTATCATCCTCGCCCTCGGGCAGATGATGGTGCTGCTCACCAAAGGCATCGATCTGTCGATGGCCGCCAACCTGGCGCTGACCGGGATGATCGTCGCCCTGCTTAACGCCCACTATCCGGGTATTCCGGTGGTGGCGCTGCTGGCGCTGGCAACCCTGCTGGGCCTGCTGATGGGGGTGATTAACGGCCTGCTGGTCTGGCGCCTCGGCATTCCCGCCATCGTGGTGACCCTGGGCACCATGAGCATTTATCGCGGCATTATCTTTCTGCTGACCGACGGCGGCTGGGTTAACTCACATCAGATGAGCGCTGATTTCCTCAGTCTGCCGCGCAGCGCCCTCCTGGGATTGCCGCTGCTGAGCTGGTGCGCCATCGCCGCGCTGCTGCTGGTGGGTTATTTCCTGCGCTACAGCCGCACCGGCCGGGCCTTATACACCGCAGGCGGCAACGCGACGGCGGCGTACTACACCGGTATTAACGCCGGGAAAATGCAGTTCGTCAGCTTCTGTCTCTCCGGCGCGCTGGCCGGCTTCTGCGGCTATCTGTGGATCTCGCGCTTCGCCGTCGCCTATGTCGACGTAGCGAACGGCTTTGAACTGCAGGTGGTCGCCGCCTGCGTGATCGGCGGTATCAGCACCATGGGCGGAAGCGGACGGGTGCTGGGCTGCCTGTGCGGCGCGCTGTTCCTCGGCGTCATCAATAATGCCCTGCCGGTGATCGGCATCTCGCCGTTCTGGCAAATGGCGATTTCCGGGGCGGTGATCGTCATGGCGGTGCTGCTTAACGAGCGCGGCAATCGCGGTCACGGGCGGTTAATCCTGCGTAACGCGGCGCTAGCCCGGCAGAAACAGGGGGTGAAATCATGAGCAAGATGATGGTATCTGAAGAGATGAAAAACGCCCCGGCCGCGCCGTCGCCGCTGCGCCGCCTGCTGTGCTGGGAAGGGTTTTTACTGGCAGTCACCCTGGCGGTATTTATCGGCAACGCCCTGGCTTCCCCTTATTTCCTTAATATCTGGAACCTGTCGGACGCCACCTTCACCTTTACCGAGAAAGCGATCGTCGTCCTGCCGATGGCGATGCTGATTATCGCCCGGGAAATCGATCTGTCGGTAGCCTCGACGATGGCGCTCAGCTCAACGGTGATGGGCTTCTGCGCGGCGGCGGGGATGGATACGCCGCTGCTGGTATTGGTCGGGCTGGGGGTGGGTCTGCTGTGCGGCCTGTTCAACGGTATCCTGGTGACGCGTTTTAACCTGTCGTCGATCGTGATCACCATCGGCACCATGAGCCTGTATCGCGGCATCACCTATATCCTGCTGGGCGATCAGGCGCTCAACCACTACCCGGAGAGCTTTGCCTGGTTCGGCCAGGGGTACGTGTGGGGCGCGCTCTCTTTTGAGTTTGCGCTGTTTATCCTCCTCGCGGCCGCCTTCACCTTCCTGCTGCATAAAACCAACTTTGGTCGCCGGACCTACGCCATCGGCAATAACCCGACCGGCGCCTGGTACTCCGGGATCAACGTGAAGCGCCATAACCTGGCGCTGTTCGCGCTGGTCGGGCTGATGGCCGGACTGGCGGCGGTCCTGCTGACCTCACGGCTCGGCAGTACCCGCCCTACCCTGGCGATGGGCTGGGAGCTGGCGGTTGTCACCATGGCGGTGCTCGGCGGTGTCAATATTCTCGGCGGCTCCGGCAGCATGCCCGGAGTGATCATCGCCGCCTTTCTGATGGGGCTGGTGACCTTCGGCCTGAGCCTGCTCAACGTCCCCGGCATCGTGATGTCGGTGATTATCGGCGCGATGCTGATCGTGGTTATCTCCCTGCCGATTATGACCCGGCGGATGCTGCAGCGAAGACGATGTTAATTTCCCCCTCGCCCTAAATCCCGGAGGCGGTGCTACGCACCTGTCCTGGCTACCGGCCTGCAGACGCCAGTGAACCTGTAGCCCGGGTAAGGCGCCAGCCGCGACCCGGGAGCGGGTGAAGGGAAACGGATTACCCAAATCAACATTAAGGAGAATTATCATGAGTTTTATGTTGGCACTACCTAAAATTAGCCTCCACGGCGCAGGCGCTATCGGCGATATGGTCAAGCTGGTAGCGGGCAAACAGTGGGGCAAGGCGCTGATCGTCACCGACGGGCAGCTGGTGAAGCTGGGCCTGCTGGACAGTCTGTTTTCCGCGCTGGATGAACAGCAGATGGCATATCAGCTGTTTGACGACGTGTTCCCCAACCCTACCGAAGCGCTGGTGCAGCAAGGCTATGCGGCGTACCAGGCGGCCCGCTGCGATTACCTGATCGCCTTCGGCGGCGGCAGCCCGATTGATACCGCCAAGGCGATAAAAATCCTCACCGCCAACCCTGGCCCCTCCACAGCCTATTCCGGCGTCGGCAAAGTGAAAAACGCTGGCGTGCCGCTGGTGGCCATCAACACCACTGCCGGCACGGCGGCGGAGATGACCAGCAACGCAGTGATTATCGATAGCGAGCGTCAGGTAAAAGAGGTGATTATCGACCCGAACCTGATCCCGGATATCGCCGTCGACGACGCCAGCGTGATGCTCGACATCCCGCCAGCCGTTACCGCCGCCACCGGCATGGACGCCCTGACCCACGCCATCGAGGCCTTTGTCTCCGTTGGCGCCCATCCCCTGACCGACGCCAACGCCCTCGAGGCCATCCGCCTGATCAACCTGTGGCTGCCGAAAGCGGTAGACGATGGACACGATCTGCAGGCCCGCGAGCAGATGGCGTTTGGCCAGTATCTGGCGGGCATGGCGTTCAACAGCGCCGGCCTCGGGCTGGTACACGCCCTGGCCCATCAGCCTGGCGCCACCCACAACCTGCCGCACGGGGTGTGCAACGCCATCCTGCTGCCGATCATCGAAAACTTTAACCGCCCGAACGCCGTGGCGCGCTTCGCCCGCGTGGCGCAGGCGATGGGTGTCGATACCCGCGGCATGAGCGATGAAGCCGCCAGCATGGAGGCCATCAACGCCATTCGCGCGCTGAGCAAACGCGTGGGGATCCCCCAGGGCTTCAGCCAGCTTGGCGTCAGCAAAGCCGATATCGAAGGCTGGCTGGACAAAGCGCTGGCCGACCCGTGCGCGCCATGTAACCCGCGCCCCGCCAGCCGCGATGAGGTCCGCGAGCTCTATCTGGAGGCATTATGATCCGTAAAGCCTTTGTCATGCAGGTGAACCCCGACGCGCACGAGGAGTACCAGCGCCGTCATAACCCCATCTGGCCGGAGCTGGAGGCTACGCTGAAAGCCCACGGCGCGCACCACTACGCCATCTATCTCGATAAAGAACGCCACCTGCTGTTCGCCACGGTGGAGATTGAGTCGGAAGCCCGCTGGGAAGCGGTCGCCAGCACGGAAGTGTGCCAGCGCTGGTGGAAATACATGCGCGAGGTGATGCCCAGCAACCCGGACAACAGCCCGCTGAGCGCGGAGCTCAAAGAAGTGTTTTATCTGGCGTGAACCCACGATTGCCCCGCTGTGCTGAGCGGGGCAGCTGTTTGCGACGCTGGGAAGGACGACTGACCGTGCGCCGTCGCGTCTCCTGCCGGTTTATTCCATCTCTATATTGCCGGGAGCTGGCGTAGCCCTGAAGGCATTCGTCGCTCTGTCCATCATCACCTGTTGACTATTGCCGCAATCAAGTATCGTGTTTAGAGACGACGCTTTTTCTACCAGCACCGCGACCGCATCAAGGGCTTTTAATCTATCCGTCATCAGCAAAGCGCTGACCTGAGCCGCAAAGCAAGCGTCCTCTTCAGAGGATTGCGCCTGCTGCGCTGACGCTTCCGTGGTCGCAACAATATGATTATTCGCAAGGTAGTTCCCTTTACCGGAAACCAGTCGGATGATGACCGGCTTTGTTCCCTGCGGCCGAAGGTACTGGATATCAATCGTTTCGGAAATATGATTGGCAATCACCGAATTATGACTACCATTGATATGCAGCAGACCATAGGCATCATCCAGGCCATTGTCATAGGCCTGCATCGGCGGCCAGGGTTCGCGATCGCGGAAAAAATGATTTGCCGCGATGAGATTCTCCGCACAGTTATTCTCCAGAACCAACATTCCTGGATAAAATGAGTGCAACCGATTACCGGTCACAGTGGAACGAACAACGCCAGATAAATGAACGCTGCTGGCGCCACGCGGAAAGATATTGTTGCCGGAAATTAATAACCCACCGAAGTTTTGGGCATAAATCGAATAGCCTTTATAGCCTGCGCCAATCAGGTTATCGGTTATTTTAGAAGCCTGGCCGGCGCCACGAAGCTCGATGCAGTTACCGCATTCGGCGATAAAGTTATTATGGATCGCCATAGCATCACTATTATATGTCGTGAGACCATGCTCAAGGTAGATAAATCCCATGCCTGTAATCCGAAAAGCATCCTGAGCGCTGGCGATATAAATCCCGGTTTTGCCGTTTGTATAGCTATTTTCCGGATCGTTTTTTCCCAGCCCATCATCAATAAAGTGCAGGCCATCAATACAGAAGTTTTCAAACGCTACAGAACTAATTCGCGGCGCTCCGCTGCGTTTCACGTAAAATGCAGCACCAGCGTGTTCTTCATCACGGGGGTGCGCACAAATATCGACCAGAATACGGCTGCCACCCGGCCAAATATCATGCAAATTCGCCCAGTCATCAGCTGGCGTATTGAAACGAATACTTGAGGAGACAAAACCGTGTCCGGCACCCATTATTTTTAAATAACTGATATCGATCAAAACCTGCGTCTTCAGATGATAGTCGCCTGGTGGGATATAGATGATGGCACCGGGTTTTCCGCCATTATTAATATCGGTTGCAGTTTGCCGTTTTTTAATATCGAGGATAATACTGTTGATAACTTCGCCGATATCCTTGTTAGGATTACCGATATGCCACTGCGTCACGTCATAATAATTATCATGCGTCATGAAGAACCTCCTCTGCTATGAACAGAAAATCAATTAAAAAAATTCTGATTTGATTAATACTGATATTTAATGATAAATAGTACGGATAGCCTGATCCGCTGGCGATTAATCGCGACCTTTTTCCAGCTCACGTTTTGCAAGATCCGTTTTGATTTTCTCAAGGAACGCGTTATTCAGCTTGAAGTAGCGCACCAGATACGCGCTGATGAAATAACTCACCATCGGCAACAGTGAGAACATCATAATAATCCCTTGAATAGTCTGAGAATTCTGCTGCGGCTCATTCGCGACATAGCCGGTAAACGCCAGAATCCAGGCGACGATTGCGCCAGCGACCGCCAGCCCCATTTTGAGCATAAACAGGTTTCCCGCAAAGGAGATGCCGGTCAGGCGTTTACCAAATTTCCAGTCACCGTAGTCATCGACGTCGGACATCATCGCCCATAGGATGGGGCCAGACTGAATTAAATGCAGAATGTTAATGACGATAAATAGCGCCATCAGCGGGGTCAGTGATTGCGGATCGATAAACCACAGCGCTAATGACAGAATACCGAGAATAATGTTAATAATGCGGAATAGCGCCAGCTTATCAAAGCGATCGGTAAGCGGTTTGGCAAGCACGCTGCCCAGCATATTACAGGCCACGCCCAGCGCCATAAAGAAGGTAATAAATCCGACAGACGCCTTCATGACATAAGTCGCATAATAAATAGTGACGCCACCGCGGATAAATGCCGGAAAAACGTTCAGGAAAGTAATAGAGATCATTAAGAGCCACTGATCGTTTTTGATAATGTCCCGCAGGTCTTTTTTCAACGACTCGTTTTGCTTAACCGATACCACCCGCTCTTTAATGCTGGAAAAGCAGAACAGGAACATCAGCGTTGCCGCACCACCCATAATGACCATGGTCAGCTGGAAACCGGAGGCGCGGTCGCCATTACCCAGCCAGTCCGTTAACGGCAGAATAGAGGAGGAGATAATTAATGTTGCCAGGCCATTCAGGAAAAAGCGCCATGACAAACAGCCCATACGCTCTTTCTGATTGAGGGTAATGACGCCGCCGACCGAGCAATAGGGAATATTAATCGCGGTATAAATCAGCGACATAACCAGATAGGTAACCCAGGCATAAATAATCTTGCCGTTCATGCTGAGCTCTGGGGTCGTGAACATCAGTACCGCCCCCAGACCAAACGGAAATGCCATCCATAATAGCCATGGACGGAATTTTCCCCAGCGCGACACGGTGCGGTCGCAGATTGCCCCCATCAGCGGATCGCTAAACGCGTCGAAGATGCGAATCACCAGGAATAATGTGCCCACCACTCCGGCATTGAGGCCATAGACATCGGTATAGAACCACGTCAGATAGAGCGCCAGTACGCTCCATATCATTCCTGAACCGGCGTCACCCATGCCGTAGCCGATCTTCTCCCTCAGCCCCAGCTTTTCATAAGCGCTTGGCTTTTCCATTGCGGTAGCAGACATAAATACACCTATTTTTTGTTAAAAGGAGCCCATGGCGCCAAATTTCGCGCCATTTCTAAACATAAATCCCTTACAGGGAAGTAATATTAATTTTTACGCTGCTCTCACGAATAATTAACCGAGAGACAATTTCGTGCATTTCAATACTGTCCGGCTGCTG
This sequence comes from Klebsiella sp. V115_8, assembly GCF_029967715.1. Taxonomy (NCBI): domain Bacteria; kingdom Pseudomonadati; phylum Pseudomonadota; class Gammaproteobacteria; order Enterobacterales; family Enterobacteriaceae; genus Klebsiella; species Klebsiella sp. V115_8. Next base: position 57,795 of record NZ_JASCAR010000039.1, read on the forward strand.
TTGATGTTTCACCATCTGAAACGCGAGGTGAGCAATTTCATTTACCGGCTGTGCAACGCTGGTGATTTTTTTTGTTTGCGCCAATAGGGTATTATCAAAGCTGGCAATCGCAATATCTTCAGGAGCGGAGATGCCTTTTTCTTTTAGTCCATCGATAATATAGTTTGCCGCAATATCATTATACACTAAGAGGCATGTACAGGTTCGCGTCGGCTCGCTGAGTTTCTCGATAACATCATCAAGAATACTAATATGGCCTGATATCTTTTCACCCTCGCCTTTGGCTATCCAGAACGAATTATCTTTAGCAAGCTTTAAACCGTGACTCGCTATTTTTTTGCTGTACGACGAAACCTTACGGCTATCCACCCCTTCCTGGGCCACAAAGCCAAATGAAAGATGGCCTGTATGAATAAAATGTTCCGCAATACTTTCTGCGCCCCGGTCCTGATTAATCGATACGGAATTAAAGAACCGGGATACCTGGGTGACGACGGCGACCGGGATCCGGGTAATGCTTAACCATTCTGAAAGTTCGGCTTCTGCTTCTGTCGGCACCCATAGCAAACTGTCAATGCCCATCCCCACTAAGGCCTGAATAATATGTTTATCCTGCTGCGGCTGATTCTGATGCGTTTTAACGATCACCGATTTGCCGATATACCGGGCCTCTTCTTCCACCGTCGCCAGCAGTTCACAGAAGTGAGGATTCACCAGATTAGGCAAAACCACACCAATCAGCCCTGAACATTTCCCGCTAAGCTGAAACGAACTTTTGCTGGGAACATAGCAAAGATAATCCATCGCCTCCCGCACCGCCTTACGCGTTTCCGCGACTACGCTGGGGTGATTATTCAGGACTCGTGATACGGTCGCCGTCGAGACCCCAGCTCTTTTCGCTACGTCTTTAATCGATGCCATGGTGATTGATCATACCCTCTAACAATGGTGTTCACTATAAATTGTGAACTCTGCCAGGAATGTAATCCAGTTCACATGTTGCTGCGTTACATAGATCCATACTCTAGCCTCGCATTTTTATTTTACTGGTCATCTTTATTAAGATACGTTAATTGAGAAAAATAAAATAATAAAAAGATATCAAGCTTTCCAGACAGGAAATAAAGAGGTGTGATGATATCATTACAGCTCATCACGAGTATGAGGGAGTTAACTTTTATTGACCGAAAGGATTATCTCTTTTTTACAAAAAGAAGAATAAGTTATAGCCCTTATATAGGGTAAAGCCGGGTACAATTCTGGCGGTTATTGTTCATTCCTTATATTTTAATGCCTACCGCTGCTTATGCGCTCTTTCATTTTCACCATAAAAATATTCTTATCTTTCAGTCACATCCATGTGATCTTACCTTCCAATGATTAAACCGTCATCGCATTATCGCGCAGCGGCTCAGTTTTCGTCTTACCCGCTAACGTAAACGCCGATATTAAAGTGACGGTGAGGGCAATACCGCCGAGGATCATATAGGTCTCCTGGAAACCGATCCGATCATACATATTGCCGGCGAAGGCGGAGAGGAAGATCGCCGCCACCTGCTTGGCGAACTGGAAGCCCACCAGGTAAATGGTCGCCGACAGCCGGACGTCAAACACGCCGGTAATATATTTAAAGGCGCCCACCAGCAGGAACGGCACCTCCAGCGCATGGAGCATTTTCAGCGCCACCACTTCCGCGGCGGTGGTGGCGAAGGAAGAGCCAATCATTCTTGCCGCCATCACCATCCCGGCAATCAGCAAGGTATTCTTCGCCCCGATGCGGTTAATAATCCACGGCGAGCTGAACATAATGATGGCGTTACAAATTTCTCCCGCGGTGGTGGCGAAACCAAAGGCACGGGTGCCTGCTTCCGGGGTCGCGAAGAACGATTTGAAGAAGGTGGCGAACTGCTGATCGAAAACGTCATACACGCAGGCCACGCCGATGACGTACAGAATAAACATCCACATCTTCCGCTGGCGGAACATGCGCACCGCCGTTTTTAAATCGATCGCCGGGCGATTGGCGCCGAGCGAGTCCATTACCTGCGCGGACTGACTAGCCTGCGGTTTGGCGATAGCCACCAGCACCACCAGCAGCAGCGCGGCGGCCGAGCCCATCCAGAACACCCACTCCGGGTTAACGCTGAACAGCATCCCCGCCGTGGTGGCGCACAGCGCCCAGCCCAGGCAACCAAAGGTGCGCGCCTTGCCGTATTCAAACCCGCTGTTGCGGCTTACCCGTTCGATATAGGCCTCCATCGCGCCGGCGCCGGCGGAGAACACAAAGCCAATGTAAGCGCCGCCGCTCAACGCCCCGAGCCAGATATTGGTTTTCAGCAGCGGAGCGAAAACATAAAGGAAGAAGGGAGCAATCAGCACCAGCAAAACGGTCACGATCCACATCAGGTGTTTTTTCAGCCCCAGCTTGTCAGAGATCACCCCGAGGATCGGCTGGAAACAGATGGCGAACAGCGACAGGCTGGAGAAAACGAGGCCGGTTTCGGTTTTATTCAGGCCGATGACGTCCGACAGCCAGATCGGCAGAAACGGAAAGCAGGTGGCCATGATGAAGAAGTAGAGAAAGAAGAACAGCCCGAAAATCCAGAAGTTGGGGTTGTTTTTGTGGGTACAGACGGTCGGGTTCATTATATTTTCCTCAAGAAGGGCCGCGGCGCGGCCCGGTACCATCACACGCGTTGCAGGCCAATCAGAATGGCGCTTTCCGGGTCGAGGATGGGCAGCGCCAGCCCCGCCTGCTGTAGCCACTCACCGCTTACGGTCTGCGGCGTCGTCATCCATGCCGGCAGCTTCCGCATGGTGTGGCCGCCCTCGCCGGTGATCTGTATGTTCGGATGATCGAGGAGCGTCACCTGATAGCGGGCGCTCGCCTCCAGCCCCGCCAGGCGCAGCGGCGCCATCAGGGTGTAGTCCGGCATCGCCAGCTGGCTGACGAGGAAAATCGCCTGCGCTTTATCCGGGCTGACGACGCCATGGGCAAGGGTGGTGGCGTCCGGCATATCCATCCGCCACTGCACGCCGTGATGGATCACGTCGCGCCACTGCTTATGCAGGGCCGCGTATTTCCGGTACCCGGCGCGTTCTTCTTCATCGGCGCTCACCGGATCCAGCTCAAGCCCCATATGACCGAACAGCGCCGTCAGGCCGCGGAAGGCGATACTGTGCTGGCGGAAGGTGGCATGACAGTGGCGATTACCGATGTGCGCGCCCATCACCTCCGGCGGGAAGAAGTAGCTCATGCCGCGCTGGATGGTATTGCGTTCAAGGGCGTCATTGTTGTCAGAAGCCCAGAAGCGATGGCTGCGCTTGAGGACTTCATAATCGATACGACCGCCGCCGGAGGAGCAGGATTCAAATTCAATATGCGGGAAGCGGGCCACCAGCGTATCCAGCAGGCGATAGAACTGGCGGGTTTGCGCATCGGCGGCAGCTTTACCGTTATGCCCGGGCTGTACCAGCTCGCGGTTCATATCCCACTTCACATAATCCACCGCGTGCTCGCCCAGCAGCCAGCTCATCCGCTCCAGCAGATAATCAAAAGCTTCCGGAATATTCAGGTTCAGGACAAACTGATGACGCCCGGGAAGCGGCGTATAGCCCGGCAGCGCCAGCACCCAGTCGGGATGGGCACGGTAGAGATCGGAGTTCGGGTTAATCATCTCAGGCTCCACCCAGATGCCGAACTCCATCCCCAGCGACTTCACGTGGTCGATAACCGGCGTCAGGCCGTGGGGATATTTGTCCTCATCGAGATACCAGTCGCCGAGCGCCGCCCAGTCGTCGTTGCGACCTTTAAACCAGCCGTCGTCAATGATAAAACGCTCCACGCCCAGCGCCGCTGCTTCATCCGCCATGCGCATGATGTAGTCCGGATCGTGGTCGAAATAGATCCCCTCCCAGGTGTTGAGATGCACCGGGCGCGGCTTGTTGCCCGGGAAGCGAATAATCCGTTCGCGCAGATAACGATGGAACTGCTGGCTCATACCGTTCAGCCCGTTCGCCGAGTAGCTGGCATACAGGTACGGCGTCCATAAGGTTTCCCCTTCCGCCAGCGCCATTTCGCCAGGCAGATAGAGCGCCTCGGCCTGCAGATAGCGGCGGCCATCGGTTTTCACCTCCGCCCGCAGGCGATGGTTGCCGCTCCAGCCCAGATGCACGCCCCAGACTTCACCCTGCATCTCGCTAAAGGCGTGGCTGCCGGTGATCAGGGCCGGGAAATGTTCGTGAGAGGTACGCCCGCGGCGGTTCTCCAGCACAAAGCTGTCGTGTTCAAGGAGCAGACGATGGGGCTGGAATTCGCGGATCCAGCGGCCGTGAAAAGCCATTACCTCGCGAGCGCGTTCGGCGACCGGCAGCGTGACCGCCAGTCGATCCACCTGCCATGGGCTGGCGCGCAGATTGGTCACGCCATGGCGCACGCTCAGCACGCCGCTGCTATCAAGCTGGATTTCACTGCACAACCGCAGGCCGGCCTGCGGGTCTTCGCTGACCAGGGTCAGCGTCTGGCCCTCGTGCCGCACTTCGCTGGTGGCGAAAATCGGCGAGGCATCCAGCCCCTGGCGATGGCCTTCAATGCCCGGAGCGCCAAACAGACCATGGCCCAGCTCCGCCATTAAGGTGACCGGGGAATCGACGTCGAGGCGGCCATTGGCGACCGGCCGCGTCAGGCTGTCGGCATCCTGCGGCGAAAAGTGGCTTAAATGCGGCCCCCAGTAGATAATTTCGGCGAAAGGGTGGGATTTGATCACCACGTCAGCCGTTGCGCTTTGCAGGCGTATAATCGAATCAGACATTAGACATCTCCACTTCAAGGAATGCCTTACTGTTGATCCGAAACGTTTCGGACACCAACCAAAACGTTTCGGATCCGTGATCGAGTTCAGGAAATTAATCTGTGGAGAGCGGTATCAGGCGGTTTCGCCGGGGATGAATTCTGGCTGCCAGAGCACCTGGAGCGAGGCCAGATCCTCGCCGGCGATTAAGCGGCGGACCATCGTGGCTATCTGGCGTCCCACCCCCTGTCGGGTGGACTGAACCACTGCGCCTACCGGGGTGTCGATGATGCTGTCCTGCGGCAAACCGTCGTAGACCACCAGTGAGACGCGATCGGCGCCGGTAAGACGCCCAAGCTGAGCCAGGGCCATCGCCGCGCCGTCGCCATGGGTGTTGCAGTCGGTGACAATCGCCGTTGGCGGTTCAGGCAAGCGCAGCAGCTCCATCGTTGCCTGAAACCCGCCGCGGCGGGTGGGCGGCACGCTGCGCAGCCAGGTTTCCGCCAGGCCCGCTTCGCGCAGGGCTTCCAGGTAACCGTTGCGCCGTTGGGTAATAAACGCCTGATTATTATTTTCACTCAGCAGCGCGATGCGCCGATGCCCCTGGCTAATCAGATGGCGGGTGGCGCGGTAGGTGCCCGCCTGGTTATCGAAATCAAACCAGGCGTAGGGCTGCGGCAGGCGGCTACGGCCCAGCGCGAGGAAAGGAAAGCCGGAAGAGAGCAGCTGAATCAGGCGCGGGTCGTCGTCCAGGGTATGCGCGACGATCAGCGCATCGACGCGACGGCTCTGCACCATGCGCATATACCCGTGCTTATCGGCCTGTTCATCATCGGCGATCAGCAGTAAATCAATCTCATAGCGCGCCAGTTCGTGGCTGATTTCTCCCACCATTTCGAGAAAGACGTTGTTATTCAGCGGCGCGGGGCGCACCGGGAACACGAGGCCAACGGCGTCGATTTTGCCCATTTTCAGGCGACGCGCGAACGTGTTTGGCCGATATCCGCGACGCTGCGCTTCAGCCTCGACGCGAGCACGGGTCTCCTGCGACACATCATCATAGCCGTTTAACGCGCGGCTGACGGTCGTAACCGAGATCCCAAGTTCTTTAGCAATGGCTTTCAGCGACATAGGTATGCCTGTCTTCGCGGAAGAATGCGGCTAGTGTCCCGCAATACGGCTATGGCGTCCAGCGAGAGCGCGACGCCCGCCGGTGCGATGTCAGTTTTGCTCAGCGATCAGCAGCGCCTGCGTATCCGGCTCCAGGGCCTGAAACACATGCTCCTGATCCGCCGGGTAGCAGATATAGTCGCCCTCGCCGAGCTCTTCCGGCGCCGACGTCAATCCTACCCGCGCGCGCCCCTGAGTGACGATAATATGTTCCACTGACCCTGGCGGATGCGGATGCGAAATGCGGTCGGCGCCGGGCTGGGTGAGCAGCAAATAGATGTCCCGACGCGCGCCGGGCGGGCAGGCGGCCAGCAAAATAGCCTGATAGTTCGCCTGCTCCGCCACCACTTTTGTCCCCTCGCCGCGGCGGATCACCTGCGTTTTGTTCACCTGCGGCTCAAGCAGCCGGGCAAATGGAATATCCAGCGCCACGCAGAGCGACCACAGCGTTTCCAGACTAGGATTACCGTTGCCGGACTCCAGTTGCGATAGCGTGGATTTGGCGATACCCGCCCGACGCGCGACTTCCGCCAGCGAAAGCCCGGTCCGCGCCCGCTCCCGCACCAGACTTTTGGCGATAACGCTGATTGGCTGTGTCATACCCGCCCCTTTGTTTTTTATATCGAACGATTCGTTCGCCTTGAAAAACGATCATTATGTGTTCATTATAATGGAAATTCGTTCGATATGGCTAAGTGATATGAAACAAACCCTCTCCAGTCTCAGCGGAGACACGATAAAAGCGATTGCTTTAGTTTGCCTCGCCGTCGGGGTGGTGGGCATGTCCTATGGGTCGCTGGCGGTGGCTTACGGCTTCCCCTTATGGGTGCCGCTCGTGCTTTCGGTGTCCGTGCTGGCGGGCGCCTCTGAATTTATGTTTATCGGCATTGTCGCCAGCGGCGGTAGCCCACTGGCCGCCGCCGCCGCCGGCCTGTTAGTCAACGCGCGTCATATCCCTTTCGGGGTGACCGTGCGTGAACTGGTGGGTCAGCGCGCCTTAAGCTTTATCGGGTGCCACATTATGAACGACGAGAGCGTGGTCTTTGGCTTGTCGCAGCCCACCCCCGCGCAGCGCAAAGCGGCCTACTGGCTGTGCGGCGCCGGCGTGGCGCTGATCTGGCCTTTGGGTACGCTCACCGGCGCCGCCGTCGGCAAACTGCTGCCGGCGCCGGAGACCATCGGGCTTGATGCGGTCTTCCCGGCAATCCTGCTGGCGCTGGTGATCCCGGCCTTTAAAAACCGTACCACGCTGATCCGCGCCGCCAGCGGCGCCGCGCTGGCGCTTGCCGCCGTGCCGTTTGCGCCTACCGGGCTGCCGGTGCTGCTCTCGCTGTTTGGTTTACTGTCGAGGAAAAAATAATGGGCAATATGACGCTGTTTATCGCCGGTATCGCCATCCTGTCGCTGGGAACCTATCTGATGCGTCTTGGCGGCGCGAAGCTTGGTAATCGGCTGGCCTTTTCCGAGCGCTCGCAGGCGCTGCTTTCCGATGCGGCGACGGTGCTGCTTTTTTCCGTCGCCCTGGCCACCACTTTCTATGAAGGCGCGCATTTCGCCGGCATGGCGCGCGTTCTGGGCGTTGCCGTCGCGGTGTTCCTCGCCTGGCGCAAGGTGCCGCTGATCGGCGTAATTATCGCCGCGGCGGTGGTGACGGCGCTACTGCGGCTGGCGGGTATGCCCTAGGACGGGTATGCGAAATTCGCCAGGCCGGTGCGTTGTCCGCTAATTGTGCCTTCAAGCCAGTGAATAACCGGCGTTATCTCCAGCGGGCGCCGCTGGTCTATCGTCAGAAGGGGCCCTAAAGACATAGGCTGCGCACGCCCGGCCAGCTGGGCCAGCTCCGGCAGATACTCTTCGCCGGGGTGGCCCGGCGACCGCGTCGCCAGCCGCGAGGCATAGCGCGCGACCGCCAGCTCGGGGGAGATATGGTTCCAGATCTCAATCACCTGCTCCACGCCCGCCTGCTGCAGCAATTTTTGCAAGGTCTCCCGGGGCTGGAAGCCGAACCAGGCGTCGATCAACCAGACCATGCTGGCAGGCGATGCGCCGACAATCGACCAGATCACCTCATACGCCGCGCAGCCCAGTTGGCGATTCATTGGCCGGTCGACCGGGGCCAGACGCGCCATAAACGGCTCTTTGATGCCGTCGATCGTCAATACCGGCAGGCTGAAGGTCTCCGCCAGCAAACGGGTGATGGTACTCTTCCCCGAAGCCGGAATGCCGTTGATTAAAATAGCCGTTTTGCAGACTGGGGTCAGATGTCTGTTCATAGTAATGCGACAACCTCCTCCCGGCTGCGGGCCATCCGCAGTTTGGCCATCGTGTCATTGTTATCCAGCAGCGCGACGATGGAGCGGATCCCCTCCTCGATATGCGCATTGCTATCCCGGGCGCCAAACATAATGACGATGTCGGCCTTTTCACTGTCTGCAAAGGGAATCGGCTTTTCCAACAGCACCAGGCTAAAGCAGTTGCGTCTGACGCCGCACTCGGGTCGGGCATGGGGGATAGCAATACCTTCATCGAAAACGTAATAGGCGCCATGGTTCAGGGTATTGTCGATCACCGCCTGGCTATATTCGGTCGAAATAAAGCCTTTTGCCTCCAGCGGGCGGGCAGCCAGCTTTATTACCCGCTGCCAGTCGGACTCCACAACGCCAACCTGAATGGCATCGGCCTCAATAAGCAGTTCTTTTATGGTCATTCTGTATTCCTAAATATTGCGGCGAATAATATTGCGTAAATTATCAATCTGCAGAAACAGCGTATCAATATCCTGCCGGTGGGTGGTGCTTTTGGCATATATGGATAGCGCCCGGTTGTAAGTCAGCATCAATGTTTTTTGCACCTCGCTATTGCCAGGCTGGCGCTGTAGTTCGCCTTCCAGCCTGGCAATCTCCTCCGCCAACTGACGGGACTGTTGATTATAATCCTGCAGCGGGGTTTGCTCTTTTTTCCACAACGTTTTCAATGATTCAAACATAGCAAGTTCCCTCCCTGGCGGAAGACAGGGCAACGAAATAGAGAGTGACGGAGAAAACGTTATTTAAATAACGCCATTTTTTCCATTAAGACATCAGTGACAGCCTGGTTGGCGGGAATTAAGAATTTCCGTACGCTGTCATTCACTTTCCCTTTCTCAAACGTCGTTTTACAGCGGTCAACCCACTGCACGTTCATTTCCGTCCCGACGTTCACTTTATTAATCCCTTCGGTGACGGCCAGCCGCATATCCTCATCGCTGACGCCGGTACCGCCGTGCAGTACCAGCGGCACGCCGGTCGCCGCGCTAATCTGTTTCAGCCGCTGGTGCTGTATCTGCGCTTTACCGGTGTAGAGGCCATGCACAGTGCCCACCGAGACGGCCAGCATATCGACCTGGGTCTCCTCCACAAAGCGTTTCGCGTCTTCGACGGTGGTAAAGCAGATATCTTCCGCCGCCACCGCTTTTCCATCCTCTGACCCGCCGATCGCCCCCAGTTCGCCTTCTACCGTAATATTGCGCGGGCGGGCCATCTCCACCACTATTCGCGTATTACCGATATTTTCCTCAAGGCTTAAATGTGAGCCGTCGTACATCACCGACGAAAAGCCCGCGTTCATTGCCGTCTCGATGGCCTTAATATCTGAGCAGTGGTCAAGATGCAGACAGGTTGGAATATTTTCACTGTCCGCTAATGAACGCACGGCGTCGACCAGCAAACGATAGCCGAGGTACTCCGCGGTCCCGGTTGAAATTTGGATCATTAACGGGCTGTGGCTGTTTTGCGCGGCTTTGAAAAATGCCGGTAGCATCTCAATACAGTGCAAGTTAAACGAGCCAATCGCTTTAAAATTTCTCTCTTGGGCGATTTTTAAAATCTCATTGAAATTATACAGACTCATGAACATTTTCCCCTTTCGGCTTAGCGGATTTCCCGTTGACAAACCATGCCAGTGCGGCGACAAACACAATAAATAAGGCGACAAAGAGCCAGTTATTCTGGAAGGCGTGGCCTAATACCAGACCCGAGCTGATGACGTCAGAGTCGCTGAAGGTGACGCCCGTAAAGCCGTAACTCTCCAGCATGGGCACCAGAATGGCCGGCAGAAACGTGATAAACAGACCGTGAATAACCCCGCCGATCATTGCCCCGCGGCGTCCGCCCAGCGCGTTGCCAAATACCCCTGCCGTGCCGCCGGCGAAAAAGTTGGTTAACAGCCCGGGGAGGATCATCGCCAGACCGAACATTGGGAAGACCAGCATGCCGATAATCGAGCCGACGGTCGTCGCCAGAAATCCGACAATCACCGCATTCGGCGCATAAGGAAACAGTACCGGGCAATCGAGAGCCGGCTTCGCATCCGGAACAATACGCATCGCGATACCGCGAAAGGCCGGCACCAGCTCATTGAGCAATAAACGCACGCCGCTATAGAGGACAAAAACCCCGGCGACAAACTGAATGGACTGCATAAAGGCATACATCAGGTAGTTAATCCCGCCGGAGAACTGCGCGATGTACTGCGGGCCTGCCGCGATAGCCGGGATGAGATACATCGGCACCATCACCACCGCCATGGCCAGATAGGTATCCTGCAGAAACTTAAAGTTATCAGGCAGCTCGAGATCTTCCGTGGAGCGGGAACCTTTGCCGACGACCTTCGCGACGGCGGCCTGCACCAGATAACCGATGGTACAGAAGTGCCCCAGGGCTACGTCGTCAGACCCGGTTATGCGCCTGACCACCGGCTGCGCCAGGGCCGGCATTAACACCGCCATCACGCCGCCGAAGATGCCCCCGGTTAAAATCAGCGGTACGCCGGTGAGCCCGGATTTATAGCCAATCACGGCGCCGATCGTCGCCATCCACAGCAGCGCCTGACCGGTCAGGAAAATATATTTTAGCGGCGTCAGACGGGCGATAATTATATTGACGGCAAAGATCACCAGCAGCGTCAGCGCCACTTCCGAACCTAATTCCCGATTCGCTAACCCGGCGATGGCGGCCACATCGGTAATGTAGCCCTTCATGCCAAACCCCTGGGTGAAAATATCGTTGAGGAAGGTTAGCGTGGCGACAATGATGTTGATCCCGGCCATCATAATTAAGAAGCCGAGCAGCGTTTTAAACGTCCCTTCCGCGGTTTTGCCCGGGGATTTCTTTTGCAGGATCAGGCCAAGCATGGCAATAAAAGCAATAAGAATAGATGCCTGACCAAGTAAATCCTTAACGATAAACGCAACGAAGCTATTCATAATCAGCCACCTTCAGATGACGTTCTTTTAAGAATGCGACGATTTTGGTTTCAATTTCCTCTTTATCCGTAAGTTTATTGAGCACCACGACGCGTTTAATTTCCTCTTCAGTGGCATCGGCGGTTAAGATGTCGGCAAAGGTTTTTTGCGTCAAAATCATATCCGATTTAAAGGCTCCGGCTTCGGATACGGTGGTGTGTTCAATATGAGCGGGAATTTCCAGCTTTTTTAAAACTGCCTTCGCCGTCATTTCAATGGCAAAGCTTGAACCGAGGCCGCAGCCACATACGCATAAAATTTTCAGCATGGAGGGTCTCCTCAAATAATATTGAGTTGCTTGGCAAGTTTATAATGATGTCCTTCAGTATCGACCAGACGTTTTTTCATACTGACTAAATCAATCGGAATAGGTTTATTACTGGAATTAATTATTATGGCTTTATTTTTCATACCTGACTGAATACAGCGAACCACCTCACTGGCCATAATGGTGCCCTGATAAATCTCTTCACAGGTCGGTTCACCGCTGCGTAAGCCATAGCCGACAATCGTTTTACGGATACGGACGCCAATTTGCGGTTCCAGCTGTTTGATCATGGTATCAATCGCTCCCTGAAAGCCGGGAGAGTACTCTTTGGTGTAGCCTTCTGAGCAGAGGATAACGACGCTGTTCTGCATGCTCAGCTTCCGGGTAATCCGTTCCGCAAGCATGGCCAGCGGCATCTGCGCCTCCGGGATCAGGGCAATATCCGCATTGCATTTAATGGCGGACTGTAACGTTAGTTCTCCACAATAACCTCCTAATATCTCAACCATAAAAACCCGCCCCGGCAGCGCTCTTCCGGTATTTCTTAAACGGGAGACTTCTTTAATAATCTGCTCGCAGGCCGTGGAAAAACCAATCGTATAATCACTACCATACACATCATTATCGATAGTCATTCCCACGCCAAAGCAATTAATATCAAATTCACTTAGGGTATTGAGAAACTGCAGGCTGCCATCCCCCCCGGCCATAATAAGCACATCAATACGCAACGATTTAAGTTTTTTAGCAATCATTTCATATTCGCTGCGCTGCAGTTTGCGACTGGTGCGTCCGGAGGTAATGATCGGCACAGCGGTAATAGAGAAATCAACCAGATCGCGCCACGCGATATCCTGATGATTTTTCTCCAGCAGACCAGGAATACCGCCATTAAACAGGGTGATCTCGGCATCAGCCTGCCTGGCAATCTGGAATATAAAATTATTCATTCCCGAAACATCCCCGCCGCTAATAACGATGCCAATTTTCATGACGCTTCCTCGCTCATTTGCCTGACGACATTTTTCCCTGACTGCAAGACTTCTATTTGCAATGGAGATCACATAATGCGTATTAAATTAGGTCCGTGAATAGTTGACAGGAGTGATATCACGCTTATTTTTGTGATAAACATCTCATTAAAAGAGAGTGATCTTCATCGCTTTCTGGTTTTAATATCTTTATATTTCATAGCGTTAAAACATCGAGATATTCAGCATTGAAGATGTTTTATTTGCGGTAATAATGGGGATTTAAGAAAAGAACGGAAACGTGAGTACTGCCACATTTTTTTCGCGGCGGTGGGAAATAGTGGCTGTTTTTTGCCAAAGCGGAAACAAAAAAAGCGCCCTGAGGCGCTCTTTCGACAGTAGCGTTACGCTTATTTGTTCAGTTCCGCAGTCATATGCACGCGGTTGCCGGTAAACGCTTCGGTAATTTTGTAAGACGAAGCGCCAGCAGCCTGGGCCTGAGCGGCGATTTTCGCTTCCGCGCCGTCCATCGTTGTCGCGGTAGCGGTGACGGTTTCAGCAGCGAAGGAAGCAAAAGAGGCGGCCATAGCGATTACTGCGACAAAAGTTTTGATGCTTTTCATGAGATAAACCCTTTCATTTAGTTGTTTAGATAAGGCGTTGTGCCTTGATGTGTTAAATAGTAGCCCGCACATCACCAAACAAAAAGCGGAAGGATTTGCTGTCATTGTTCAAATTTACTGATCAAATTTTAACCCGCATTCAAACGCTGCGGGTGGGTGTAGATCGTCGCCCTGCCCGGCTTGCAAAAGCCCACCAGCGTCAGGTTGCAGCGCTCGGCGACTTCCACCGCTAAGGTGGTAGCTGCTGATACCGCGAACAGGATCTCGACGCCGCACATCGCGGCTTTCTGCACCATTTCATAGCTGGCGCGGCTGGATACCAGCGCGGCGCCAGGCAGCCAGCCCTCGCCGATTTCCGCCCGCCGGCCGAGCAGTTTATCCAGCGCCACATGCCGGCCGACGTCTTCAAAACCGCCCGCCAGTTCGCCCGTCGACCGGACCCAGGCGGCCGCGTGGGTGCAGCCGGTGAGTCGGCCGATCGGTTGAAAGTCGTTAAGATGCGCCAGAGCCTGGTCGAGGTTGGCGAGATCGAACGTCTGGGTGAACGGCAGCGGCTGGACCGGCTTACCAATATCATTGAGCTGCTCGACGCCGCATACCCCGCAGCCGGTGCGCCCGGCCAGCGCGCGTCGCCGGGCTTTGAGCCCCATAAAACGCCGGCTGGAGAGTTCAATCTGCACCTCAAGGCCGTTGCACATCGACACCACGTCCATGCCGAAAATCTCCCGCCGATGCTCAATAATCCCTTCGGATAAGGAGAAGCCGACGGCGAATTGCTCGAGGTCTTTCGGCGTGGCCATCATCACTACGTGGGAGATACCGTTGTAGACCAGCGCGACGGGGACCTCTTCCGCTAACTCATCTGGCTGAGGGTGTTGCAGATCCTCGCGCTTCCAGAGGGAGACCCGGCGATATCCTGTGATGTTCGTCACATTTTCGATTTGTTCGAGAGGCTTCTTGTTCACTTTGCTTTAACCGTATTGGAACAGGCATACACACAATGTGGTATTCTGTTTTTATCCCTTCAGGAATGAGGGAAATATGCCCTAATTCTGAACCTTTGCGGCCTTCACCGCAAAGCAAATAACTACATGTGACAATGTCGAAACAAGGAGCGAACCATGCAGGTCAGCAGAAGGCAGTTCTTTAAGATCTGCGCTGGCGGTATGGCGGGAACCACGGCAGCAGCGCTGGGCTTTGCCCCGGCAACTGCGCTCGCGGAGACACGGCAGTACAAATTGCTGCGCACACGCGAAACCCGTAACACCTGCACATACTGTTCTGTCGGCTGTGGGCTGTTGATGTATAGCCTCGGCGACGGCGCAAAAAACGCCAAAGCATCCATTTTCCATATCGAAGGCGATCCGGATCATCCGGTTAACCGTGGTGCGCTCTGCCCGAAAGGGGCCGGTCTGGTGGACTTTATCCATTCTGAAAGCCGCCTGAAATTCCCGGAATATCGCGCGCCAGGCTCCGATAAATGGCAGCAAATCAGCTGGGACGAAGCGTTCGATCGCATCGCGAAGCTGATGAAAGAGGACCGCGACGCCAACTTTATCGCGCAAAACGACGCCGGCACCACCGTCAACCGCTGGTTGACCACCGGGATGCTGTGCGCCTCCGCTTCCAGTAACGAAACCGGCTATTTAACGCAAAAATTCACCCGCGCCCTCGGGATGCTGGCGGTGGATAACCAGGCGCGTGTCTGACACGGACCAACGGTAGCAAGTCTTGCTCCAACATTTGGTCGCGGTGCGATGACCAACCACTGGGTGGATATTAAGAACGCCAACCTGGTCGTGGTGATGGGCGGTAACGCCGCTGAAGCGCATCCGGTGGGATTCCGCTGGGCGATGGAAGCCAAAATCCATAACGGTGCCAAACTCATCGTTATCGATCCGCGCTTCACGCGTACAGCGTCGGTGGCTGATTTCTATACCCCGATTCGTTCCGGTACCGACATTACCTTCCTGTCGGGCGTGATCCTGTACCTGCTGAATAACGAAAAATTCAACCGCGAATACACCGAAGCCTACACCAACGCCAGCCTGATCGTGCGTGAGGACTACAGCTTCGACGACGGGCTGTTCAGCGGCTATAACGCAGAAAAACGCCAGTATGACAAAACCAGCTGGAACTATGAGCTGGACGAAAACGGCTTCGCCAAACGCGATACCACGCTGCAACATCCGCGCTGCGTCTGGAACCTGCTGAAGCAGCACGTTTCCCGTTATACCCCGGATGTGGTCGAAAACATCTGCGGTACGCCGAAGGCCGACTTCCTCAAAGTCTGTGAATACATTGCCGAAACCAGCGCGCCGGATAAAACCGCGTCGTTCCTGTACGCTCTCGGCTGGACCCAGCACTCCATCGGCGCGCAGAACATCCGCACCATGGCGATGATCCAGCTGCTGCTCGGCAATATGGGGATGGCAGGCGGCGGCGTCAACGCCCTGCGCGGCCACTCCAATATCCAGGGTCTGACCGACCTCGGCCTGCTCTCTACCAGCCTGCCGGGCTACATGTCGCTGCCTAACGAAAAACAGGCCGACCTGCAGACCTACCTGACGGCTAACACGCCGAAGCCGCTGCTGAAAGACCAGGTCAACTACTGGGGCAACTATCCGAAGTTTTTCGTCTCCATGATGAAAGCCTTCTTCGGCGATAAAGCGACAGCAGAAAACAGCTGGGGCTTTGACTGGCTGCCGAAGTGGGATAAGAGCTACGACGTTCTGCAGTACTTCGAGATGATGAATCAGGGCAAAGTGAATGGCTATATTTGCCAGGGCTTTAACCCGGTCGCCTCGTTCCCGAACAAAAACAAGGTCGTCGCTTCCCTGTCGAAGCTGAAGTTCCTCGTGACCATCGACCCGCTCAATACCGAAACGTCCACCTTCTGGCAAAACCACGGTGAGTCGAACGATGTTGACCCGTCGACAATCCAGACCGAAGTGTTCCGTCTGCCGTCCACCTGCTTCGCCGAAGAGAACGGGTCTATCGTCAACTCCGGCCGCTGGCTGCAGTGGCACTGGAAAGGCGCGGACGCCCCGGGGATCGCTGTCACCGATGGCGAAATCCTCGCCGGTATCTTCACTCGCCTGCGTAAGATGTATGCCGAAGAGGGTGGCCCGGCGCCAGAGCCAGTGCTCAACATGACGTGGAATTACTCCACACCGCATGAGCCGGCGTCGGAAGAAGTGGCGATGGAAAGCAACGGTAAAGCGCTGGCGGATATTACCGACCCGGCGACCGGCGCGGTGATCGTCAAGAAAGGGCAGCAGCTGAGCTCCTTCGCACAGCTACGCGACGACGGCACGACCTCCAGCGGCTGCTGGATCTTCGCCGGCAGCTGGACGCCGGAAGGCAACCAGATGGCGCGCCGCGATAACGCCGATCCGTCCGGTCTGGGCAATACGCTGGGCTGGGCCTGGGCATGGCCGCTCAACCGCCGCATCCTGTATAACCGCGCCTCCGCGGACCCACAGGGTAAACCGTGGGATCCTAAACGTCAGTTGCTGAAGTGGGACGGCGCGAAATGGGGCGGCGTGGATATTCCGGACTACAGCGCCGCCGCGCCTGGCAGCGACGTCGGTCCGTTTATCATGCAGCCGGAAGGGATGGGCCGTCTGTTCGCTATCGATAAGATGGCGGAAGGACCGTTCCCGGAACACTACGAGCCGTTTGAAACGCCGCTCGGGACTAACCCGCTGCACCCGAACGTGGTCTCTAACCCGGCCGCTCGCGTCTTCAAAGGCGATCTCGAGCAGATGGGCAAAGCGGAGAAATTCCCGTACGTCGGCACCACTTACCGCCTGACCGAACACTTCCACTACTGGACCAAGCACGCGCTGCTTAACGCCATCGCGCAGCCGGAGCAGTTTGTGGAGATCGGTGAAAAACTGGCGAATAAGCTTGGCATCAGCCATGGCGATACCGTCAAGGTCTCCTCCAACCGCGGCTACATCAAGGCCAAGGCGGTGGTGACCAAACGTATTCGCACGCTGAAAGTGGACGGTAAGGATATCGATACCATCGGCATTCCTATTCACTGGGGCTATGAGGGCGTGGCGAAAAAAGGCTTTATTGCCAATACCCTGACGCCGTTCGTCGGTGATGCGAACACGCAGACGCCGGAGTTCAAAGCTTTCCTCGTGAACGTGGAAAAGGTGTAACGGAGACGACTTATGGCTTATCAATCGCAAGATATTATTCGTCGTTCCGCGACTAACGGTTTCACCCCCGCGCCTCAGGCGCGGGACCACCAGCAGGAGGTGGCGAAGCTTATCGACGTCACCACCTGTATCGGCTGCAAAGCCTGTCAGGTGGCCTGCTCCGAATGGAACGATATTCGTGATGAAGTCGGTCACAACGTCGGGGTGTATGACAACCCGGCGGACCTGACCGCCAAGTCATGGACGGTAATGCGCTTCTCGGAAGTGGAGCAAAACGACAAGCTGGAATGGCTCATCCGCAAAGATGGCTGCATGCACTGCGCCGATCCGGGCTGCCTGAAGGCCTGCCCGTCAGAAGGCGCGATCATTCAGTACGCCAACGGCATCGTCGATTTCCAGTCCGAGCAGTGCATCGGCTGCGGTTACTGTATCGCCGGCTGCCCTTTCGATGTGCCGCGTCTGAACCCGGAAGACAACCGCGTCTACAAATGTACCCTGTGCGTAGACCGCGTCACCGTCGGCCAGGAACCGGCCTGCGTGAAAACCTGCCCAACCGGCGCCATCCACTTTGGCTCCAAAGAGGATATGAAAACGCTGGCCGGCGAGCGCGTGGCTGAGCTGAAAACCCGCGGTTACGACAATGCGGGCCTGTACGATCCGGCCGGCGTCGGCGGCACCCACGTCATGTACGTGCTGCACCATGCCGACAAGCCGAATCTGTACCACGGCCTGCCGGAAAACCCGGAGATCAGCCAGACCGTCAAGTTCTGGAAAGGCATCTGGAAACCGCTGGCGGCCGTCGGCTTCGCCGCGACCTTCGCAGCCAGTATCTTCCACTACGTCGGCGTCGGTCCGAACCGCGCGGAAGAGGAAGAGGACAACCTGCATGAAGAGAAAGACGAGGTGCGCAAATGAAACGACGTGACACCATCGTGCGCTACACGGCGCCGGAACGCATCAACCACTGGGTCACCGCCTTCTGCTTCATCCTGGCGGCGGTAAGCGGGTTAGGCTTTTTCTTCCCGTCCTTTAACTGGCTGATGCATATCCTCGGCACGCCGCAGCTGGCGCGAATTCTCCACCCATTCGTCGGGGTGGTGATGTTCGCGTCGTTCATCATCATGTTTTTCCGTTACTGGCACCACAACCTAATCAATCGGGATGATATCTTTTGGGCGAAGAATATTCGTAAGATCGTCGTCAACGAGGAGGTAGGCGATACCGGGCGCTATAACTTCGGCCAGAAATGCGTATTCTGGGCGGCGATTATCTTCCTGGTACTGCTGCTGGTGAGCGGTGTGATCATCTGGCGTCCGTATTTTGCGCCGGCTTTCTCAATCCCGGTGATCCGATTTGCGCTGATGCTGCATTCATTTGCCGCAGTGGCGTTAATTGTGGTTATCATGGTGCATATCTACGCCGCCCTCTGGGTGAAAGGCACCATTACCGCGATGGTGGAAGGCTGGGTCACCAGTACGTGGGCGAAGAAACATCACCCGCGCTGGTACCGAGAGGTCCGCCAGAAACAGGAAAAGTCATCTGAATGAGTATTCGCATAATCCCGCAAGACGAGCTGGGTTCGAGCGAGAAACGCACGGCGGAAGCCATTCCGCCGCTACTGTTCCCCAGACTGAAAAATTTGTATAACCGCCGCGCTGAACGCCTGCGCGAGCTGGCCGCCAACAACCCGCTGGGCGATTATCTGCGCTTTGCCGCGCTGATCGCCCATGCCCAGGAAGTGGTGCTGTACGACCATCCGCTGCAGATGGATCTCACCGCCCGCATTAAAGCGGCCAGCGAACAGGGCAAGCCGCCGCTGGATATCCACGTCCTGCCGCGCGACAAACACTGGCACAAGCTGCTGCACTCGCTGATTGCCGAGCTGAAGCCGGAGATGAGCGGCCCGGCGCTGGCGGTGATTGAGAATCTGGAAAAAGCCTCTGAGCAGGAGCTGGAGCAGATGGCCAGCGCGCTGTTTGCTTCCGACTTCGCCTCGGTCAGCAGCGATAAAGCGCCGTTCATCTGGGCCGCGCTGTCGCTCTACTGGGCGCAGATGGCCAGTCTGATCCCCGGGAAAGCGCGCGCCGAATACGGCGAACAGCGCCAGTTCTGCCCGGTGTGCGGCTCGATGCCGGTCTCCAGCATCGTGCAGATCGGTACCACCCAGGGGCTGCGCTATCTGCACTGCAATCTGTGCGAAACCGAGTGGCACGTGGTACGCGTCAAATGTAGCAATTGCGAACAGAGCCGCGATCTGCACTACTGGTCACTGGACAACGAGCAGGCTGCGGTGAAAGCTGAAAGCTGTGGCGACTGCGGAACCTACCTGAAGATTATGTATCAGGAGAAGGATCCAAAAGTCGAAGCCGTCGCCGACGATTTGGCATCCCTGGTACTCGACGCCCGCATGGAGCAGGAAGGCTTCGCCAGAAGCTCAATAAACCCGTTCATGTTCCCCGGCGAAGGGGAGTAAGTTCTCATCAAACCGGGAAGCACTTGCGACCCGGTCTTTCAATGCGTTTCTATAAAGATCATCTTGCTACGCCATTGGCTTACAGTAATCGAATCAGGCTCGTACAGCTACCAGTCACACATTACAAGTGCCAAACCGCAGTATCCAGCACCTCGGCCGGCGTACACGCATTTTTGCGAGCCGCTTTCCAGAACGTAAAGGCGATCTCATCAAGTCTGTCTTTTCGCCATAACCCAGGCTATAACACTGGATATTAAAACAGTATAAGGAACTTCACATGGCGCTGGAAAAAGGGATTGCTTCGCTGGTTGAGGCGTTTATTGCGGCAGAGCGTCCGTCATCACGCGAGCAACATATTGATGATCGGAGAGCCGGCTATATCACCAGCGCGGTGCTCGCCGGGGAGATGGAAACGAGAGTGCGGGTGGTGGATATCACGCTGGAGGGGATGAACTTCCGCATCGTTTCACCGCCCACCGCCAGCGGCTTGTTGCCGACACTTATCTACTACCACGGCGGCTGTTTTGTCAGCGGCGGCTTTGCCACCCACGACAATCAGCTCCGTCAGCTAGCCTGGTTCAGCGGCTGCCGGGTGATCGCCGTGCAGTACCGCCTGGCGCCGGAGCATACCTTTCCGGCGGCGCACGATGACGCAGAACAAGGTGTCATGATTATCCACCGACACGCGGAGCAGCTTGGCGTTGACGCATCACGCATCACCCTGGCTGGCGACAGCGCCGGCGGGCACCTCGCTCTGGTAACGGCCCTGCGCCTGAAAGCGAATACGGCGTGGCAACCCGCGCAACTGATTCTGATTTATCCCATGCTTGACCCCACCGCCAGCATGGCGAGCTACGTCAGCAACGGCGCTGACTATGTGATTACCCGGGACACGCTGCTGAGCGGCTATGAAATGTACCTCGCCTCGACGCCGGCGAACCATCCGGATGCCAGTCCGCTCTGGCGCGACGATTTTCACGGTTTGCCGCCGGTGCATATTCTGACGGCGGAGTTCGATCCTTTACGCGACGAGGGCGAAGCGCTGCATCGAAGGCTGATGGCGCAAGGGGTGGAGAGTTCCTGTCAGCGCTATCTGGGGGTGATCCACGGCTTCTTTCAGCTGGGGGGGATCAGCCGCGCCGCGCGAGAGGCCATGCGGGATATCGCCTGGCGCGTAGCATCGCCAGGACGATAACCGCCCGGGGCTACTCTTCCTCGTTGCCGCCCTCTTCGTAAGAGCCAAAGGGCTTCGCCGGCAGCACGATGTAGATCCCCTCGAATACGGCGCCCTGTTTATCGTCGCCAAAAAGCTCCACCTGCATTTGCACGCGGGCTTTACGCCCACGCGCCAGACGGTCAAGATCGCCGCTCAGAGAACCGAGGTCGGCAATGGCGCTGGGACGGCCGCTAATGGGCTGACTGTAGCGGATGTGCGCATCCGCCAGAATGATGGTGCCCCCCAGGTGCCGCTCGCGCAGCATCAGCCAGATAAGCCCCCATCCGGTTAAGGTGGCGAGCGAGAACAAGCTGCCGGCAAACAGCGTGTGGTGCGGATTCTGATTCCCCGCTTCCGGCATGGTAGTAATAAATTTCTGCCCGGTGTACTGCTGAATGCGCACGCCCATCTTTTCACTCAGCGGGATATGCTGATACCACGCCTGCTGTAGCTGCGCGCACCAGTCGCCGCGGTGGAGAATGTCGTCCAGCGACGCGACCGGTTTAATCATCAGGAAATGACGGATCGGCGTGGTGGTCGGGGTAGTAATCTCCCCCTGATTGACAAAGCCGAGCTTGGCGAAAAACTCCACCGCATCTTCGCGAGCGCTACAGGTGACCCGCTTAACCCCTTCCTGACGCGCGACGGACTCGAGGGTCATCGCCATCAGCGTACCCAGCCCTTTATCCTGCACCGAGGGATGAACGGCCATAAAGCGAATGGAAGCTTCATTCTCCGCATTGATATATAGCCGGCCGACGGCCACCAGGTTGCCCTCTTCATCCACCACCATCTGATGATGCGCCATCGCATCCCAGGCGTCACGTTCCGAACCCTTAGGCTGATGCAGCGGCTTACGCAGCATTTCCCAACGGAACTGATAGTAGCTCTCTAACTCTTCTGCTGTTTGCGGTACACGAAGGTGATACATAGTCGTACTCTCTTTTGTTACCCGCAGCCTGCCCGGAAGCTGGGTCATACCTGCAACCAAAAGGTCACGGGACCATCATTGACCAAAGAAACCTGCATATCCGCAGCGAATCTTCCGGTCTGGGTGTTCATTTCCTGCTGGCGACAGCGGGCGACAAAATACTCATACAGCGCCTCAGCGCGGTCCGGAGCAGCACCTTTCGAGAAGCTCGGCCGCATCCCCCGCTCGGTATCGGCCGCCAGCGTAAATTGCGAAACCACCAGCACGCTGCCGCCCGCCTGCTGAACATTCAGGTTCATTTTCCCCTCCGCATCGCTGAAGATGCGGTAGCCCAGCACGCGCTCGCAGAGGCGATTCGCTTTTTGTTCATCATCGTCTTTTTCGACCCCCAGCAGCACCAGAAGCCCTGGGCCAATTTCGCCCGTCACTTCGTCCGCCACGGTAACGCTTGCACGGGATACGCGTTGAATTAATGCAATCATGGTTGTTCTGTTTCTTCTGTTTTAAGTTTGCGGTATTCACCGAGAGTGACAGTAATTTCAGCGCCAAGCAAGACGATACACCAGGTCCAGTACACCCAGACGAACAAAATCGGCACCACCGAAATCACGCCATAAATGAGCTGATAGGACGGAAAGGTGGTGATATAGAGGGCAAACGCTTTTTTACCTGCCTCGAACAGCAGCGCCGCCACCAGCGCCCCGATCACCGCGTCGCGGTTACGCACCTGGGTGGTGGGTACAATACTGTAGAGCAGCCAGAATGCTGCCCAGGAGAGGATCAGCGGGAAAAGGCGGAGCAGATTATCAATTACGCCGTCCAGGTCGCTTGCCCAGCGCAGCGACAGCAGATAGGAACTGATCGCCAGGCTGGCGCCCGCCAGCAGCGGACCAAGGGTCAGGATCATCCAGTAGACCGCAAAGGAGTAAACTTTGGGCCGGCTGCGCGTGCTGCGCCAGATGGTGTTTAGCGCGCTGTCGATCGAGTACATCAGCAGCAGCGAGGTCACGATCAGGCCAAAGGCGCCTACGGCGGTCATGCGGCTGGAATTGGCGACGAACTGCTCGATATATCCCTGGATCACATCCCCGGTCGCCGGAATAAAATTGGCGAAGATAAAATGGCGGATCTGCACGCTGACTTCCGAGAACATGGGGAAGGCCGCAAACAGCGCGAACACGACGGCAATCAGCGGCACCAGGGACAGTAATGACACATAGGCGAGGTTCCCCGCCAGGGTGGTCATATGGTCTTCATCAATACGCCGCCACAGCAGCTTAAGCCACGCCAGCAGCGGCCGGGTATGGTGGAGTAATTTTTGATGAACGGTTCTTAGCATAGCTGTTTCGCGAAATAGTCAGGGATGGTCTTCTTCCCGGTCACCAGAATACTGGTGATCCCCAACCGGTTAGCCCCTGCTATATTATCGACGTTATCATCAAAAAAGACCGTATCTGCGGCGGAAAAACCCTCTTCTTCCAGTACTCGCTGATAAATTTGCGCTTCAGGCTTACGCATTCCCATCTCCTGAGACAGATAGATGCGATCGGCGGCAGCGCGCACTTCCGGGTATTCATCCGGCCAGAACGTGGTGTGAAGACGATTGGTATTGGAGAGCACCACCACGCGATGGCCCTGGGCACGCAGTTTTTGCATGATCGCAATCACTTCCGGACGCAGCGCGACAAACACCGCCTGCCAGCCGTGAGCAAACTGCTCATAGCTGAGGGACATATTCATTTCATGGCACATGGCGGCGGCAAAATCTTCATCGCTGAGCTCGCCGCGCTCATGCTGATGGAATGCCTCTCCCATGGTGAAATGCTGCTTCAGCGTCGCCAGCGGGATGCGGGTTAAATCGCTCCAGGCCCCCAATACCCGGTTGAAGTCAATGTCGACAATCACATTACCTAAATCAAAGATATAGAGCATTTTCGTCTCCTTCCGCGCCGTGGAAAATTAACTTTAGCGGGAAAGGCAGGATTTGACTATTGGCGTGTGATGCAGGAATCAAAAAAAGAAACCCCGCCGGAGAGGCGGGGTTTTACGAACAACAAGAAGAATAAATTACTCTTCTTTTGCACCGCGCATTGCGCGTTTACGGTCGTTCTCGGTCAGGTGACGTTTACGGATACGGATAGAGGTCGGAGTGACTTCTACCAGTTCGTCGTCATCGATGAACTCCAGAGCCTGCTCCAGGGTCATCTTAACCGGCGGAACCAGAACCGTGGCTTCGTCAGTACCGGACGCACGCATGTTGGTCAGTTTCTTACCGGTCAGGCAGTTTACCGTCAGGTCGTTAGAACGGCTGTGAATACCGATGATCTGGCCTTCGTAAACTTCCGCACCGTGACCGAGGAACAGCTTACCGCGATCCTGCAGACCGAACAGGGCGAACGCTACCGCTTTACCCTGACCGTTGGAGATCAGCACGCCGTTGTTACGCTGGCCCACTTCGCCCGGACGAACGTCGTCGTAGTGGCTGAAGGTGGAGTACAGCAGACCGGTACCGGAGGTCATGGTCATGAACTCTGAACGGAAGCCGATCAGACCGCGGCTTGGGATCACGTAGTCGAGACGTACGCGGCCTTTTCCGTCCGGATTCATGTTTTTCAGGTCGCCTTTACGCTCGCCCAGCGCCTGCATAACAGAACCCTGGTGCTGCTCTTCGACGTCCAGCGTCACGTTCTCGAACGGCTCTTGTTTACGGCCGTCGATTTCACGGAAGATAACTTTCGGACGGGAAACCGCCATCTCGAAACCTTCACGACGCATGTTTTCAATCAGAACGGACAGGTGCAGTTCACCACGGCCGGAAACGCGGAACGCATCAGCGTCTTCGGTTTCTTCAACGCGCAGCGCCACGTTGTGCACCAGCTCTTTGTTCAGGCGGTCCAGAATCTGGCGAGAGGTAACGAACTTACCTTCTTTACCGCAGAACGGAGAGGTGTTGACGTTGAAGAACATGGAAACGGTCGGTTCATCGACGGACAGGGCCGGCAGCGCTTCGACATTCTGCGGGTCGCAGATGGTGTCGGAGATGTTCAGCTCGCCCAGACCGGTGATCGCGATGATGTCGCCAGCTTCAGCTACGTCGCTCTCGATACGCTCAAGACCCAGGTGGGTCAGTACTTTACCGACTTTACCGTTACGGGTTTTGCCTTCGCTATCGATGATAGTGACCTGCTGGTTCGGCTTCACTTTACCGCGTTTGATGCGGCCGATGCCGATGACGCCAACGTAGTTGTTGTAGTCCAGCTGGGAGATCTGCATCTGCAGCGGACCGTCAAGGTCAACGTCCGGCGCCGGCACGCGATCGACAATCGCCTGGTACAGCGGGGTCATGTCTTCAGCCATGTCTTCGTGGTCCAGACCCGCGATACCGTTCAGCGCGGACGCGTAAACGATCGGGAAGTCCAGCTGTTCG
Organism: Klebsiella sp. V115_8; assembly: GCF_029967715.1. NCBI lineage: Bacteria > Pseudomonadati > Pseudomonadota > Gammaproteobacteria > Enterobacterales > Enterobacteriaceae > Klebsiella > Klebsiella sp. V115_8. The sequence continues at coordinate 83,117 of NZ_JASCAR010000039.1, forward strand.
TCGGTCGCGTCGAGGTTAACGAACAGGTCGAACACCTGATCGACAACCCAGTCCGGACGCGCGCCCGGGCGGTCAACTTTGTTGATGACCACGATCGGCTTCAGACCGTGGGCAAAAGCTTTTTTGGTCACGAAGCGCGTTTGCGGCATCGGGCCATCAAAGGCATCTACCACCAGCAGCACAGAGTCAACCATGGACATAACACGCTCAACTTCACCTCCGAAGTCGGCGTGCCCTGGGGTATCAACGATGTTGATACGGTAATCATTCCATTTGATTGCGGTGTTTTTCGCGAGGATGGTAATCCCACGCTCTTTCTCCAAATCGTTGGAGTCCATCACACGTTCTTGTGCTTCAGTACGTGCGTCGAACGTACCGGATTGCTGTAGCAGCTTGTCAACCAGGGTAGTTTTACCATGGTCAACGTGCGCGATGATGGCGATATTACGCAGATTTTCGATCACAACTTTGCCTCAGGCATTAGAAATAGCGCGTTATTGTACACGTATTAAGCGAAGGACTGAACAGGATCACAAACATCCTCCGCAAACAAGTATTGCAGAGTTTCTTTGTGACCGCTTTCACGGAGCGATAAAAGGGCACCGTAACAAAAATTGCACCAAAATGGTGCTCAATGTTCACACTGAGGCACTATTTTGGTGCATTATCTCCATCATGGTGCAGTCCTTTTGCACTATGGTGCGCATGATACAGCGTTTTATAGGGCATTTAAAAGTTGGCACAGATTTCGCTTTATATTTTTTAAGGCAACAACGCCACTTTTAAGCAGTATGAAGTTTTCGTTACCACGACGACAATGACCAATCCGGGAGAGTTTAAGTATGTCCGCTGAACACGTTTTGACGATGCTGAACGAGCACGAAGTGAAGTTTGTCGATCTGCGCTTCACCGATACCAAAGGTAAAGAACAGCACGTCACGATTCCGTCTCATCAGGTAAATGCCGAATTCTTCGAAGAAGGCAAAATGTTTGATGGCTCCTCGATTGGTGGCTGGAAAGGTATCAACGAATCTGACATGGTCCTGATGCCGGACGCTTCCACCGCGGTCATTGACCCGTTCTACGAAGAACCGACCCTGATCATCCGCTGCGATATCCTCGAGCCAGGCACCCTGCAGGGCTATGACCGTGACCCGCGCTCCATCGCGAAACGCGCTGAAGAGTACCTGCGCGCCACCGGCATCGCTGACACCGTCCTGTTTGGGCCAGAACCAGAATTCTTCCTGTTCGACGACATCCGTTTCGGCGCCTCTATCTCCGGCTCCCATGTCGCGATCGATGACATCGAAGGTGCGTGGAACTCCTCCACCAAATACGAAGGCGGTAACAAAGGTCACCGTCCGGGCGTGAAAGGGGGTTACTTCCCGGTTCCGCCAGTAGACTCTTCTCAGGATATCCGTTCCACCATGTGTATGATCATGGAAGAGATGGGCCTGGTTGTTGAAGCTCACCACCACGAAGTGGCTACCGCAGGTCAGAACGAAGTGGCAACCCGCTTCAACACCATGACCAAAAAAGCGGACGAAATTCAGATTTACAAATACGTTGTTCACAACGTCGCTCACCGCTTTGGTAAAACCGCGACCTTTATGCCGAAACCGATGTTCGGCGACAACGGCTCCGGCATGCACTGCCATATGTCTCTGGCGAAGAACGGCACCAACCTGTTCTCCGGCGACAAATACGCAGGTCTGTCTGAGCAGGCGCTGTTCTACATCGGCGGCGTAATCAAACACGCTAAAGCCATCAACGCCCTGGCGAACCCGACCACCAACTCCTACAAGCGTCTGGTCCCGGGTTACGAAGCGCCGGTTATGCTGGCTTACTCTGCCCGTAACCGCTCTGCCTCCATCCGTATTCCGGTGGTGACCTCTCCGAAAGCGCGTCGTATCGAAGTGCGCTTCCCGGACCCGGCTGCCAACCCGTACCTGTGCTTTGCGGCGCTGCTGATGGCTGGCCTCGATGGTATCAAGAACAAAATCCATCCGGGCGAAGCAATGGACAAAAACCTGTACGACCTGCCGCCGGAAGAAGCGAAAGAGATCCCGCAGGTTGCCGGTTCTCTGGAAGAAGCCCTGCAGGCCCTGGATGCTGACCGCGAGTTCCTGACAGCTGGCGGCGTATTCACTAATGACGCTATCGATGCTTACATCGCCCTGCGTCTGGAAGAGAACGACCGCGTACGCATGACTCCGCATCCGGTTGAGTTCGAACTGTACTACAGCGTCTAATTTTGCTGTAAATCCAGGGTATGTCGTGTTGTGGCGCGGGATGCCCGGGATATTTTGTTGCCGTGGAAACTTTCAGCCCATCTCAGGATGGGCTTTTTTCTCCACCAACACGCTGATCTCGCGAGCTTTTTACCGATAAAAAGCTATACTGCACTAAATTGGTGCACTCTTTTTCAGGAGACTGTCGAATGGCAACAGGCACACTGCCCGATGCTGGGCAGATCCTTAACTCTCTTATCAACAGTATCTTACTGGTCGATGACGACCTGGCGGTGCACTTTGCCAATCCTGCGGCCCAGCAGCTGCTGGCGCAGAGTTCGCGCAAACTGTTTGGCACCCCGTTACCTGAGCTGTTGAGCTATTTCTCATTGAATATCGGGCTGATGCAGGAGAGTCTGCAGGCGGGCCAGGGTTTTACCGATAACGAAGTGACGCTGGTTATCGATGGCCGCTCGCATATCCTGTCGCTGACCGCCCAGCGGCTGCCGGAAGGCTTTATTCTGCTGGAAATGGCGCCGATGGATAACCAGCGCCGCCTGAGCCAGGAGCAGCTGCAGCACGCGCAGCAGGTCGCCGCCCGCGATCTGGTCCGCGGCCTGGCGCACGAGATTAAAAACCCGTTAGGCGGCCTGCGCGGCGCGGCACAGCTGCTCAGCAAAGCCCTGCCCGACCCGGCGCTAACGGAATATACCAAAGTGATCATCGAGCAGGCCGACCGGCTGAGAAATCTGGTCGATCGCCTGCTCGGGCCACAGCATCCGGGCATGCACGTTACCGAAAGCATCCACAAGGTCGCCGAACGGGTAGTGAAACTGGTCTCGATGGAGTTGCCGGACAACGTGAAGTTGATCCGTGATTACGACCCCAGCCTACCGGAACTCCCCCACGACCCGGATCAAATTGAACAGGTGTTGCTGAACATCGTCCGTAATGCGCTGCAGGCGCTGGGGCCGGAAGGGGGCGAAATTGTTCTCCGTACCCGGACCGCTTTCCAGCTGACGCTGCACGGGGTGCGTTATCGCCTCGCCGCCCGTATTGACGTCGAAGATAATGGCCCGGGTATTCCGCCCCAGCTCCAGGATACGTTGTTTTATCCGATGGTCAGCGGCCGCGAAGGCGGTACCGGCCTGGGCTTATCTATCGCCCGCAGCCTTATCGATCAGCACTCCGGCAAAATTGAATTCACCAGCTGGCCGGGTCATACCGAATTTTCGGTATACCTGCCTATTCGGAAGTAGAGGTGTTTATGCAACGAGGGATAGCCTGGATCGTTGATGACGATAGCTCCATCCGCTGGGTGCTTGAACGCGCGCTCACCGGAGCCGGCTTGAGCTGCACAACGTTCGAAAGCGGCAATGAGGTGCTAGATGCCCTCACCACCAAAACCCCGGATGTACTGCTGTCAGATATCCGTATGCCGGGAATGGATGGCCTGGCGCTGCTCAAACAGATTAAGCAGCGTCATCCAATGCTTCCGGTCATCATAATGACCGCGCATTCCGATCTGGACGCTGCGGTCAGCGCTTATCAACAAGGCGCGTTTGATTATCTGCCCAAACCTTTTGATATCGATGAAGCCGTCGCCCTCGTCGACCGGGCGATTAGCCACTATCAGGAGCAGCAGCAGCCGCGAAATGCGCCGATAAGCAGCCCCACCGCCGATATCATTGGCGAGGCGCCGGCCATGCAGGATGTCTTTCGCATTATTGGCCGTCTGTCGCGCTCATCCATCAGCGTGCTGATCAATGGCGAATCCGGTACCGGTAAAGAGCTTGTCGCTCATGCCCTGCATCGTCATAGCCCGCGCTCAAAAGCGCCATTTATCGCACTGAATATGGCGGCGATCCCCAAGGACCTGATCGAATCGGAACTGTTTGGGCATGAAAAAGGGGCCTTTACCGGCGCCAATACCGTCCGTCAGGGTCGCTTTGAACAGGCTGACGGCGGTACGCTGTTCCTGGATGAAATTGGCGATATGCCGCTGGATGTCCAGACTCGCCTGCTGCGCGTTCTGGCGGATGGCCAGTTTTATCGCGTGGGCGGTTACGCGCCGGTGAAGGTCGATGTGCGGATCATCGCCGCCACCCACCAGAATCTGGAGCAGCGGGTGCAGGAGGGGAAATTCCGTGAAGATTTATTCCACCGCCTGAACGTGATCCGGGTGCATTTGCCGCCGCTGCGCGAGCGTCGGGAAGATATTCCTCGTCTGGCCCGCCATTTTCTGCAGATTGCCGCCCGCGAGCTAGGTGTTGAAGCCAAACAGCTGCATCCGGAAACGGAGACAGCGCTGACCCGCCTGGCGTGGCCGGGCAACGTTCGCCAGCTGGAAAACACCTGTCGCTGGCTCACCGTCATGGCCGCCGGCCAGGAGGTGCTGACGCAGGATCTGCCGAGCGAACTGTTTGAGACCACCATTCCTGATAGCCCGACGCAGATGCAGCCAGACAGCTGGGCGACGCTGCTGGGTCAGTGGGCCGATCGGGCGCTGCGCTCCGGTCATCAAAACCTGCTCTCAGAAGCGCAACCCGAAATGGAACGCACGCTGCTGACAACCGCCCTGCGTCATACTCAAGGACATAAACAGGAGGCTGCGCGCCTGCTGGGATGGGGTCGTAATACCCTGACGCGTAAGCTAAAAGAGTTGGGTATGGAGTAGGGTTTGACGGCGTGATGAAAAATAGCCGATCAGCGCAAAGTGCTGCTATTTTGTACTTTACTGTTCCGATGAGTTGAGTATGATCGTGCCCGGCATTAGGGGAGAGCATCATGTTTGAATCACTGGTGAGTATGATATCGAGCGGCGCCGCTGCGAGTCACACGCCGCAAACGGCAGTCGCTGCCGTGCTGTGCGCTGCGCTGGTCGGGCTGTTCAGCTAATTGTTCCCCCTCTCCTGCGGGAGAGGGGGAAAACATTAAATCACCCGTGAGAACTGCTGCATCCGAGCCTTTTGCCGGAGATAGGCATCAAAGCACATGCAGATGTTGCGGATCAGCAGGCGGCCTTTCGCCGTTACCTGGATAGCCTTACTCTCCACCACCACCAGCCCGTCATGCGCCAGCGGCGCCAGCAGTTTCAGGTCCTCGGCAAAATAAGTCTGAAAATCCACGGCCCACTGCGCTTCGACGGCATCAATATCCAGACGGAAGTTACAGATCAACGCCTTAATCACGTCGCGACGCAAACAGTCGTCACGGGTTAACGCGATCCCGCGCCACAGGGCGTTCCCTTGCTCTGCCACCTGCTGGTAGTACTGCTTCAGCTCTTTTTGGTTCTGAGCGTAGCTGTCGCCAATCATGCTGATCGCAGACACGCCCATCCCCAGCAAATCGGTATCGCCCTGAGTGGTGTAGCCCTGGAAATTGCGATGCAGTACGCCGTGACGTTGCGCGACCGCTAATTCATCATCAGGACGCGCGAAGTGGTCCATGCCGATAAACTGATAGCCCGCCGCCGTCAGCGAGCCGATGGTCTCCTGGAGGATCTCCAGCTTCTGTTCAGCAGAGGGCAGATCGGCATCTTTAATTTTGCGCTGTGCGGCAAAGAGCGTGGGCAGATGCGCGTAGTTAAACACGCTCAGGCGGTCAGGGTTGAGCTCGGCGACCTTTTGCAGGGTGAAGGCAAAGCTCTCCGGCGTTTGCTTCGGCAGGCCGTAGATGAGGTCGATATTGGTCGAAGTAAATCCAATCTCCCGCGCATGGCGAAGCAAGTCAAAGATGAACGCTTCGTCCTGCTCGCGGTTAACCAGACGCTGAACCTCTTTATTGAAGTCCTGCACGCCCATACTCAGGCGGTTGAAACCCTCAGCGCGTAAATGATCGAGGACATCCAGCTCGATTTCACGCGGATCGACCTCGATAGAGATCTCGGCTTCGGCGCTGAAATGAAAATGGGTACGCAACAGATCCATCAGGCGACTGATTTGCGCCTTATTGAGATAGGTCGGCGTGCCGCCTCCCCAGTGCAGTTGCTTAACCTGACGGTTGGCAAACAGCGGCGCGCGGTGGATGATCTCCTGTTCAAGGAGATCGAGATACTGATCGGCCTTATGCTGCTGGCGGGTGACGATCTTATTGCAGCCGCAGAAATAACACAGCTTATGGCAAAACGGGATATGCACATACAGCGACAGGGGGCGCTGTGGGTAACGGGCCACAGCGGCATCGAATTCCGCCGCGCCGAATTGTGGTGAAAACTCCAGCGCGGTGGGATACGAGGTATAGCGCGGCCCGGAATAGTTATATTTCTGGATCAGGGCCAGATCCCAGTCGATTATCTGCTCAGACATGCTCACTCCTTCCGATGGTGCCGCCGACGGGTACGCCGTCCCGGCCCCACCGCACCGCGGGTCATGAGCCGGTTGCGCAGCCATTTCTGACGCCGCGACAACCGTCGTAGTTTAACGAATAACCACAGCAGATAACATATAACCAGAAGGGTTATAAGCAGTACCGGGGATCCGATGGGATGCAAATGTTAGTTTCCACCCTTCAGCAGACGCATCATATCTTCCTGACGCTCTTCCTCTTCTTCATCTTCGTCATCGTAAGAGAGGCCGAGCTGCTGCATCAGCTCATCAATACGATCCAGTTTGGCATCCACCCAGCTCTGCTCTTCTGCATTCAGGGTACCGCCCTCTTCCAGACGTTCCAGCAGCGCGTCCAGGCGCTCATCATTCTCCAGCAACTCCAGCTCAGCCTGCGGTGAAAGCATAGGTTTCTCGCTCTTTGGTTTATGCTGCTTGGGAGCTGGAGCGCTGCTTTCGCTCACGCCCAGCGGGATTGGTTTTTTGCTGCCCACGCGCGGATCTTGCGCCTGGCGCTGTTTTTTACCCGCTGAAGCCGCATCGCCGCCGTTCGCGCGACTTCCTGCCGCGTGGCCACGATGTTTCTTCTGCCGTTTGCGATCGCGAGCTTCCTGATTTAACTCTTCACGCGACTTGCGGCCGGATTTGCCACGGGTGGCGGATGTCGGTTTTTTCATGGTGTGTAATCTTCAGACAGTATTATTCAGTATAGAATTGAGGCGGAATCTAGCAGAAAGCAAGCAAAGAAAAAAGGCGACAGATTACTCTGTCGCCTTTTTCCTCACTGACCACCCTTAACGGGCTCTTCTTTCCCTGTTCGCTAACGACTTACCCTGTCTTTCCCTTAGCGTCCAACGGTCCCTGTTTCTTCCTTTTCCCTTTGAAACGTTTCCAAAACGCGTGTCATCCTGACAATCCTGTGGTCTTCGCCTCCTGGCGCTTCCTGACCCCTCGTCCTGAGTCCTCATCCTTTTCAGCATCCTCGCCGTTGTGTATTACTTTACCGTGTTGACAAAAATCGACAACCAGTCTGGCCGTTAAAAATCTACTTTCAGATTTCTCTATTTTTATAATTTATTTACTTTCATATGGTTATGATTTGTTGGCCTTATTTTTCTCAGGCATGTCCTATACGAAGAATAGCCAATGTCTCACAAAGTGCAGGGTTTTTACTTACAGAACCGGCGTGCGGTAAAAACAGCCTTTTTCTGCTGTTCAGGTATAATCCCTGCCATAGCCTGTTTTAACGGAGACGACCGTCTTGACCAACTGGAATTATCAACTGACGCACTTTGTCACCAGCGCGCCAGATATCCGCCATCTTCCTGCCGATACTGGTATTGAAGTGGCATTCGCCGGCCGCTCCAATGCGGGAAAATCCAGCGCACTGAATACGCTGACCAACCAGAAAAGCCTGGCGCGGACCTCCAAAACGCCCGGACGTACACAGCTGATTAACCTGTTCGAAGTCGCCGAAGGCAAACGCCTGGTCGACCTGCCCGGCTATGGTTATGCGCAAGTCCCGGAAGAGATGAAGATCAAGTGGCAGCGCGCGCTGGGAGAATACCTGGAAAAACGTCTGTGCCTGAAGGGCCTGGTGGTTCTGATGGACATTCGCCACCCGCTTAAAGATCTCGATCAGCAGATGATCCAATGGGCGGTAGAAAGCGATATTCAGGTGCTGGTGCTGCTGACCAAAGCCGATAAGCTCGCCAGCGGCGCGCGTAAAGCGCAAGTGAATATGGTGCGTGAAGCGGTACTGGCCTTCAATGGCGATGTCCAGGTTGAACCCTTCTCCTCGCTGAAAAAATCTGGCGTGGATAAGCTGCGACAGAAGCTGGATAGCTGGTTTAACGAAATCCCGCCGCAGGAAGAAGAGCGCGCCGCAGACGAGTAATCGTCACGAACAGCCGGATAAGAGCGTACCGCGCCTTATCCGGGTTCCTCTCCAGAATCAAGCACAAGCGTGTCCTGTCCCTTTGCCACTTTTCTTTCGCGCAATAAAAAACGCCCCGGTCATAAATGACCGGGGCGGCTAAAATATTCAGCCAAATCCGATTACGTGAAGTAAAAGGTCTGAAAGATAGAACATCTTACCTCTGTACCCTACGCGAATAACTCTACTCTTCTTTCGCTCACGGATAAAGCATTTTTTGTAGTTTTTTTTCACTATTTACATAGCAAATTCAAATGATCCTCACAAAACTCTATAAGTTATGTTGCTTACTTACAGAAAATCGCGTTGCGCTTTGTATACTTAGTGCGCTTGATCCCAGTTTTCTCCGCTGCCCACTTCCACCAGCAACGGTACCGCCAGCGTAGTGCTGTTCTCCATCAGTTCGTGGATCTTTTTCGATACGGCATCGAGCTCATCTTTATGCACTTCAAAGACCAGTTCATCGTGAACCTGCATGATCATCCGCACGCGAGGCTTCTCGCTGCGCAGCCATTCATCAACGGCAATCATCGCCCGCTTGATGATATCCGCAGCCGTCCCCTGCATCGGGGCGTTAATCGCCGCACGTTCCGCACCTGCGCGACGAGCGCCATTGCTGGACTTGATATCCGGTAAATAGAGTCGACGGCCATCCAGCGTTTCAACATAACCTTGCTCCTTCGCCTGTGCGCGGGTGCGCTCCATATACTCCAGCACGCCCGGATAACGCTCGAAATAAAGATCCATGTACTTCTGCGCTTCTTTACGCGGGATGTTCAGCTGGCGGGCCAGGCCAAAGGCGCTCATGCCATAGATCAGACCGAAGTTGATAGCTTTCGCACTGCGCCGCTGTTCGCTGCTGACGCTGTCCAGCGGTAAGCCAAACACTTCAGCCGCCGTCGCCCGGTGAATATCCTTCCCTTCCGCGAAGGCGGTCAGCAGGCCTTTATCCCGCGACAGGTGCGCCATAATGCGCAGCTCGATTTGCGAGTAGTCCGCCGAGACAATGACGTAATCTTCCGGCGCGATAAACGCCTGGCGAATACGGCGCCCTTCTTCGTTACGCACCGGAATGTTTTGCAGGTTTGGATCGGTAGACGACAAACGGCCAGTGGCGGTAACCGCCTGATGATAGGAGGTATGCACGCGGCCCGTTTTGGGGTTAATCATCAGCGGCAGCTTATCGGTATAGGTCGACTTCAGCTTCGCCAGCCCACGGTACTCCAGAATCACTTTCGGCAACGGGTAATCGAGCGCCAGCTCTTCCAGTACCTCTTCAGAGGTTGACGGCGCGCCGCCCGGCGTCTTCTTCAGCGGTTTGATACCCTGTTTTTCAAACAGGATCGTTTGCAGCTGTTTGGTGGAGGAGAGATTAAACGCTTCCCCGGCGATCTCATGCGCCCGCTGCTCCAGCTCAACCAGGCGCTGGGCAATTTCCTGCGAGTGCGCATGCAGCACGGCGGGGTCGATTTTAACGCCATTGCGCTCAACGCGAGACAGCACCGGCACCAGCGGCATTTCAATGTGCTGGAAGATATTCAGCGGACCTTCATGCTGCTGCAGCTTCGGCCACATTTTCAGATGCAACTGAAGCGTGACGTCGGCGTCTTCCGCCGCGTAGCGACCAGCCTCTTCCAGCGCAATCTGGTTAAAGGTGAGCTGATTCTTACCCTTGCCAGCGATCTCTTCGAAGGTAATCGTTTTATGCTTCAGCCAGCGGTCGGAAAGACTGTCCATATCGTGGCGGCCCGCCACGCTGTCGAGAATGTAAGATTCCAGCATGGTATCGAACGCAATCCCGCGCAGCTCAATGTCGTAATTAGCCAAAATGCCGCGATCGTATTTGAGATTTTGCCCAACCTTGAGCAGCTTCTCATCCTCCAGCAGCGGTTTAAGCAGCGCCAGCACGCGCTCGCGCGGGATCTGGTCCGGCGCATCAAGGTAATCATGCGCTACCGGGACATAGGCGGCCACGCCCGGCTCAACAGCGAATGAAAGGCCGACCATGTTGGCGGAGATGTTATCCAGGCTGTCGGTTTCCGTATCAAAGGCAAAGAGCGGCGCCTGCTTCAGCTTATCGATCCAGGTGAGCAGCGTAGCCTCATCAAGGATAGTGACATAGTGCTCTGCTGAAAGTGCAGTAGCGGCTTCAACCTCTTCTTCGGCTTCTGCCGCTGCTGCAGGCACTGCAGGTTTCGCAGCCGGTTTGCCCCCCTTCGCCTGCAGCCATTTCCCGGCTTCAACGTCGGTGGTCCAGCGCTTAAACTCATACTGTCTGAACAGCGCCAGCAGATCGTCTGCCGCCGGCGGCTGCACCTCAAGCTCTTCACAAGTGAGCTCCAGCTCGACGTCGGTTTTGATGGTCGCCAGCTGATAAGAGAGATAAGCCACCTCCTTGTTCTGCTCCAGCTTCGCCGCCATCGTTTTCGCGCCGCGGAAGCTCAGTTCAGCGATTTTCTCCGGTTCCGCATACAGCGTATCGAGGCCGCCAAGGCCTTGCAGCAGCGCCTGGGCGGTCTTTTCGCCCACGCCCGGCACGCCAGGAATGTTATCCGAGGAGTCGCCCATCAGCGCCAGGAAATCAATAATCAGCTCCGGCGGGACGCCGTATTTGGTAACCACCTCATCCGGCCCGAGGATAGTGTTGGTCATGGTATTGATCAGGGTGATCCCCGGCGTCACCAGCTGGGCCATGTCTTTATCGCCGGTACTGATCAGCACCGGACGTCCGGCCCTTTCCGCTTCCCGCGCCAGGGTGCCAATCACATCGTCAGCTTCGACGCCCGGGACCGCCATCAGCGGCAGCCCCATCGCTTTCACCATCTTATGCAACGGCTCAATCTGCGCGCGCAGATCGTCCGGCATCGGCGGGCGATGAGATTTGTAATGTTCGAACAATTCATCACGGAAGGTTTTCCCTTTCGCATCAAAGACCACGACGGCATGAGTCGGTTGATACTGCAGAATCAAACTGCGCAGCATATTCAGTACGCCGTACATAGCCCCGGAGGGCTCCCCTGCGCTGTTAGTCAGCGGCGGAAACGCATGATACGCCCGATAAAGATAGGAGGAGCCGTCAACGAGGATGAGAGGGTTTTCTGGGATCTGAACCATAATTTCCGTGCCTGTTTATCAGATTATGGATAAAGGATGCCACAGACGGGCATGAAATCCTGAATTTTTCCCGCATTTCGCGGAAAAGATTCAACGATCGTCGCGATCGCGCGACAACTTAGCTTGTGGATAACTTTGTGCATAGTTTTACAACGTCAGCTTATCCGCCCCGGGAAATAAATGAATAAATAGTATTAATTACTATTTATCAATCACTTAAAAACAGATCAACGATCCTGGCATTAATTTGATGACCTAATCTTCCATGTGGATAGAAGATCCTTGTTTTTTTCTGTTCTGGTAAGACCCGTCATTTGCCGCGTTTTCTGGTAAAATCAGCCCCTTGCGCAGCTTAAAGGCGCTCTTTGTCAGCCTAACTTTCTGAATAAACTAACTATGTCGAGATTACTCGCTGCGATAACACTTCCGCTGAGTATCGCCTTAACCATCTTAGTCACCGTTATCTGCTCTGTACCGATCATCGTCGCCGGGCTGATTAAACTGCTGGTCCCCATTCCAGCGGTATGGCGCTCTATATCCGTTTTTTGCAATTTTATGATGTACTGCTGGTGCGAAGGGCTGGCGCTGCTGTTGCATCTCAATCCCTGGCTAAAATGGGACGTCCAGGGTCTGGAAGGCCTGAACAAAAAGAACTGGTATCTGCTGATCAGCAACCACCACAGCTGGGCAGATATCGTGGTGCTGTGCGTACTGTTCCGCAAGCATATTCCGATGAATAAGTACTTCCTTAAACAGCAGCTGGCGTGGGTACCGTTCATCGGTCTCGCCTGCTGGGCGCTGGATATGCCTTTTATGCGCCGCTATTCGCGTAGCTATCTTATTCGTCACCCGGAACGCCGTGGTAAAGATGTCGAAACCACCCGCCGTTCATGTGAGAAATTCCGCTCACATCCGACGACTATCGTCAATTTCGTGGAAGGCTCGCGTTTTACCGACGCAAAAAAGCGCGAGACGCGCTCCCCTTACCACAATCTTTTACCACCGAAAGCGGCAGGTATTGCCATGGCGCTCAATGTTCTCGGTTCGCAGTTCGATAAACTGCTGAACGTTACGCTGTGCTACCCGGAAAATAATGCAAGGCCGTTTTACGACATGTTAAGCGGCCGACTGACGCGCATTGTGGTTCGTATCAATCTGGTACCGATTGGCGAGGAGCTACACGGCGATTACGTCAACGATAAGAACTTTAAGCGTGGCTTCCAGCGCTGGCTGAATGGGCTGTGGGAAGAGAAAGACCGTCAGTTAACTGACATCATGCGGGACAAAGAAAGGACGCCACGGTAAAGCAGATAGAGTAACGCCGGTCAGTGACCGGCGTTTTTTTTATTTCTTCTCAACCAGCTGCTTCACGGTATCCGCATACTGAGCGACGAAGACATCCATATTGCTGGTGTCCATCCCCTGCGGGTTCAGCTGGTACTTACCATTGACGTACATAGCCGGTACCCCCTGCAGCTGCAGATCGGCTGCCGCTTTCTCCTGCTGAGCGACCAGAGATTTCACCACGAAGCTGTTCCATGCGGCATCGTAGTCTTCCCCTTTCACGCCAGCGTCGACGAACACTTTACGAATGTCAGCCAGGCTCTGCACGGTCTGGTTTTTCTGCACCGCTTCGAACATCGGCGCCGTAATTTTATCTTCAACGCCCAGCGCGATGGCAACAGCCCATGCCTGCGTCAGCTCCTTGCCCAGCGGCCCAAGGAACTCGACGTGGTATTTGGTCATTTTGGTGCCTTCTGGCAGTTTCTGGCGCACGCTGTCAGAGACATGCAGCACTTCTTCAAACTGATAGCAGTGCGGGCAGTAGAATGAAAAGAACTCAAGCACCTGTGGCTCGCCAGCAACCGGCTTATCAAGGGTGATGTACTGCTTGCCGTCGGTGATCTGGGCAGCGGATGCACTAAAAGCCAGAATCATACCAGCCAGCGCCAGCCAAACTTTTTTCATGATTTACTCTCTCCTGGATATATCACATTAATACATTGGCGTTAACTGAAGCGGGGGTTCCTGTAGAACCTTCACCTGCTCGAGAAAAGTAGACGTCTGCCCTCGCCAGTAATCCTCCCCGGTTAACCAGGGGAAATTAACCGGGAAAGCCGGATCGTCCCAGCGTCTGAGCAACCACGCCAGATAATAAACCAGTCGCATGGCGCGTAAAGGTTCAATAAGCGCGATTTCATCGCTGTTAAAGGGGCTGAATTCCTCATAGGCCTCGACGATGGTCTCCAGCTGCATACGCTGTTCAGCCTTATCGCCGTTGAGCAGCATCCACAGATCCTGAATCGCCGGGCCGGTTCGCGCATCGTCTAAGTCAACAAACAGCGGCCCATCGCGCCAGAGGATATTGCCTGCATGGCAGTCACCATGCAGGCGCAAAGTAGTCCCGCCGCCGTGCCATTGGGTCATGACGGCAGCGATGAGTTTATCGGTCGCCTTCAGGAAATCGGCCTTCAGGCCTGACGGGATAAGCGTCGACTGTTCAAATACCTGGCGCGGTTCCAGCAGATACTCCTGCACGCCAATCTCCGGACGCGCAGAAAAGCGCTGTTTGCGCCCGGTCTGGTGCAGGCGCCCAAGATAACGGCCAACCCACTCCATCTGCTCAAGGTTATCCGCCTCGAACTGTCGGCCGCCAAGGCTTGGGAAAACGGCAAAATAAAATCCCTGATGCTGATGAAGCGTACTGTCGTTAAATAACAGCGGCGCAGCAACGGGCACTTCATCTTCTACAAGCTGAAGCGCAAACTGGTGTTCTTCAAGGATCTGCGCTGCCGACCAGCGCTCAGGACGATAGAACTTCACCACATAGCGATGACGCTCTTCGTCCTGGAACTGATAAACGCGGTTCTCATAGCTGTTCAGCGGGGTAAGACCGGAGTCCACCCGCATACCCAGATCGAATAATCCATCGATAATGGTATCCGGGCGAAGCGTCTGAAAAGTAAAAGCTTTATCGTGCATCCTGACATCCGATAATCGTACGAATAGTTCAGGATATCATCTCATTGCGCTTTACGCGGCAGCGCTTACAACCTTTTACTCTTTTATTACGCCGCGGGCGCGCAACAGCGCGGTTTTAAAGTCCTCTTCATAATCCTTCTGAATACCCGGGATGACAGCATCTTTTGAAGAGTCACGCATCTTCAGGTGATAGATCAGAATATCGTCGGAAAGATCGCTCAGTTCGCCATCATAGCCGGCCTCTTTCGCCAGCTTCTGCAAAAATTGCATCAGGTTCAGTTCAGGCTCTTTCTGCCAGGCGGGCTGGAGGAGTTCAATTACTTCATTCAGACGTTTACATTTCATGGTCATGCTCCTTACTCTTGATAGGGACAAGTTAACAGGGTCAATCCCACAATGAAAGAGGCGATATTCATATGCAAAGCGAGGCGATAACCGGCGTCGTGCTGGCGGGCGGCAGGGCCACGCGAATGGGCGGCATTGATAAAGGATTACAGTTGCTCAATGGACGTCCTCTCTGGCGACACGTCGCGGAGGCATTAGCTCCGCAGGTAGATGAGTTAGTGATTAGCGCCAACCGTCACCTTACGCAGTGGCAAGCCAGTGGATATCCGGTGTTTCGTGATACGCAGGCGGGGTACCCGGGTCCTTTAGCCGGTATGCTTGCTGTGATGCAGCAGGTCGCGAGTCCATGGTTTGTTTTTTGCCCCTGCGACACGCCCTTCATTCCGTCATTTTTAGTTGAGCGCTTTATCCAGCAAAAAAGCGCTGCGCCGGTGGTTTGGGCCCATGACGGCGAACGGGATCATCCCGCCGTTGCGCTGGCGCATCGGCAAATTATTCCGCATCTGGAGGCCTATCTTGCCAGCGGCGAACGCCGGGTAATGGTGTTCATGCGCCAGATGGGCGGCCATCCGGTTAGCTTCAGCGAGGTAAAATCGGCTTTTATGAATGTGAATACGCTCGAGGATTTGCAACGTATGCAGGAGCCATCATGATCCCGCTATTAGCGATTGCCGCCTGGAGCGGTACAGGGAAAACGACATTATTAAAGCGTCTCATTCCTGAGCTGTGCGCTCAAGGATTACGCCCTGGTCTGATCAAGCATACCCATCATGATATGGACGTGGATAAGCCGGGCAAAGATAGCTATGAATTGCGCAAGGCGGGCGCTGCGCAAACCATTGTCGCCAGCGAACAGCGGTGGGCGCTGATGACCGAAACACCCGAGAAGCCGGAATTAGATCTCACATGGCTGGTCAGTCGAATGGATGCCAGCAGACTGGACCTTGTTTTGGTCGAGGGTTTCAAGCATGAAGCAGTGCCTAAGATCCTGCTTTTTCGGCAAAACAGCGGCCATCGTGTGGAAGAGTTAACGATGGATGATCATACGATCGCCGTGGCCAGCGATGTATCGATCGCGACCTCACTTCCGCTGTTGGATTTAAATAATATTCCGCAGATTGCGACATTTATTGTCGGCTGGTTAGCGAAGCAGTAGCAGGACTTCAGGCGATATTTTTCCCTGAGTCGGTGCTGCATATCTTGTCCGCGCCACAGGGGCGTAGCCCCATGTCAGATCCGTAGCCCCGGTAAGCGCAGCGCCAGCGGGGGAGGCATACACCACACAGCAAAGAACCCCGTACCTTTCGGGACGGGGTTCTTTTTAAACGCAAAAACAAAAAGCTCAGTCTTTCGACTGAGCTTTCTGCTTTATTTGA
>NZ_JASCAR010000040.1:0-99000 GCF_029967715.1 Klebsiella sp. V115_8
TTTCGTCCGAGGACGTTAAGAATCCATGTCACTTTGAGTGCCCACACAGATTGTCTGATAAATTGTTAAAGAGCAGTGCCGCTTCGTTTTTCGCTGCGGCGCGGGGTGTGCATATTACGCTTTCCCGCTGCAGAGTCAAGCATTTATTTTCGCTTTTCTCTGCGAGGTTCTCACCGGAACCCCGCTGACCCGGCGGCTTGCTTGCCGTTGTTCCGTGTCAGTGGAGGCGCATTATAGGGAGTAATTCTGAGGTGACAAGGGGAAATGCAAAAAAACTTTTCAACCGTCTCTTTTTTCAACAATGCGGCGAGGAATGTCGCAAAAAACCGCCGTTTTGCTGTTTTAACCGACGAAACGGGGCGCCTGGTGGCATACTGTTAGTGTAGAGAAAAGAAAGGAACGGCATTTATGTCTTTAAGCGCACAGCAACTGGCGGCACAAAAGAACATCTCCTGGGTACTGGCCGAGAAGCTCGCCCAAAAGATACTGACTGGCGAATATCAGCCGGAAAGCATTCTTCCCGGCGAAATGGAGTTAGGGGAGCAGTTCGGCGTGAGTCGTACCGCCGTCCGCGAAGCGGTGAAGACGCTGACTGCAAAAGGCATGCTGCTGCCCCGCCCTCGCATTGGCACCCGGGTAATGCCGCGCAGCAGCTGGAACTTCCTGGATAAGGAACTACTCTCCTGGTGGCTCACGGAAGATAACTTCGAAGAGGTGGTGAGCCACTTTCTCGTCATGCGCAGCAGCCTGGAGCCACAGGCCTGTTTCCTCGCCGCCGCCCACGGCACCGCGGAACAGAAAGCGCAGCTCAATACCCTTATGGAAGAGATGATCGCCCTGAAACGTCATTTTCAGCGCGATCGCTGGATAGACGTCGATATGGCCTGGCATGAACATATCTATGAAATGAGCGGCAATCCTTTCCTCAGCTCATTCGCCTCTTTATTTCATTCCGTCTACCACACCTACTTCACGTCGATTACGCAAAATGAAGTCGTGAAGCTCGATCTCCACCAGGCGATCGTCGATGCCATTCTCAATAGCGATGCGCCAGGTGCCTTGCTCGCCTGCCAGGCGCTGCTGAACGCCCCACACCACGTAAATCAATAACAAGGATTTGGCATGAGCGGAAAAAAAGGGCGCAGCATGGCTGGCCTGCCGTGGATCGCGGCGATGGCCTTCTTTATGCAGGCGCTGGATGCCACCATTCTTAACACCGCCCTCCCGGCTATCGCCCACAGCCTGAACCGTTCCCCCTTAGCAATGCAGTCGGCCATCATCAGCTATACGCTGACGGTGGCGATGTTGATCCCGGTCAGCGGCTGGCTGGCCGATCGCTTCGGCACGCGCCGGGTCTTTATCATCGCCGTTAGCCTGTTTACTCTCGGCTCCCTCGCCTGCGCGCTCTCGAGTTCATTAACGGAGCTGGTCATTTTTCGCGTTATTCAGGGGGTCGGCGGGGCGATGATGATGCCGGTGGCGAGGCTAGCCCTCCTGCGCGCCTATCCGCGCAGCGAACTGCTGCCGGTACTGAACTTTGTCACCATGCCGGGACTGGTAGGACCGATTCTGGGCCCGGTTCTCGGCGGGGTATTTGTGACCTGGGCCAGCTGGCATTGGATTTTCCTGATAAACATTCCCATCGGCGTGATCGGCATTCTGTATGCCCGTAAATATATGCCAAATTTCACAACGCCGCGCCGACGCTTCGATATAACCGGTTTTCTGTTATTTGGCTTAAGCCTGGTGTTATTTTCCAGCGGTATTGAACTGTTTGGCGAAAAAATCGTGGCGACATGGCTGGCGCTGGCGGTGATCGCCGTCAGTCTGATACTGCTCCTGGCCTATGTCCGTCACGCGCGCCGCCATCCTGCGCCGCTGATCTCGCTCTCTTTATTTAAGACCCATACGTTCTCGGTCGGCATTGCCGGCAACCTTGCCACGCGGTTGGGTACCGGCTGCGTACCTTTTCTGATGCCGCTCATGCTGCAGGTTGGCTTTGGCTATCCGGCCATTATCGCCGGCTGTATGATCGCCCCCACCGCTATCGGCTCGATTATTGCGAAATCTACCGTTACCCAGGTGCTGCGCTGGTTTGGCTATCGTAAGACCCTGGTGGGGATCACCGTGTTTATTGGCCTTATGATTGCCCAGTTCTCGCTGCAGTCGCCAGAAATGCCGCTGTGGATGCTGCTTCTGCCGCTGTTCGTGCTGGGGATGGCGATGTCCACGCAGTTTACCGCCATGAATACCATTACCCTGGCCGATCTGACGGATGACAATGCCAGCAGCGGCAATAGCCTGCTGGCAGTCACCCAGCAGCTTTCCATCAGTCTCGGAGTGGCCATCAGCGCTGCGGTGCTGCGCTTCTATGAAGGTTTTGACAGCGCCAGCACCGTAGAGCAGTTTCACTACACCTTTATTACCATGGGCGTGATAACCATCGTGTCGGCGCTGATGTTTATGCTGTTGAGAGCGAAGGATGGCCGCAACCTGATTAGCGAGCGGCACAAACGCTAAGCGGAACCGCGGACCACCAGCTCCGGAGTTAACTGTACGCGCTGTTGTTTTTGCTGCGGGTCGGCCATGCGATGGATCAGCACGTCGATGGCCAGTTCCCCCAGCTCATCTTTCGGCTGGTGAATGGTGGTTAACGGCGGCGTCATATAGCGAGCCAGTTCAATATCATCGTAACCCACCAGCGCCATATCCTGCGGGATCTGCAACCCGGCCTGGTATAACGCCTGATAAGCGCCAACCGCCATGGCGTCGTTACCGACAAACACCGCCTGCGGCCGCTGCGGCAACGCCAGCAGCTGCTGCATCGCGCTAAATCCGCCGCCAAATTCAAAATCACTGGTCACCACGTATCCCTCGGCTACGGGCAGAGCGCAGCGCGCCATCGCGGCATGGTAACCTTCAAGGCGCAGACGCGCCGGGGTTTTATCCAGCGGGCCGGCAATGCAGGCTATGTGTGAATACCCTTGATCGATCAGGTACTGGGTCGCCATATCGCCACCGAGCAGCGAGTTATCCTGAATCAGATCGCTATCGCCATCAAACGGCGCCCAGTCCATCATGACCGTCGGAACCGACGGATAGCGCTGCATAATTTCCGGGGAGGGTTGGTGGGTCTCAGTGCACAGCAGCAGTAATCCATCGACGCGTTTTTGCATTAACGTCTCCAGATTACGATTCATTCGCTGCTCATCACCTTCCGTATTACAGAGTACGAGACTATAACCCCGCTCAAAGCAGCTGCGCTCCACGCCCCGCACCAGCTCGGAATAAAACGGATTGGTACTGGCGGTGATCAGCATGCCGATGGTGCGGGTTTGATTAAGCTTGAGGCTACGCGCCAGCGCCGAGGGGGCGTAGTTGAGGCTTTTGATCGCGGCGTCGACTTTGGCGGTAATCGCCTCGCTGACAAAGCGGTCCTTATTGATGACGTGTGACACCGTCGATGTGGAAACGCCCGCGACGCGGGCCACATCTTTCATCGTAGCCAAGCATTACCCCTGTTGCGCTAAAAATTCATCAATCTCTGTGCGCCACGGCACGGAAGGCTGCGCGCCTTTGCGAGTCACGGCAATCGCCGCCGCGGCATGCGCAAAGCGGATCGCCTCCGGCAGGGCGGTCCCTTCCAGCAGCGCGGTCACCAGCGCGCCGTTGAAAGTGTCGCCGGCCGCGATAGTATCAATAGCCTGCACGCGAAACCCTGGGATCCGGCGGCTTTCGCCTTCGGCACTGAGCCAGACGCCGCGGCTGCCGAGGGTGATCATTACCGTACCAATGCCTTTGGCATGCAGCACGTCGGCGGCTTTTGCCGCATCCTCGTCACTCTCAACGCGAATCCCCGTCAGCTTTTCCGCTTCGGTTTCGTTGGGGGTAATGATATCCACCAGCGCCAGCAGTTCATCGGACAGTTCACGCGCTGGCGCGGGATTAAGCACCACGGTGGTCTGATGGTGATGGGCGATTTTCGCCGCCGCCAGCACGCTCTCCAGCGGCGACTCGAGCTGCATCAACAACGCCTGCGCGCTGGCGATCCGCTCTTTTTCCGCCTCTACCTGAGCGACGGATAAGGCCGCATTGGCGCCGGCATGAATACCGATGACATTCTCACCTTCGGCGTTAACGAAGATTAACGCCACGCCGGTTGCTTCCCCGGCGACCGCGCGCACAGGCGCCACATCGATTTTATCGCTCGCCAGCTGGCGGCGGATGCGTTCACCGATGTCGTCATCGCCGGTGCAGGCAATAAACGCGATATCCGCCCCGCTGCGCCCGGCGGCCACCGCCTGGTTGGCCCCTTTACCACCGAACGCCAGCTGGTAGTGGTTGCCGGTGACGGTTTCACCCGGCGTCGGGAAAGCGTCAAGGTTGAGAATGTGATCGGCATTGATGCTGCCAAGGACGACAAGTTTGCCTGCAGTTTTCATCGTTTCTGTTCCCGGGAAAGCGCGCCACCGGGATCCGGTGGCGCATGCCCTGCTTTTCTTTTTTTATATTGTCCCTCGGACCGTTGCCAGTCCGAATCGCATATTACTGCTTAACGACCAGCTTCAGCTCAACCGGGTAGTTAGCTTCCACTTTTTCGCCCTTCAGTACCTTATCAGCAGTCTCAACGCCTTTCGCGCCGATCTGCTCCGGCAACTGTGCGACGGTCGCCGCCAGTTTGCCACTGTTTACTGCTTTTTCGCCATCCGGAGTGCCGTCAAATCCAACCACCATCACATCGGACTTGCCTGCGGTCTGCAGCGCGCGCAGAGCGCCGAGCGCCATTTCATCATTCTGCGCGAACACCGCCTGGACGTCAGGATGGGCGGTCAGCAGGTTCTGCATCACGTTCAGCCCTTTGGTACGGTCGAAATCGGCCGGCTGGCTGGCCAGAACGTTGAACTTGTGCGCCGCCACGGCCTGTTTGAAGCCTTCGCCGCGCTCGCGCGCCGCGGAAGTCCCGGCAATGCCCTGCAGCTCAATGACTTTCGCACTTTCACCCAGCTTTTTCGCAATGTAATCACCCGCCATTTTTCCGCCCTGCACGTTGTCAGAGGCGATGTGGCTCACGACATCGCCTTTTGTCGCCTGACGGTCGAGGGTGATGACCGGGATTTTCGCCTGGTTCGCCATCTTCACGGCATTGCCGACGGCATCAGAGTCGGTTGGGTTGATCAGCAACAGCTTCGCGCCGCGCACCGTTAAATCCTGAACGTTAGCCAGCTCTTTCGCCGGGTTGTTCTGGGAATCGAGCACCACCAGGTTGTAGCCCAGTTTGTCAGCTTCTTTTTGCGCGCCGTCTTTCAGCGACACGAAGAAGGGATTGTTGAGAGTAGAGATAACCAGAGCGATGGTGTCTTTGGCCATCGCGTTCGCGCTAACGGTCGCACTTAGCGCAACAGCAGAGACCAGGGTCGCCAGTTTTTTCATATTCATAGTTAAGATGTCCTGTAGAGTTCTCAGTTACTGCTTTTTGTTATCTACCAGTACCGCCAGCAAAATCACCACCGCTTTAACGATCATCTGGTAATAGGAAGAAACGCCTAAAAGGTTCAAACCATTATTCAGGAAGCCAAGGATCAGCGCGCCAATCAGCGTGCCGACAATGCGTCCTTTGCCGCCCGCCAGGCTGGTGCCGCCGAGCACGACTGCCGCAATGGCGTCCAGCTCATAGCCTGTCCCGGCCGTCGGCTGCGCGGAGGAGAGGCGCGCCACTTCGATAATCCCGGCCAGCGACGCCAGCATCCCGCACAACGCGTAGACGATAATTTTGACTTTATTGACGCTAATCCCGGACAGGCGCGTCGCCGCCTCATTACCGCCAAGGGCGTAGATATAACGACCCAGGCGAGTATGGTGCAGCATGTACCAGGCCGCCAGGAAGACAATCGCCATGATCCATACCGGCGTCGGGATCCCCAGCGGACGTCCGATACCAAACCAGCCGAACAGATCGGCATTATCGCTAAAGCCGGTATTGATCGGGCTGCCGTTGGTGTACACCATGGTCACGCCGCGCAGCAGCAGCATCATCACCAGGGTGGCGATGAAAGCCTGCACGCGGCCTTTCGCCACAATCACCCCGGTGACTGCGCCGATCGCCGCACCTAATGCGAGGGCAGCAGCGACCGCCACCAGCGCATTCACTTCAATGCCAACGATCGACGCCGCCACCGCGCCGGTGAGCGCCAGCAGGGAACCGACGGACAGGTCGATCCCCGAGGTCAGTATGACCAGCGTCATCCCTACCGCCATAATGGCGTTAACGGAGGTCTGCTGCAGAATATTGAACAGGTTATTGACGGTAAAAAAGTTGGGGCTCATGGTCGATACCACCGCGATCAGCACCAGCAGGGCAATCAGCGATTTTTGCTCCATCAGCCACGCTTTCGTGAAATAACGGCGACCAGAAACAGCCTGGGTTGTCATCTTTCTTACTCCTGATTCACACGGTTAAGCTTGCCCACAGCGGCAGCCATCAATACTTCCTGGGTGGCCTGCTCGCGTGTGAATTCACCGCCGAGATGCCCTTCATGCATCACTATGATGCGATCGCTCATGCCCAACACTTCCGGCATCTCGGAGGAGACCAGAATGATGCTCAGGCCATCGGCTTTGAACTGATTGATAAGCTGGTAGATCTCTTTCTTCGCCCCAACGTCGACGCCACGGGTCGGCTCATCGAGGATCAGGACCTTCGGCCGGGTCATCAGCCCGCGGGCGATGGCGACCTTTTGCTGGTTGCCGCCGGAGAGCAGGCCGATCGCCTGCTCCATGGATGGCGTTTTCACGTTAAACAGCCGGATGAAATCACTGACCGCCTGCTGTTCATCTTTATGCTTGAGACTCCCCCCCGTCCGGCTGAAGTAGCGCAGGGCGGTCAGGGACATGTTTTCTTTTACCGACATCCCGAGCACTAAGCCGTCACGCTTACGGTCTTCGGAGATATAGACAATGCCGTTCGCCAGACCATCCTGCGGCGAACGGGTCACCACTTCGTGACCGTCGAGCGTCACGGAGCCGCTGCTGCGCGGCAGCGCGCCATACAACACTTTCATCAGCTCGGTCCGCCCGGCGCCCATCAGCCCGGCGACGCCGAGGATTTCCCCCTGGCGCAGGGTAAAGGTCACGTTTTCCACGCCCGGGCCGCAGAGATTATCGACTTTCAGGCGCACCGCGCCCGGCGCCTTAGCCAGATGCGGATACTGATCTTCCAGCTTCCGGCCAACCATCATTTCAATCAGGCGGTCTTCATCCAGCGAGGAGACCTCGCGTTCGGCAATAAACTGCCCGTCGCGGAACACGGTCACGTCGTCGCAAATCTCGAAGATCTCTTTCATGCGGTGGGAGATGTAGACGATGCCGCGCCCCTGCGATTTCAGTTCGCGGATCACACGGAACAGCGATTCGGTTTCGGTATCGGTCAGCGCGTCGGTCGGTTCATCCATAATGATGACCTTCGACTCGAAGCTCAGCACTTTGGCGATCTCCACCATTTGCTGATCGCCAATCGACAGATCGCCCACCAGCTTCTGGCTGGTAAAACGGAGATTCAGCTTCGCCAGCAGCTTGTCGGCTTCGGCATACATCCGCTTCCAGTCGATTTTGCCAAAGCGGTTAACGAATTCGCGGCCGAGGAAGATGTTCTCGGCGATCGTCAACTGCGGGATCAGGTTCAGCTCCTGATGGATAATGCCGATCCCGGCTTCCTGGGAAGATTTTGGGCCGCTAAAGGTGGTCTCTTTGCCCAGCCACAATAAAGCGCCAGCATCACGGGTATAGATCCCGGTCAGCACTTTCATCATGGTGGATTTACCGGCGCCGTTCTCACCCACCAGCGCCATCACCCGGCCAGGGTAGACATTCAGCGAGGCGCCGGAGAGCGCCTTGACGCCAGGGAACGCTTTATCGATCCCTTTCAGTTGCAATAAGGCTTCCATGACGGCGATCTCAGAAGGTGACGCCGGCACAGAGAATGATATTCGCAAACGGGGAACACTCCCCGCTGCGAATTACCGCCTGACTGTCTGCGGTTTGTTTTTTGAACTGCTCATGACTGGTGTAACGAATTTCAATGGTGTTTCCCTGGTGCTGCTGCAGCTGCTCAAGATGGTTGAGCAACGTCGCGTGGAGCTGCGGATTATGCGTCTTAATTTCCTCAGCGATGACAGCCGCTTCAACCTGCATTTCCGTCGTCACCACTTCCAGAACCTGCATAAATGAAGGTACGCCCTGGGTCAACGCCATATCGATGCGCGCGCTGCTGCGGGGAACCGGTAATCCGGCATCGCAGACCACCAGTGTATCGGTGTGGCCCAGGCGGGAGATAACCGCGGAAATATCAGCGTTAAGTACGGTGCCTTTTTTCATTTTTTCTCTTTTGCTCCACTAGCGAAACGTTTCGCTAAAATAATTATTATCAATGCGTGAGCAGAAAACCATCACCAGAAGAGAGAAATGTGATCGCTATCGAAACGTTTCGCGAGACAGCGACAGGAGATGACAGCCGGAGTGAGAAACAAAAAGCCCTTCGCAACGGAAGGGCTTTTTTGACATCAGATTTCGACCTGAGTACCGAGCTCGATAACCCGGTTTGGCGGGATTTCAAACTGATCCGGCGCACGCAGGGCGTTACGCTGCAGCAGCAGATAAAGCTTGCCGCGCAGGCGCAGATACCACGGCCGTTTGCCGATAATCAGCGACTCATGGGACATAAAGAACGAGGTCTCCATCATCCGGCAGCTGAGTCCTTCCAGGCCACAGCGATGGAACACCTCTTCGACATTTGGCGTTTCCCGCCAGCCGTAACTGGCCACCACCCGCCAGAACGAGGGCGACAGCTGCTCAATCTGCACCCGGCGAACGTTATGCACGTAAGGCGCGTCTTCGGTGCGCAGGGTCAGGAGGATCACTCGCTCATGCAGCACCTTGTTGTGCTTCAGGTTATGCAGCAGGGCAAACGGGATCACGTTCAGGGCGCGGGACATATACACCGCAGTACCCGGCACGCGCACCGGCGGCGATTTCTCCAGCGAAGAGATCATCGCTTCCAGCGAGTTGCCGTGCTCGTGCATTCGACGCAGCAGGCGGAAACGCTCGCTCTTCCAGGTGGTCATCACCGTAAACATCACCAGACCCAGGGACAACGGCAGCCAGCCGCCGGAGACAATCTTATCGAGGTTCGCCGAGAACAGCGGAACATCAATGCACAAGAAGGCCACCAGCATCAGTCCAACGAACAGCTTATTCCAGTGCCAGTTTTTGCGCGCCACCGTTGCCGACAGGATGGAGGTCAGCACCATGGTCCCCGTGACCGCGATACCGTATGCCGCCGCCAGGTTAGACGAATGTTCGAAGCTGACGATGACGATCACTACCGAGACATACAGCAGCCAGTTAATGAACGGGATATAGATCTGGCCGGACTCCATTTCCGAGGTGTGGATGATGCGCATCGGCGACAGATAGCCCAGACGCACCGCCTGACGGGTTAAGGAGAAGACCCCGGAGATCACCGCCTGCGAGGCGATAACCGTCGCCAGTGTGGCGATAATCAGCATCGGGATCAACGCCCACTCCGGCGCCAGCAGGAAGAAAGGGTTTTTAATCGCTTCCGGATGCTTAAGCAGCAATGCCCCCTGGCCAAAATAGTTCAGCACCAGCGAAGGCAGCACGACGGAGAACCAGGCGACACGGATCGGCAGTTTGCCGAAGTGCCCCATATCGGCGTACAGCGCTTCCACCCCGGTAATCGACAGCACCACCGCGCCAAGCGCAATAAAGGAAACCGTTTTGTACTGCAGGAAGAAGTGCACCGCCCAGTAGGGGTTTAGCGCCTGCAGAACTTCCGGGTTAGCGTAAATGCTTCGCGCGCCAAGCACCGCCAGCAGCAGGAACCAGATAAGCATAATCGGCGCAAACAGCTTGCCGACCATCCCGGTCCCGTGCTTCTGGATCATAAACAGCAGGGTAAGCACGATAATGGAGATCGGCACAATCCAGCTATCGAGCTGCGGAGCGATAATTTCTAACCCCTCTATCGCCGACATCACCGAAATCGCCGGGGTAATCACCACTTCGCCATAGAAGAAACTGCCGCCGATCAGGCCGAGGATCACCAGCACAGAGGTCATCCGCGCCGAGGTATTGCGTCCGGCCAGCGACATCAGCGTTAAGATCCCGCCTTCCCCGGCGTTATCCGCCCGCATCACGAAGGTGATGTATTTTATCGATACGGTAAAGATTAACAGCCAGAAAATCAGCGACAAAAAGCCAAATACGGCATCACGCTCAACGCCAAAGCCAAACTGACCTGACAGGCATTCACGCAGGGTATACAGTGGACTGGTACCGATATCACCGTACACCACGCCGATGGCCGCCAGCGTTAACGCCGGCAACGATTGTTTATTATCAGTGCTCATAGACTAGTCTTTTCGTTTATAAAACAAATGTGTGCCTAGTCCCTTGGCCCACAAAAAGCGCACAGTATGCACGATTATTTGTGAAATCGTACCCCTAACAGACACCATATTAACCTGGCTCAAAAAAAATAAATCGATTCTTCAGGCTATTACCGCCCCTGCTCTAACATCTATACTCGTCCCAATAACGATACATGACAAAGCACGCAACTCAATTATGGCTCAAACACATTTACTGGCTGAAAGAATTTCCCGACTCAGCGCGGCACTCGAAAAAGGACTCTTTGAACGCAGCCACGCGATACGCCTGTGCCTGCTGGCGGCGCTCAGCGGCGAGAGCGTATTTTTGCTCGGTCCGCCGGGGATTGCCAAAAGCCTGATTGCCCGCCGCCTCAAGTTCGCCTTCCAGCAGGCGCGCGCTTTTGAATACCTGATGACCCGCTTTTCCACCCCGGAAGAGGTTTTTGGCCCGCTGTCCATTCAGGCGCTGAAAGATGAAGGCCGCTACGAGCGTTTAACCGCCGGCTACCTGCCGGAAGCAGAAATCGTGTTCCTCGATGAAATATGGAAAGCGGGTCCGGCTATCCTCAACACCCTGCTGACGGCGATTAACGAACGTCACTTCCGCAACGGCGCTCACGAAGAGAAAATCCCGATGCGCCTGCTGGTGGCCGCCTCGAACGAACTGCCCGAAGCCGACAGCAGCCTGGAAGCGCTGTATGACCGCATGCTGATCCGTCTGTGGCTCGATAAAGTACAGGATAAAGGTAATTTCCGTTCGATGCTGGTCAGCCAGCAGGATGAAAACAGCAATCCGGTGCCCAGCGCGCTGCAGGTTAGCGATGAAGAGTTTACGCAATGGCAGCAGCAGATCGGCAATATCAAACTGCCGGACGCGGTGTTTGAGCTGATATTCCAGCTGCGCCAGCAGCTGGATGCCCTGCCAAACGCGCCATACGTTTCGGATCGCCGCTGGAAAAAGGCTATTCGCCTGCTGCAGGCCAGCGCCTTCTTCAGCGGCCGCGACAGCATCGCGCCGATAGATCTTATCCTGCTGAAAGATTGTCTGTGGCACAACGTCGAGAGCATGAACCTGATGTCGCAGCAGCTGGAAACGCTGATGACCTGCCACGCCTGGCAGCAGCAGGCGATGCTGACGCGGCTCGGGGCGATTGTGCAGCGACGCATTCAGATCCAACAGCAGCAAAGTGACAAAACGGCGCTAAAGGTCACCCGCCTTGGCGGCATGTTTAGCCGCAAGCCGCACTATGAGCTGCCGGCGGAGATCCAGGGGACCACCCTGACCCTGCTGCTGCAGCAGCCGCTCAAACTCCACGATATGGAAGTGATCCACATTACTTTTGAGCGCGAGGCGTTAGCCAGCTGGCTGGAAAAGGGCGGCGAGATCCGCGGCAAGCTCAACGGGATCGGCTTTGCCCAACTGCTCAATATGGATGTCGACACCAGCCAGCATCTGGTTGTTCGCGACGTCAGCCTGCAGGGCTCACGCCTCTCGCTGCCCGGCAGCGCGTCGCAGGAAAACATGCCGGCGGAAATTCGCCAGCAGCTGGAGGCACTGGACGATGAGTGGCACCAGCAACATAACCGCTTCAGCGAGCAGCAGAAGTGCCTGTTTATCCCGGTCGAGTGGCTGGGAAGAATCGAAGCCAGCCTGCAGGACGTCGGCGCGCAGATTAAACAGGCGAAGCAGCCATGACGCTCGATATGCTGAATGTCATGCTGGCAGTCAGCGAAGAGGGAATGATCGAGGAGATGCTGCTGGCGCTGCTGGCCTCTCCGCAGCTGGCGGTTTTCTTTGAGAAATTTCCCCGCCTGAAAAACATCATCGCGGCGGATATTCCGCGCTGGCGGGAGGCCGTTCGCGCCCGCTTAAAAGAGGTTAACGTCCCGCCGGATCTGGACGCCGAGGTGCAAACCTATCAGCAGGCTCAGCTGCTCTCTACCTCGCAGTTTATCGTCCAGCTGCCGCAGATCCTCGGCAAGCTACACCAGCTCCAGTCCCCTTTTGCCGCCCAGGCGCAGAAGCTGGTGGACGACAATGCGACCTTTACCCCGGCGCTGCATACGCTGTTTTTACAGCGCTGGCGCCTGAGCCTGGTGGTGCAAGCCACCAGCCTTAACCAGCAGCTGCTGGATGAGGAGCGAGATCAGTTGCTCAGTGAGGTCCAGGAACGAATGACGCTCAGCGGTCAGCTCGATCCGGTGCTGGCGGAGAATGACACCGCCGCCGGACGCCTGTGGGATATGAGCGCCGGCGAACTCAAACGTGGCGACTATCAGCTGATCGTGCGCTATGGCGATTTTCTTAACCAGCAGCCGGAGCTGCTGCAGCTGGCGGAACAGCTGGGGCGCTCACGGGAAGCGAAATCCGTGCCGAAGAAAGACGCGCCGATGGAGACCTTCCGTAGCCTGGTGCGCGAGCCAGCGACGGTGCCGGAACAGGTCGACGGCCTCCAGCAGAGCGATGACATTCTGCGCCTGCTGCCGCCGGAGCTGGCGACGCTCGGCATCACGGAGCTGGAGTTTGAATTTTATCGCAAGCTGGTGGAGAAACAGCTCCTGACCTACCGGCTGCACGGCGACGCCTGGCGAGAAAAAATCACCGAACGCCCGGTGACGCGGCAGGATTTTGATGAACAGCCGCGCGGGCCCTTTATTGTCTGCGTCGATACGTCAGGATCGATGGGCGGTTTTAACGAGCAGTGCGCCAAAGCCTTTTGTCTGGCCCTGATGCGCGTCGCGCTAGCGGATAACCGCCGCTGCTTTATTATGCTGTTCTCCAGCGAAGTGGTGCACTACGAACTGACCTGCGAGGGCGGCCTGGAGCAGGCGATCCGCTTTCTGAGCCAGCGCTTTCGCGGCGGCACCGATCTGGCCAGCTGTTTTCGCGCCATTATTGAACGTCTGCAAAACCCGCAGTGGGTGGATGCGGATGCCGTGGTGATCTCCGACTTTATTGCCCAGCGGTTGCCGGATGAGGTGATTGCTCAGGTGGGGGAGTTACAGCGAAAGCATCAGCACCGTTTTCACGCGGTGGCGATGTCGGTACACGGCAAACCCGGCATCATGCGCATCTTCGATCATATCTGGCGCTTTGATACCGGGTTGCGTAGCCGCCTGCTGCGACGCTGGCGGCGCTAATCGTTACAGCAGCGCGGAAACGCTTTCGCGAACCTGTGCCGGCCATACGCCGCACTGCACCTGGCCGATATGGTCGAGCTGCAGCAACAGCATCGTCAGCCGAGACTGGCCAATGCCGCCGCCGATAGTCTGCGGCATCTCGCCGCGCAGCAGCGCCTGGTGCCACTCCAGTTTCAGGCGATCTTCATCGCCGGTCAGCGCCAGCTGGCGTTTCAGCGCCGCGGCGTCAACGCGGATCCCCATTGAGGAGATCTCGAACGCATCTTCCAGCACGGGGTTCCACACCAGGATATCGCCGTTCAGTCCGGCAAAGCCTTCAGAAACCTCAGTGCTCCAGTCATCATAGTCCGGCGCACGTACATCATGGCGCTTGCCATCAGAGAGTTTGCCGCCGATGCCGATTAAGAAGACGGCGCCCAGCTCTTTGGCAATCGCTCGCTCGCGGCCCTTGGCATCAAGATCCGGATAGCGACTCAGCAGCGCCTGGCTGTGAACAAAGTGGATCTGTTCCGGCAGGAACGGCGTCAGGCCAAATTCCTGGCTGACCGCCAGCTCGGTGGCTTTGATCCCGGCGTAAATCGCTTCGACGGTCGCCTTCAGCGTGCCGACGTGGCGCTCTTCATCCCCCATCACCCGCTCCCAGTCCCACTGGTCGACATAGACGGAATGGATCGGCGTCAGACGGTCTTCATCGGGGCGAAGGGCCTTCATGTGCGTGTACAGCCCTTCGCCCGCGCTGAAGTCGTGTTGTCCCAGGGTTTGACGCTTCCACTTCGCCAGCGAATGAACCACTTCGAACTGGGCGTCGGGCAGTGTTTTCACTTTCACCTGAACCGCTTTCTCACAGCCGGACAAGTTATCCTGCGTCCCATCGCCCACGCGGCTTAAGATTGGCGCCTGGACTTCAATCAGGCCAAGCTTCTCTTCCAGCTGACGGGAAAAGTGGGATTTAACGAAACTGATCTGGCGTTGTTTTGCGATATATGCGGTTTTCATTTTTATGACTCCTGCGTCCTGTTGCCATTGATTAAGCAACAAAACAGGCCACCAATACAATAATCAATCAATAAAAAGGCTCATCGACTTTTAATTCATCAAAATATGGCGCTAAAATAGTAAGAACCCTCAAACTTCATAAGAAAAAGATATGGAAAATTATCAGATCGACAATCTGGACCGCGGCATTCTCGATGCGCTAATGGCCAACGCCCGTACCGCCTATGCCGAACTGGCCAAACAGTTCAGCGTCAGCCCCGGCACTATTCATGTACGCGTCGAAAAGATGAAACAGGCGGGCATCATTACCGGCGCGCGCATTGACGTCAGCCCCAAACAGCTGGGCTATGACGTCGGCTGCTTCATCGGCATTATTCTCAAAAGCGCCAAAGACTATCCCTCCGCCCTCGCCCGCCTGGAAAGCCTGGAGGAGGTCACCGAGGCTTACTACACCACCGGCCACTACAGCATCTTTATTAAGGTGATGTGTAAATCCATCGATGCCCTGCAGCAGGTACTTATCAACAAGATCCAAACAATTGATGAAATTCAGTCCACCGAGACCCTGATCGTGCTGCAGAACCCGATCATGCGCACCATTAAGCCCTGATCGTTTTTTTTAATCCCACATTTTTCCACAGGTAGATCCCAGCTCGCTCACAGCGTACAATACGCCACTCTGAACAGTTGAGCGGGCGATCGGCGATCTATGGCAGACATTACACTTATCAGCGGCAGCACCCTGGGCAGTGCGGAATACGTAGCGGAGCATCTGGCGGAAAAGCTGGAAGAAGCAGGCTACAGCACTGAAATCCAGCACGGCCCGCTGGTGGACGATCTGCAGGCGCAGGGGATCTGGTTAGTTATCTCTTCCACCCATGGCGCCGGCGACATTCCCGACAACCTGGTTCCCTTCTATGACGCGCTGCTGGCGCAGCAGGCCGATCTTTCCGCCGTGCGCTTTGGCGCCATCGGGATCGGCAGCCGCGAATACGACACTTTTTGCGGCGCGATCGATAAATTAGAAGCGGCGCTGAAGGCCTGCGGGGCAAAACAGATCGGCGAGACCCTGAAGATCAACGTGCTGGAACATGAAATTCCCGAGGATCCGGCGGAAATTTGGCTGGGATCCTGGAAAAATTTGCTCTGAGATTTGTAAAGATCGTCCGTTCTTCTGTGGATAACCATGCTTAAAAGCTTGGATCAACCGGTAGTTATCCAAAGAATAACCGCAGTACGCTTTTTGAGCTGTGCATAACCCTTCATTCTGATCCCAGCTTATACGGACCAGGATCACCGATCATTCACAGATAGTGATCCTTCTTAAGCTTTTGATCTTACTTCGCGGATCCGACTTATCCACAAAGAGAGTCGATCCTAATAAGAGATCACAATAGAACAGATCTCTATATAAAGATCTTCTTTTTAATACTCAGGATCCCGGAGTCTTTCTCAAAAGACCAAAGCCGAGTAGAATCCACGGCCCGGGCTTCAATCCATTTTCAAACCGCGTTATGCGAGGCAGACCAACATGTTTTATCAGGATCCTTTTGACGTCATTATCATTGGCGGGGGTCACGCAGGCACTGAGGCCGCAATGGCCGCAGCGCGTATGGGTCAACAGACCCTGCTTTTGACACACAATATCGACACGCTGGGGCAGATGAGCTGCAACCCGGCGATTGGCGGCATTGGGAAAGGACACCTGGTAAAAGAAGTGGACGCGCTCGGCGGCCTGATGGCCAAAGCGATCGATCAGGCAGGCATCCAGTTTAGGATACTAAACGCCAGCAAAGGCCCCGCGGTACGCGCCACTCGCGCCCAGGCTGACCGCGTGCTGTACCGTCAGGCGGTACGCACTGCGCTGGAGAACCAGCCGAATTTGATGATCTTCCAGCAGGCAGTGGAAGATCTGATTGTCGAAAACGATCGCGTCGTAGGCGCAGTCACCCAGATGGGCCTCAAATTCCGTGCCAAAGCGGTGGTGCTGACCGTCGGAACCTTCCTTGACGGCAAAATCCATATTGGTCTGGATAACTACAGCGGCGGACGCGCCGGCGATCCGCCGTCGATCCCGCTGTCTCGTCGTCTGCGTGAACTGCCGCTGCGCGTAAGCCGACTGAAAACCGGGACCCCGCCGCGCATTGACGCGCGCACCATCAATTTCAGCGTGTTGGCTCAACAGCATGGCGATAACCCGATGCCGGTCTTCTCGTTTATGGGATCTGCCGATCAGCATCCGCGTCAGGTGCCGTGCTACATCACCCACACTAACGAGAAAACCCATGACGTGATCCGCAATAACCTCGATCGCAGCCCCATGTACGCCGGGGTGATCGAAGGGATCGGTCCACGCTACTGCCCGTCGATCGAAGACAAAGTCATGCGCTTTGCCGATCGCAACCAGCATCAGATCTTCCTCGAACCGGAAGGCCTGACCTCAAACGAAATTTATCCGAACGGCATCTCCACCAGCCTGCCGTTCGATGTGCAAATGCAAATCGTCCGCTCCATGCAGGGGATGGAAAATGCGCGGATCGTCCGTCCTGGCTACGCTATTGAGTACGACTTCTTCGACCCGCGCGATCTGAAACCGACGCTCGAGAGCAAATTCATTCAGGGTCTGTTCTTCGCCGGTCAGATCAACGGCACCACCGGTTATGAAGAAGCGGCTGCTCAGGGTCTGCTGGCCGGTCTTAACGCTGCTCGCTTCTCGGCGGAAAAAGAGGGCTGGGCGCCACGTCGCGATCAGGCCTACCTCGGCGTGCTGGTGGATGACCTGTGTACTCTGGGTACCAAAGAACCGTACCGCATGTTTACCTCTCGTGCTGAATATCGTCTGATGCTGCGCGAAGACAACGCCGACCTGCGTCTGACTGAGCAGGGGCGTGAGCTGGGTCTGGTGGATGATGAACGCTGGGCGCGTTACA
This sequence comes from Klebsiella sp. V115_8, assembly GCF_029967715.1. Classification (NCBI taxonomy): domain Bacteria; kingdom Pseudomonadati; phylum Pseudomonadota; class Gammaproteobacteria; order Enterobacterales; family Enterobacteriaceae; genus Klebsiella; species Klebsiella sp. V115_8. The sequence continues at coordinate 17,513 of NZ_JASCAR010000040.1, forward strand.
ACGAGAAGCTGGAAAGCATTGAGCGCGAACGCCAGCGCCTGAAATCGACCTGGGTGAACCCGCAGGCTGAGAGCGCTACCGAAGTGAACGCTCACCTGACCGCGCCGCTGTCGCGCGAAGCCAGCGGTGAAGATCTGCTGCGTCGCCCGGAAATGACCTACGAGCAGCTGGTTCAGCTCTCGCCGTTCGCGCCGGGGCTGGAAGATCGGCAGGCGGCTGAGCAGGTTGAGATCCAGGTGAAGTATGAAGGCTATATCGCGCGCCAGCAGGATGAGATCGAGAAACAGCAGCGCAACGAGAATACCTTGTTACCGGCGACACTCGACTACCGTCAGGTCACCGGACTGTCTAATGAAGTGATCGCTAAACTAAACGACCATAAACCGTCGTCGATAGGGCAGGCGTCACGTATTTCCGGGATCACCCCGGCGGCGATCTCTATTTTGCTGGTTTGGTTGAAAAAGCAGGGGATGCTGCGTCGCAGCGCCTGATTGCGGCAGCCTGCCGCGCTGATTTCCCACTTGCATAATCAGCGCTCGCCTTTATCATTCCTGGCCCGGTAAGCGTTAGCGCCTCCGGGCTCATTATTTTTTGAAGGTACTTACCGTGCTCAACAAACTTTCTCGTCTGCTGGATGAAGCGGGTATTTCGCTCACCGATCACCAGAAAAATCAGCTGGTGGCTTACGTCGGGCTGCTCGATAAGTGGAACAAAGCCTATAACCTGACCTCCGTTCGCGATCCAAATGAGATGCTGGTGCGTCATATCCTCGACAGCATCATCGTCGCGCCTTATCTGCAGGGCTCGCGCTTTATCGATGTCGGTACGGGACCGGGGCTGCCGGGGATCCCGTTGGCTATCGTGCGCCCGGAGTCGCATTTCACCCTGCTGGACAGCCTTGGCAAACGCGTGCGCTTCCTGCGTCAGGTGCAGCATGAACTGAAGCTGGATAACGTCACGCCGGTGCAGAGCCGCGTGGAAGCTTTCCCGGCCGAGCCGCCGTTTGATGGCGTGATAAGCCGCGCCTTCGCGTCGCTTAATGATATGGTGAGCTGGTGCCATCATTTGCCGGCCGCGAACGGTCACTTCTATGCGCTCAAAGGGTTAGCGCAAAAAGACGAAATGGAAAACCTGCCGGAAGGGTATGCCATAGCCGAGGTCATTGAGCTGCATGTTCCTCAGCTGGAAGGGGAGCGGCACCTGGTGGTGATTACGCCAAAATCGAGTTAATTTTTATCAAAAAATGTGGAAAAAATGTGGCCCATGAATGTTACAAAAATAAAGGTCACCTCCTGATATTATCGGGCTGCATTTAACCATGTTTTTACTATGGTTTTTCTTGTGATTAACTTAGCCTAAGTGATTCACTGACAAAATAGTCAACTTTGAAAATATCAGGGTGCTAAAAATCGACAATGATGATCAGCATCGTGATGTTAAATTTTTATTATAAATGTCAATAAAAGGTTTTTATTGTATGTGGGGTTGTTTTAGATAATGTCCTCACTTTTTATCTTGAATATCAAAAACATGAAAAATAGTGTTTTATGTCCTTGATTCATTAAAGGGCGCTTGAAATGTTTATTATGTGATCTAATGCACGCTTTAATTGCCGTGTTTCCACGTTATTTGCAGTTTTGTATGACCGCTCACAGAACGCTGAAATGCACGGAAAGTTGTCCGTTGGAAAATAATTAAACATTTATTCACTATTTTGCTACTTATTGTTTGAAATCACGGGGCGTCACCGTATAATTTGTCCGCTTTTTGATGCTTGACTCTTCGTCTTAAAGGACGTTTTATACGACACGCGACATACCTCAAAGGGAGCAGGAGTAAAAACGTGATGTCAGTGTCGCTCTTGAGTCGAAACGTTGCTCGCAAGCTTCTGTTTATTCAGTTACTGGCAGTAATAGCAAGTGGACTGCTGTTTAGCCTCAAAGACCCCTTCTGGGGCATTTCCGCGGTATGCGGCGGTTTGGCAGTGGTTTTGCCAAACCTGATGTTTATGATTTTTGCCTGGCGTCATCAGGCGCATACACCAGCAAAAGGCCGTGTGGCCTGGACCTTCGCCTTCGGTGAAGCCTTCAAGGTGTTGCTGACCTTCGCCCTCCTGGCGGTGGCGCTGGCCGTTTTAAAAGTGGTATTTTTGCCACTGATCGTGACGTGGGTTTTGGTGCTGGTGGTACAAGTTCTGGCGCCAGCTGTAATCAACAACAAAGGGTAAAAGGCATCATGGCTTCAGAAAATATGACGCCGCAGGAATACATAGGTCACCATCTGAACAACCTTCAGATTGATCTGCGTACTTTCTCGCTGGTGGATCCGCACAACCCCCCGGCCACCTTCTGGACGCTCAACATTGACTCCATGTTCTTCTCGGTGGTTCTCGGTCTGCTGTTCCTGGCCATGTTCCGTAGCGTTGCTAAGAAAGCGACCAGCGGCGTACCAGGGAAATTCCAGACCTTCATCGAAATGATCATCGGCTTCGTCCATGGCAGCGTCAAAGACATGTACCATGGCAAGAGCAAGGTTATCGCGCCGCTGGCGCTGACCGTGTTCGTCTGGGTCTTCCTGATGAACCTGATGGACCTGCTGCCAATCGACCTGCTTCCTTATATCGGCGAACACATTTTCGGCCTGCCTGCACTGCGCGTGGTTCCGTCTGCTGACGTGAACATCACCCTGTCGATGGCGCTTGGCGTGTTCATCCTGATTATTTTCTACAGCATCAAAATGAAAGGCGTAGGTGGGTTCGTTAAAGAACTGACCATGCAGCCGTTCAATCACTGGGCGTTCATTCCTGTCAACTTAATCCTTGAAGGGGTAAGCCTGCTGTCCAAACCGGTCTCTCTCGGTCTGCGACTGTTCGGCAACATGTATGCCGGTGAGCTGATTTTCATTCTGATTGCTGGTCTGTTGCCGTGGTGGTCACAGTGGGTTCTGAATGTGCCTTGGGCCATTTTCCACATCCTGATTATTACGCTGCAAGCCTTCATCTTCATGGTTCTGACGATTGTCTATCTGTCGATGGCGTCTGAAGAGCATTGATTTTTACCAACACTACTACGTTTTAACTGAAACAAACTGGAGACTGTCATGGAAAACCTGAATATGGATCTGCTGTACATGGCTGCCGCTGTGATGATGGGTCTGGCGGCAATCGGTGCTGCGATCGGTATCGGCATCCTCGGAGGTAAATTCCTGGAAGGCGCAGCGCGTCAGCCGGATCTGATCCCTCTGCTGCGTACTCAGTTCTTTATCGTTATGGGTCTGGTGGATGCTATCCCGATGATCGCTGTAGGTCTGGGTCTGTACGTGATGTTCGCCGTCGCGTAGTAAGTTGTTAGAAACCTAAGCCACAGAGTTAATTAAAGAGGTATTGTGCTGTGAACATGAACGCAACAATCCTCGGCCAGGCCATCGCGTTTGTTATCTTCGTATGGTTCTGCATGAAGTACGTATGGCCGCCTTTAATGGCTGCCATCGAAAAACGCCAGAAAGAGATTTCTGACGGTTTAGCTTCTGCAGAACGCGCTAAGAAAGATTTGGACCTTGCACAGGCCAACGCGACCGACCAGCTGAAAAAAGCGAAAGCGGAAGCCCAGGTAATCATTGAGCAGGCGAACAAGCGCCGCTCTCAGATTCTGGACGAAGCTAAAGCTGAAGCAGAACAGGAACGCACCAAAATCGTTGCACAAGCGCAGGCTGAAATTGATGCTGAGCGTAAACGTGCACGCGAGGAGCTGCGTAAGCAGGTCGCTATCCTGGCTGTTGCTGGCGCCGAGAAGATCATCGAACGTTCCGTGGATGAAGCTGCTAACAGCGACATCGTGGATAAACTTGTCGCTGAACTGTAAGGAGGGAGGGGCTGATGTCTGAATTTGTAACGGTAGCTCGCCCCTACGCCAAAGCAGCTTTTGACTTTGCCGTCGAACACAACAGTGTTGAACGCTGGCAGGATATGCTGGCGTTTGCCGCCGAAGTGACCAAAAACGACCAAATGGCAGAGCTTCTCTCCGGTGCTTTGGCGCCGGAAACGCTCTCAGAAGCGTTTATCGCTATCTGCGGCGAGCAACTTGACGAAAACGGCCAGAACCTGATTAAGGTGATGGCGGAAAATAATCGTCTGAAGGTGCTCCCGGACGTTCTTGAGCAATTCATTCACCTGCGCGCGGCCAGTGAGGCCATCGCAGAGGTAGAAGTCATATCTGCCAACCAACTGAGTGATGAACAGCTTGCCAGGATCGTCAGCGCGATGGAAAAACGTCTGTCACGCAAAGTTAAGCTGAATTGCAAAATCGATAAGTCTGTTATGGCAGGTATTATCATCCGTGCGGGTGATATGGTCATTGATGGCAGCGTACGCGGCCGTCTTGATCGCCTTGCAGACGTCTTGCAGTCTTAAGGGGACTGGAGCATGCAACTGAATTCCACCGAAATCAGCGAACTGATCAAGCAGCGCATTGCTCAGTTCAATGTTGTGAGCGAAGCTCATAACGAAGGTACTATTGTTTCTGTAAGTGACGGTGTTATCCGCATCCACGGCCTTGCCGAATGTATGCAGGGTGAGATGATCTCCCTGCCGGGTAACCGTTACGCTATCGCACTGAACCTGGAGCGCGACTCCGTTGGTGCGGTGGTGATGGGTCCGTACGCTGACCTCGCCGAAGGCATGAAGGTGAAATGTACTGGCCGTATCCTGGAAGTTCCGGTTGGCCGTGGCCTGCTGGGCCGCGTGGTTAACACCCTGGGCGCGCCAATTGATGGTAAAGGTCCGCTGGAAAACGACGGTTTCTCCGCCGTTGAAGCGATCGCGCCGGGCGTAATCGAACGTCAGTCCGTCGATCAGCCGGTACAGACCGGTTATAAATCCGTTGACGCCATGATCCCAATCGGTCGTGGTCAGCGTGAACTGATCATCGGCGACCGTCAGACCGGTAAAACTGCGCTGGCTATCGATGCCATCATCAACCAGCGTGATTCCGGCATCAAGTGCGTCTATGTTGCTATCGGCCAGAAAGCGTCCACCATCTCTAACGTGGTGCGTAAACTGGAAGAGCACGGCGCGCTGGCTAACACCATCGTGGTGGTAGCGACTGCATCCGAATCTGCTGCACTGCAATACCTGGCGCCATACGCGGGTTGCGCAATGGGCGAATACTTCCGCGACCGCGGTGAAGATGCGCTGATCGTTTACGATGACCTGTCTAAACAGGCTGTTGCTTATCGTCAGATCTCCCTGCTGCTCCGTCGTCCGCCAGGACGTGAAGCGTTCCCGGGCGACGTATTCTACCTCCACTCTCGTCTGCTGGAGCGTGCTGCGCGTGTTAACGCCGAATACGTTGAAGCCTTCACCAAAGGTGAAGTGAAAGGGAAAACCGGTTCTCTGACCGCGCTGCCGATTATCGAAACCCAGGCGGGTGACGTTTCCGCGTTCGTTCCGACCAACGTAATCTCCATTACCGATGGTCAGATCTTCCTGGAAACCAACCTGTTCAACGCCGGTATTCGTCCTGCGGTTAACCCGGGTATCTCGGTATCCCGTGTGGGTGGTGCAGCGCAGACCAAGATCATGAAGAAACTGTCCGGTGGTATCCGTACCGCGCTGGCGCAGTATCGTGAACTGGCGGCGTTCTCCCAGTTTGCATCCGACCTTGACGATGCAACCCGCAAACAGCTGGACCACGGTCAGAAAGTGACCGAACTGCTGAAACAGAAACAGTATGCGCCGATGTCCGTCGCGCAGCAGTCTCTGGTTCTGTTCGCAGCAGAACGTGGTTATCTGGCTGATGTAGAACTGGCGAAAATCGGTAGCTTCGAAGCCGCTCTGCTGGCTTACGTCGACCGTGATCACGCTCCGCTGATGCAAGAGATTAACCAGTCCGGTGGCTATAACGACGAAATCGAAGGCAAGCTGAAAGGCATCCTCGATTCCTTCAAAGCAACCCAGTCCTGGTAACGTCTGGCGGTCTGTCTTAGGGCAGGCCGCAAGGCATTGAGGAGAAGCTCATGGCCGGCGCAAAAGAGATACGTAGTAAGATCGCAAGCGTCCAGAACACGCAAAAGATCACTAAAGCGATGGAGATGGTCGCCGCTTCCAAAATGCGTAAATCGCAGGAGCGCATGGCGGCCAGCCGTCCTTACGCAGATACTATGCGCAAAGTGATTGGTCACCTTGCGAACGGTAATCTGGAATATAAGCACCCTTACCTGGAAGAACGCGACGTTAAGCGCGTGGGCTACCTGGTGGTGTCGACCGACCGTGGTTTGTGCGGCGGCTTGAACATTAACCTGTTCAAGAAACTGCTGGCGGAAATGAAAGCATGGTCCGATAAAGGCGTTCAGTGCGACCTCGCAATGATCGGCTCTAAGGGCGTCTCTTTCTTTAACTCCGTTGGCGGCAACGTCGTTGCACAGGTGACCGGTATGGGGGATAACCCATCCCTGTCCGAACTGATCGGCCCGGTAAAAGTGATGTTGCAGGCCTATGATGAAGGCCGTCTGGACAAGCTGTACGTTGTCAGCAACAAATTTATTAACACCATGTCTCAGGTTCCGACGATCACTCAGCTGCTGCCGTTACCGGCATCAGAAGACGCTGATCTGAAACGTAAATCCTGGGATTACCTGTATGAGCCCGATCCGAAAGCGCTGCTGGATACCCTCCTGCGCCGCTACGTCGAGTCTCAGGTTTATCAGGGCGTGGTTGAAAACCTGGCCAGCGAGCAGGCCGCCCGTATGGTGGCGATGAAAGCCGCGACCGATAATGGCGGCAGCCTGATTAAAGAGCTGCAGTTGGTATACAACAAAGCTCGTCAGGCCAGCATTACTCAGGAACTCACCGAGATCGTCTCGGGGGCCGCCGCGGTTTAACCAGGTTATTTCGTAGAGGATTTAAGATGGCTACTGGAAAGATTGTCCAGGTAATCGGCGCCGTGGTCGACGTCGAGTTCCCTCAGGATGCCGTACCACGCGTGTACGAAGCCCTTGAGGTACAGAATGGTAATGAAGTTCTGGTGCTGGAAGTTCAGCAGCAGCTGGGCGGCGGTATCGTGCGTACCATCGCCATGGGTTCTTCCGATGGTCTGCGCCGCGGTCTGGATGTAAAAGACCTCGAGCACCCGATCGAAGTCCCGGTTGGTAAAGCTACGCTGGGTCGTATCATGAACGTACTGGGTCAACCGGTCGACATGAAAGGCGACATCGGCGAAGAAGAGCGTTGGGCTATCCACCGCGCAGCACCGTCTTATGAAGAGCTGTCCAGCTCTCAGGAACTGCTGGAAACCGGCATCAAAGTTATCGACCTGATGTGTCCGTTCGCCAAGGGCGGTAAAGTCGGTCTGTTCGGTGGCGCGGGTGTAGGTAAAACCGTAAACATGATGGAGCTGATCCGTAACATCGCGATCGAGCACTCCGGTTACTCCGTGTTTGCGGGCGTAGGTGAACGTACTCGTGAGGGTAACGACTTCTACCACGAAATGACCGACTCCAACGTTATCGACAAAGTATCCCTGGTGTATGGCCAGATGAACGAGCCGCCGGGAAACCGTCTGCGCGTTGCGCTGACCGGCCTGACCATGGCTGAGAAGTTCCGTGACGAAGGTCGTGACGTACTGCTGTTCGTCGATAACATCTATCGTTACACCCTGGCCGGTACGGAAGTATCCGCACTGCTGGGTCGTATGCCTTCAGCGGTAGGTTACCAGCCGACCCTGGCGGAAGAGATGGGCGTTCTGCAGGAACGTATCACCTCCACCAAAACCGGCTCTATCACTTCCGTACAGGCGGTATACGTACCGGCGGATGACTTAACTGACCCATCCCCAGCCACTACCTTTGCTCACTTAGATGCAACCGTAGTACTGAGCCGTCAGATCGCATCCCTGGGTATCTACCCGGCCGTTGACCCGCTGGACTCCACCAGCCGTCAGCTGGATCCGCTGGTTGTTGGTCAGGAGCACTACGACACCGCTCGTGGCGTTCAGTCCATTCTGCAGCGTTATCAGGAACTGAAAGACATTATCGCCATCCTGGGTATGGATGAACTGTCTGAAGAAGATAAACTGGTGGTAGCTCGCGCGCGTAAGATCCAGCGCTTCCTGTCCCAGCCGTTCTTCGTGGCAGAAGTATTTACCGGTTCTCCGGGCAAATACGTCTCCCTGAAAGACACCATCCGTGGCTTTAAAGGCATCATGGAAGGCGAATACGATCACCTGCCGGAGCAGGCGTTCTACATGGTCGGTTCTATCGACGAAGCCGTGGAAAAAGCCAAAAAACTTTAACGCCTTAATCGGAGGGTGATATGGCAATGACTTACCACCTGGACGTCGTCAGCGCAGAGAAACAAATGTTCTCTGGTCTGGTCGAGAAAATCCAGGTAACGGGTAGCGAAGGTGAACTGGGTATTTACCCGGGGCACGCGCCGCTGCTCACCGCCATTAAGCCTGGTATGATTCGCATCGTTAAGCAGCACGGTCACGAAGAATTTATCTACCTGTCAGGCGGCATTCTTGAAGTGCAGCCGGGTAGCACGACCGTCCTGGCGGATACCGCAATTCGTGGCCAGGATCTCGACGAAGCGCGAGCCCTGGAAGCGAAACGTAAGGCTGAAGAGCACATTAAGAGCTCTCATGGTGACGTGGATTACGCTCAGGCGTCCGCGGAACTGGCCAAAGCGATCGCTAAACTGCGCGTTATCGAGTTGACCAAAAAAGCGATGTAACACCGGCTTGAACGTAAAAAGCCAGTCTGGTTTCCAGGCTGGCTTTTTTTATGGCCAGCTGCTGACGAGCGGATGAAGTGAAAACAGAGTTCACCCTTAATTGTTATTGATTAGTTAAATGATGAAGCGTAGACTCTATTTTATGTGATGTATGTCACATAAAATAGCGTTATCAAATTGCACCTGCGTCAGGAATTCATCATGAAACTGTTCCATAAAATCATCGCTAAATTTAGCGTCCTGAGCTTCTAAGCTCCGCGCTATCTCCCCCGCTGACACGACGTATCGCCCATCAAAACGACAACACTGGCGATGTGAAACCGGGCAAAGAAGGTCACCTGACGGTGGCCTTTCGTTTTTAATCACTACATCAATCACTTTGCCGCCCTCCCCCCGCCAGCGACTGGCGACGATTATCCTGGTTCTTCCCGCTGTGGGTGCTGAAAACCGCTTTCCGCAGTGGCTTTATTCAGGTGACGAAAAAACAGCAAAAGCAGTGAGATAGTCAATGATTATCCTCCCTACCCTCCTTTTTCAGCGTTAAACTGATTTGCAGTGGTTAAAAATAGCGTCATAAAATGGTGTATAGCCGTGAGCCTGGACGTTTTCTCCACGTCTCGTTTTATGATGAAAAATATGTAGAAATTTCAACGTGAAAGGCTTTTACTTTTCGTTCTAACTACCGTCAGGATGAGTATGTCAAATAGTGCGATGAGCGTGGTTATCCTTGCCGCAGGCAAAGGGACCCGCATGTATTCCGATCTTCCTAAGGTGCTGCATACCCTGGCCGGGAAGCCAATGGTGCAGCATGTCATTGATGCCGCTAACGATTTAGGCGCATGTGCGGTACACCTGGTGTACGGCCACGGCGGCGATCTGCTGCGTCAGACGCTGCATGAAGACAACCTGAACTGGGTGCTGCAGGCCGAGCAGCTTGGAACCGGGCACGCCATGCAGCAGGCGGCGCCGTTCTTCAATGATGATGAAGATATCCTGATGCTCTACGGCGACGTGCCGCTGATCTCCGTCGAGACGCTACAGCGCCTGCGCGCCGCGAAACCGCAGGGCGGGATTGGTCTGCTGACGGTGAAGCTGGATGATCCAACCGGCTATGGCCGCATTACCCGTGAGAATGGCCAGGTGACAGGCATCGTTGAGCACAAAGATGCCAGCGAGACGCAGCGCCAGATTCAGGAAATTAACACCGGGATCCTGATCGCCGGCGGAGCAGATCTCAAGCGCTGGCTGGCGAAGCTCACCAATAACAACGCCCAGGGCGAATACTACATCACCGATATCATCGCCATGGCGCATCAGGAAGGTCACGAGATCGTTGCCGTGCATCCCCAGCGCCTGAGCGAAGTCGAAGGCGTCAACAATCGCCTGCAGCTTGCGCGCCTGGAGCGCGTCTACCAGGCTGAGCAAGCGGAAAAGCTGCTGCTGGCGGGGGTGATGTTGCGCGATCCGGCGCGTTTCGATCTGCGCGGTACGCTGCAGCACGGGCGCGATGTGGAGATCGATACTAACGTTATTCTGCAAGGCCGCGTCGTGCTGGGCGATCGCGTGAAAATCGGCGCCGGCTGTGTGATTAAAAACAGCACTATCGGCGATGATTGCGAAATCAGCCCCTACAGCGTGGTGGAAGATGCCCAGCTGCAGGCGGCCTGCACCATCGGCCCATTTGCCCGTCTGCGCCCGGGCGCCGAACTGCTGGAAGGCGCCCACGTTGGCAACTTCGTGGAAATGAAAAAGGCGCGTCTCGGCAAAGGCTCCAAGGCGGGTCATCTGACCTATCTGGGCGATGCGGAGATCGGTGATAACGTCAATATCGGCGCGGGCACCATCACCTGCAACTATGATGGCGCGAATAAACATAAAACGATTATTGGCGATGATGTCTTTGTCGGCTCGGATACCCAGCTGGTGGCCCCGGTCACGGTAGGCAACGGCGTCACGATCGCCGCCGGCACAACCGTCACACGCAATATCGCCGATAACGAACTGGTGTTGAGCCGCGTACCGCAGGTCCACAAACAGGGCTGGCAGCGTCCGGTGAAGAAAAAATAAACAGGATTGTCGCCGGGGGGGAAAAACGCCCGGCGAACCAGGATGAGAGGGTCAATATAGATCCCCGTCCGCAGGCAGTACCATAACAATAACCCCACTCTCTACAAGGCTCGGGGCGCCCGGAAAACGGGCAAATACAGGTCAGCGACAACGCATGGCATATCGCCATTATCAGGAAATTTAACTATGTGTGGAATTGTTGGCGCAGTCGCGCAGCGTGATATTGCTGAAATCCTTCTCGAAGGTTTACGTCGTCTGGAATACCGTGGCTATGACTCTGCCGGTCTGGCGGTAGTCGACAGCGAAGGTCATATGACCCGCGTGCGTCGCCTGGGTAAGGTACAGATGCTGGCTCAGGCGGTCGAAGAGCAACCGTTACACGGTGGTACCGGGATCGCCCATACTCGTTGGGCGACGCACGGCGAACCGTCTGAGAGCAATGCGCATCCGCATGTTTCTGAACACATTGTGGTGGTCCATAACGGGATCATTGAAAACCACGAGCCGCTGCGCGCACTGCTGCAGTCTCGCGGCTATGTCTTCGTCACTGAGACCGATACCGAAGTTATCGCCCATCTGGTGCACTGGGAGCTGGAACAAGGTGGTACCTTACGTGAAGCCGTGCTGCGCGCCATCCCGCAGCTGCGCGGCGCCTACGGCACCGTCATCATGGATACCCGCGACCCGGGAACTCTGCTGGCGGCCCGCTCCGGTAGCCCACTGGTTATCGGTCTGGGCATGGGTGAAAACTTTATCGCCTCCGACCAGCTGGCGCTGCTGCCGGTTACCCGCCGCTTCATCTTCCTCGAAGAGGGCGATATTGCGGAAGTGACTCGTCGCTCGGTGGTGATTTTCGATAAATCCGCTGCGCAAGTGAAGCGCCAGGAGATCGAATCCAATCTGCAGTATGACGCCGGCGATAAAGGTATCTATCGCCACTATATGCAGAAAGAGATTTTCGAACAGCCGAACGCGATTAAGAACACCCTGACCGGGCGTATCAGCCACGGCGAAGTCGATCTCAGCGAGCTGGGGCCGAACGCCAATGAAATGCTGGCTCAGGTCGAACATATTCAGATTGTTGCCTGCGGGACCTCCTATAACTCCGGGATGGTCTCCCGCTACTGGTTTGAAGCGTTAGCCGGCGTGCCGTGCGATGTGGAAATCGCCTCCGAATTCCGCTATCGCAAGTCCGCGGTGCGTCGTAACAGCCTGATGATCACCCTTTCCCAGTCCGGTGAAACTGCCGATACGCTGGCGGCGCTGCGATTGTCGAAAGAGCTGGGCTATCTCGGCTCGCTGGCCATCTGCAACGTGCCGGGCTCGTCGCTGGTGCGCGAATCCGATCTGGCGCTGATGACCAAAGCCGGAACGGAAATTGGCGTGGCCTCGACCAAGGCCTTTACCACTCAGCTGACGGTGCTGCTGATGCTGGTGGCGAAACTGGCGCGATTGAAAGGTCAGGATGCGTCCATTGAGCATGATATCGTCCACGGCCTGCAGGCGCTGCCGAGTCGTATTGAGCAGATGCTCTCTCAGGACAAGCGTATTGAGCAGCTGGCAGAGCGTTTCTCTGATAAGCACCATGCGCTGTTCCTCGGCCGCGGCGATCAGTATCCGATCGCCATGGAAGGGGCGCTGAAGCTGAAAGAGATCTCCTACATTCACGCGGAAGCCTACGCGGCGGGCGAGCTGAAGCACGGCCCGCTGGCGCTGATTGATGCGGAAATGCCGGTGATCGTGGTGGCGCCGAACAACGAGCTGCTGGAAAAACTGAAATCCAACATCGAAGAAGTTCGCGCCCGCGGCGGTGAGCTGTACGTCTTCGCCGACGGTGACGCCGGCTTCAACGGCAGCGACAACATGCACATCATTGAGATGCCGCATGTCGAAGAGACCATCGCCCCCATCTTCTACACCGTGCCGCTGCAGCTGCTGGCTTATCACGTTGCGCTGATCAAAGGCACAGACGTTGATCAGCCGCGTAACCTGGCGAAATCGGTCACGGTTGAGTAACGTATTACCTCTTTTGCAAAGGGCTGCCGGCGGTGGCCCTTTTTTATTTTCACCTGCTGTTTTTCGCCGATCTTGTGCGCAATATGTGGGATGGCGATAGACGACAACCGATCGTTTTGCACTGCGATTTGGCTGTCATAAAAAGAAAATTATTCCGTCATTGTATGGTCATGCTTGCAAGTAACCATTTGAGTTATAAGCGTATTATTTGACGCAAAATCCCGTCTCCCGGCCTGTCATAAAACTGTCATAATTCGTACATTTTACTGTCACCTCTTTGACCTATTTTGCTCACCATAGCCTCGAAACAATGATTTACGAATCCCAGCAGGAGACATTATGAACGTTATGCGTACCACCGTCGCAACAGTTGTCGCCGCGACCTTATCGATGAGCGCTTTCTCTGCTTTCGCAGCAGCAAGCCTGACTGGCGCAGGTGCAACTTTTCCTGCGCCGGTGTATGCCAAATGGGCTGACACCTATCAGAAAGAAACCGGCAATAAAGTGAACTACCAGGGTATTGGTTCCTCTGGTGGCGTTAAGCAGATTATTGCCAACACAGTTGATTTCGGTGCTTCTGATGCTCCGCTGGCTGATGACAAACTGACCCAGGAAGGTCTGTTCCAGTTCCCGACCGTGATCGGCGGCGTGGTGCTGGCGGTTAACCTGCCTGGCGTGAAATCCGGCGAGCTGGTGCTGGATGGCAAAACCCTCGGCGATATCTATCTGGGTAAAATTAAAAAATGGGATGACGAAGCGATCGCTAAACTCAACCCGGGTCTGAAGCTGCCGTCGCAGAATATCGCCGTGGTTCGCCGCGCCGATGGTTCCGGTACCTCCTTCGTCTTCACCAGCTACCTGTCCAAAGTGAATGAAGAGTGGAAATCGAAAATCGGCGCAGGCTCTACCGTTAACTGGCCAACCGGTCTTGGCGGTAAAGGCAACGACGGTATCGCCGCCTTTGTTCAGCGTCTGCCGGGCTCGATTGGTTACGTCGAATACGCTTACGCCAAACAAAACAATCTGGCGTACACCAAACTGGTCTCTGCCGATGGCAAACCGGTTAGCCCGACTGAAGACAACTTCGCTAACGCCGCAAAAGGCGTTGACTGGAGCAAGTCTTTCGCTCAGGACCTGACTAACCAGAAGGGTGAAAATGCATGGCCGATCACCTCAACCACCTTCATCCTGGTGCATAAGGCGACTAACAAGCCTGAGCAGACCGCTGAAGTGCTGAAGTTCTTCGACTGGGCGTATAAAAACGGCGGGAAAGAAGCGAATGCGCTGGATTACGCATCGCTGCCGGAAAGCGTGGTTGAGCAGGTTCGTGCGGCATGGAAAACCAACGTCAAAGACAGCAGCGGTAAAGCGCTGTACTAACAGTAGATTTTTGACGAAGATGGCGGGGGCGTTCAGCGCTGCCCGCCCTACGGTTCAGACTGTAGGCCCGGAAGCGAACGCCACCGGGCATTTATTCGAACAAGCTTTAATACGTAAAGAGTAATCTATGGCTGCAACCAAGCCTGCATTTACCCCTCCGGGGAAAAAGGGTGACATGATTTTCAGTGCGCTGGTAAAACTGGCTGCGCTGATTGTGCTATTGATGCTGGGCGGCATCATCGTTTCCCTGATCATCTCTTCCTGGCCGAGCATTCAAAAGTTTGGCTTTGCCTTTTTGTGGACCAAAGAGTGGGATGCGCCCAACGAAATCTTCGGCGCGCTGGTGCCGATTTACGGGACCCTGGTGACCTCCTTTATCGCGCTGCTGATCGCCGTACCGGTGAGCTTCGGCATCGCGCTGTTTCTGACGGAACTGTCCCCCGCCTGGCTCAAGCGTCCGCTGGGCATTGCGATTGAGCTGCTGGCCGCGATCCCGAGTATCGTGTACGGCATGTGGGGCCTGTTTATTTTCGCCCCGCTGTTTGCGACTTACTTCCAGGAGCCTGTCGGTAACGTCCTGTCGACTATTCCGTTCGTCGGCGCGCTGTTTGCTGGCCCGGCGTTTGGTATCGGTATTCTCGCCGCTGGCGTTATTCTGGCCATCATGATCATCCCTTATATCGCCGCGGTAATGCGTGATGTTTTCGAACAGACGCCGGTGATGATGAAAGAGTCGGCCTATGGCATCGGCTGCACCACCTGGGAAGTGATCTGGCGCATCGTTTTACCGTTCACCAAGAACGGGGTGATCGGTGGCGTGATGCTCGGTCTGGGCCGCGCGCTGGGTGAAACCATGGCGGTCACCTTTATCATCGGTAACACCTACCAGCTCGACAGCATATCGCTGTATATGCCGGGGAACAGCATTACCTCCGCGCTGGCCAACGAATTCGCCGAAGCCGAAACCGGTCTGCACGTGGCGGCGCTGATGGAACTGGGTCTGATCCTGTTCGTTATCACCTTTATCGTTCTGGCGGCGTCGAAGTTCATGATTATGCGCCTCGCGAAGAATGAGGGGGCACGCTAATGGCGACTATTGAAATGCAAAGCACCGCCGAGCTGGCGGAGTCTCGCCGCAAGATGCAGGCTAAACGCCGCATGAAGAACCGTATCGCCCTGGCGCTGTCGATGGCCACCATGGCGTTTGGGTTGTTCTGGCTTATCTGGATCCTGATGGCGACGATAACCCGCGGCTTCGACGGCATGAGCCTGGCGCTGTTTACCGAAATGACGCCGCCGCCGAATACCGCGGGCGGCGGTCTGGCCAACGCCCTCGCCGGCAGCGGCCTGCTGATCCTGTGGGCAACCATCTTTGGTACGCCGCTGGGAATCCTCGCTGGAATTTATCTGGCGGAGTATGGCCGCAAGTCGGTGCTGGCGGAAATTATCCGTTTTATTAACGATATTCTGCTTTCCGCGCCGTCTATCGTGGTTGGTCTGTTCGTCTACACCATCGTGGTGGCGCAGATGCAGCACTTCTCCGGCTGGGCGGGGGTGATCGCCCTGGCGCTGCTGCAGGTGCCTATCGTTATTCGTACCACCGAAAACATGCTGAAACTGGTGCCGGATAGCCTGCGTGAAGCGGCCTATGCGCTGGGTACGCCGAAGTGGAAGATGATCTCGGCGATCACCCTGAAAGCGTCCGTCTCGGGGATTATGACCGGGATCCTGCTGGCTATCGCCCGTATCGCCGGGGAAACGGCGCCCCTGCTGTTTACCGCGCTGTCCAACCAGTTCTGGAGCACCGACATGATGCAGCCGATTGCCAACCTGCCGGTGACCATTTTCAAATTTGCCATGAGTCCGTTTGCGGAGTGGCAGCAACTGGCATGGGCCGGGGTATTGATTATCACCCTGTGCGTCTTGCTGCTGAACATCCTGGCGCGCGTTATCTTCGCCAAGAAGAAACACGGTTAATTTTTGCGGCGCAGCGACAGCTGCGCTGAATGAGGAAGAGATTGAGATGAGTATGGTGAATACAGCCCCGGGTAAGATTTCAGTTCGCAACCTGAACTTCTACTACGGTAAATTCCATGCCCTGAAGAACATCAACCTGGATATCACCAAAAACCAGGTGACGGCGTTTATCGGTCCGTCAGGCTGTGGTAAATCCACCCTGCTGCGTACGTTCAACAAAATGTTTGAACTGTATCCGGAGCAGCGCGCGGAAGGCGAGATCCTGCTGGATGGCGACAACATTCTGACCAACACCCAGGATATCGCCCTGCTGCGTGCCAAGGTTGGCATGGTATTCCAGAAGCCAACGCCGTTCCCGATGTCCATTTACGACAACATCGCTTTCGGCGTGCGCCTGTTTGAAAAGCTGTCCCGTGCCGATATGGATGAGCGCGTGCAGTGGGCATTGACCAAAGCCGCATTATGGAATGAAACCAAAGATAAACTGCACCAGAGCGGGTATTCTCTCTCCGGCGGTCAGCAGCAGCGCCTGTGCATCGCCCGCGGTATCGCGATCCGCCCGGAAGTCCTGCTGCTTGATGAACCTTGCTCAGCGCTGGACCCGATCTCTACCGGGCGTATCGAGGAGCTGATCACCGAGCTGAAGCAGGATTACACCGTCGTTATCGTGACTCACAACATGCAGCAGGCTGCGCGTTGCTCCGACCATACGGCATTTATGTATCTTGGCGAGCTGATTGAGTTCAGCAACACGGATGACCTGTTCACCAAGCCCGCGAAGAAACAAACTGAAGATTATATTACTGGCCGCTACGGTTGATTTGCCCTTGTGCTTTCAGGCTCTCACCAGTTGGGCAATCAGGAGACACCATGGACAACCTAAATCTTAACAAACATATTTCCGGCCAGTTCAACGCTGAACTGGAGTATATCCGCACCCAGGTGATGACCATGGGTGGGCTGGTGGAGCAACAGCTTTCTGATGCGATCACCGCCATGCATAACCAGGACAGCGATCTGGCGAAACGCGTGATTGACGGCGACAAGCAGGTCAACATGATGGAAGTGGCGATCGATGAAGCCTGCGTGCGCATCATCGCCAAGCGCCAGCCGACCGCCAGCGACCTGCGCCTGGTGATGGCGATCATCAAGACCATCGCTGAGCTGGAACGCATTGGCGACGTGGCGGATAAAATCTGCCGTACCGCGCTGGAGAAGTTTTCCCAGCAGCACCAGCCGCTGCTGGTGAGCCTCGAATCGCTGGGCCGCCATACGGTGCAGATGCTGCATGACGTGCTGGATGCCTTCGCGCGTATGGATCTCGACGAGGCGGTACGTATCTATCGCGAAGACAAGAAAGTCGACCAGGAGTATGAAGGCATCGTGCGTCAGCTGATGACCTACATGATGGAAGACTCGCGCACTATCCCCAGCGTTCTGACGGCGCTGTTCTGCGCGCGCTCCATCGAACGTATCGGCGACCGCTGCCAGAATATTTGCGAATATATTTTCTACTTCGTCAAAGGCCAGGATTTCCGTCATGTGGGCGGCGATGAACTGGATAAACTGCTCGCCGGAAAAGATCCGAAAGAGTAATAATCATTTTGTTTAATTCTGATAAATGGATTTATCAGAATTAGATATGATTCCTCCAGCGGCAGCGATATTGCTGCGATTATCGTCACAATTAACAGGCTGCCCGTTTGAGTTCTTCATTTTATCGCGTAACAATCAGTATCCACTGACTGAGCGCGCAAGCTCAGAATGTTTTAAACGGATTGTTACTGCGACAGCAGGCAAAACCTGATATTGCCCCCCCACGGCGGCGATATCAGGTTTTTTTATGCGCGCTAAGAATGAATTAATAAGGGTTGCTACCGCGATGCGCGGGCAAAACCTGAAGAGGATTATCTGTTTAGGCAGATCGTCTTCTTCGGGTTTTTTTGCTTTTTTCTCACCGCAAAAATAACAGCCCTCGCGCCCTTAAGCGGTATGGATACAGCTATTAAAACCCGCGCGATGCTTGTCGCTGTCGTATTTATTTATGCCAACAATTATATAAGGGAATATTATGTTTAGAAAAAACAGGATCGCTTCGGCGATGGTATTGCTGGCGCCGCTTTGTTATTCAACCACGCTGTTCGCGAGCCAGTTGACGGTAGAGCAACGGCTTGAGTTGCTGGAAAAAGCGCTTAGCGATACGCAAAAAGAGCTCAAAAAATATCAGGACCAGGAGAGAAAAAGAGACCAGATTTGGGCCACATGGTCTTCGCCTGCAGAGAGCCAGACGCGCACCGTCGCGGCGGCGGCAGGACCGAAAGCAGCAGTGAAACCGGATGCGGTACTGGTCAAAAATCAACAACCTGCCACAGACGGCGCGCCAGCCTACAGCGCGATGACGCTGAAAGACTTTAGCAAGTTCGTCAAAGATGAAATTGGCTTTAGCTATAACGGCTACTTCCGCTCGGGCTGGGGAACCGCCTCGCATGGCTCGCCAAAGTCGTGGGCCATTGGCTCGCTTGGCCGTCTGGGCAATGAATATTCCGGCTGGTTCGATCTGCAGCTGAAGCAGCGGGTGTTTCAGGAAGGCAATAAACGCGTCGACGCCATCGTGATGCTCGACGGGAACGTTGGCCAGCAGTATTCCACTGGCTGGTTTGGTGACAATGCCGGCGGCGAAAACTACATCCAGTTCTCGGATATGTACGTTAACACCAAAGGATTCCTGCCGTTTGCCCCGGAAGCCGATTTCTGGGTCGGCAAACACGGTGCGCCAAAAATCGAGATCCAGATGCTGGACTGGAAAACGCAGAGAACCGATGCGGCGGCTGGCGTGGGGCTGGAAAACTGGCAGGTAGGCGCCGGGAAATTCGATATCGCGCTGGTCCGGGAGGATGTGGATGACTACGATCGTTCTTTAAGCAATAAGCAGCAAATTAACACCAATACCCTCGATATCCGTTACAAAGAGATCCCGTTGTGGGATAAAGCCAGTCTGATGGTCAGCGGACGCTATGTCGCCGCCAACCAAAGTTCTTCTGAGAAATATAAAGAGGGCAATGAAGGCTATTATCCATGGAAAGATACCTGGATGGCCGGCACCTCGTTAACGCAAAAATTTGCTCACGGCGGCTTTAACGAATTTTCTTTGTTGCTGGCGAATAACTCCATTGCCAGCAGCTTCTCGCGCTATGCCGGATCCAGCCCCTATACCACCTTTAACGGCCGCTATTATGGCGACCATACCAATGGCACTGCCGTGCGCTTAACCTCGCAAGGGGAAACCTATTTACGCGATGACATTATTATGGCGAATGCCATCGTTTACTCCTTTGGCAACGACGTTTACAGTTACGAGACCGGGGCCCACTCCGATTTTGAATCCATCCGAACGGTCCTGCGGCCGGCCTATATCTGGAATAAATATAACCAGACCGGCGTCGAACTGGGGTACTTCAGGCAGCAAAACAAAGATGTGACCGGCAAGAAATATAACGAATCCGGCTATAAGACCACGCTGTTCCATACCTTCAAAGTTAATACCAGTATGCTGACCTCGCGCCCGGAAATTCGCTTCTATGCCACCTATATTAAAGCGAAGGATATCGACCTGGATAAGGCCGCGAATAACACCACCCACATTTTTGAAGACGGTAAAAACGATCAGTTTGCCGTAGGGGCGCAGGCGGAAATCTGGTGGTGAGACGATAACAGAACGGACACAACGTAAGAGGAATAACGATGAAACGACATGCCATTTATTTCGCCCTCGCGCTGGCAGGCGCGGCGTTCACCATTCAGGCGGCACCGTTGCCAGCGATGCCCGAGCCCTCCCTGCCGGTGAGCCACTTTATCACTCAGGTTAACGCGGATAAGAGTATCACTTACCGCCTGTTTGCCCCTGATGCCCGGCGGGTTTCGGTGGTGACAGGCGCCACGCCGGACACCTTTGTCTCGCACGACATGACCAAAGCGGACCACGGGGTCTGGACATGGAAAAGCGAGGCAATGAAACCCAATCTCTATGAATATTATTTTGATGTGGACGGCTTCCGCTCGGTGGATACCGGCAGCCGCTATCAGAAGCCGCAGCGTCAGGTGAACACCAGCCTGATTCTGGTTCCCGGCAGTATTCTGGACGATCGCCCGGTCGCGCACGGCGATCTGCGCACCCTTACCTATCACTCGAAGGCGCTGAATGCGGAACGGCGGCTCTATGTCTGGACGCCGCCGAACTATAGCGGCAGCGGCGAGCCGCTGCCGGTGCTCTATTTCTATCATGGCTTTGGCGACAGCGGGCTGTCGGCCATCGATCAGGGGCGTATTCCGCAAATCATGGATAACCTGCTGGCGGAGGGCAAGATCAAGCCTATGCTGGTGGTGGTCCCGGATACCGAAACCGACACCCCGGAAGCCATCGCGGAAAACTTCCCGCCGCAGGAGCGACGCAAAACCTTCTATCCGCTGAATGCGCAGGCGGCGGATAAGGAGCTGATGCAGGACATTATTCCGCTGATCGATGCCCGGTTTAACGTGCGTAAAGATGCCGACGGTCGGGCGCTGGCTGGCCTCTCTCAGGGCGGGTATCAGGCGCTGGTTTCCGGGATGAATCATCTGGAGAGCTTTGGCTGGCTCGCCACGTTTAGCGGCGTCACGACCACCACGGTGCCGAATGCCGGTGTGGAAGCGCAACTGAAACATCCTGAGGCGATCAATCAACAGCTGCGTAACTTTACCGTGGTCGTCGGGGAAAAAGATTCCGTGACCGGCAAAGACATCGCGGGTCTGAAAAGCGAACTGGAAAAACAGAAGATCAACTTTGACTATCACGCCTATCCCGGCCTGAACCATGAAATGGACGTCTGGCGCCCGGCCTACGCGGAGTTTGTGCAAAAACTGTTTAAATAGCCGGTGGGGGCGTTTAGCCCCCGCTTTCCGCGAGTGAAGAAAGACAAGATGAAAGTGATTGTGTCCGAAGATGATGAAGAGATAGCCGGTCGCCAGCCGTCCTGTTCTGGGCTAGAACATAGCGCTACCTGCCAACCGTCGCCCGGCTGGGCGACGCCGGGGGCTAGCGAGTGATATCCCAACCGCGCGCTTTCCACAATGCCGGAAGCGCAGCCAGATCGGTAAAGGTCGTCACGTTGGGATGATCGATGGGCGGGTTGTGCGGATCGGCGCAGAAGTAGAACACCTCCATGCCGGCGGCTATTCCCGATTGTGCACCTGCCCTGGAATCATCAACCAGAATACAGTTCTCAACGTTAACGCTCATCGCCTTTGCGGCATGGAACATCAGGGCCGGATCGGGTTTCCAGCGCTGAATATCGTAGCCGCTGTATAACCGGTCAGCGAAATGGTGCAGCAGGCCGGTGCGGCCGAGAGAGTGTTGCATCTTACTGACCGGGCCATTGGAAACCACGCACATCGGGACGCTTACCGCATCCAGCAGCGCCTGGGCTCCGGCAATCACCTCCAGTTCGCTATCAAACAGGCGGGCGACTTCCGCACGGTAAATCGGCTCCAGAGTGACCTTTTGCAGGTTAACGCCATGCTCGGCGTTGATGGTGTCGATTATTTCGTACAGCTTTACGCCTTTGAAGCGCTTAAAAATCTCTGCCAGCTCCAGCGTAATGCCAAATTCCTGGAACATATGCACGTAGGCGCGGGAGCAAATCACCTCGCTGTCGACCAGCGTGCCGTCACAGTCAAAAAATACTGCTTCTGGTTGAGTCATAGCCATTCCATATTAACAAGTTTAACGTTTTCGTCATGTCCAATACCGCGA
This sequence comes from Klebsiella sp. V115_8, assembly GCF_029967715.1. Taxonomy (NCBI): domain Bacteria; kingdom Pseudomonadati; phylum Pseudomonadota; class Gammaproteobacteria; order Enterobacterales; family Enterobacteriaceae; genus Klebsiella; species Klebsiella sp. V115_8. The sequence goes on from NZ_JASCAR010000040.1 coordinate 39,466, forward strand.
CGCAATCGTTGCCGTATAAGCAAAATAAATGAAAAAAATTACCATACAACCGCGCCTGGTGCTGTAATTTGGTATAGGATAGCGTCGAATTTTCCCTCCTTACGTTCGGAAACCGATAATGAGTCAACAACAAACCAGCCAGTCTTCTGGCCAGGGTCTGCTGGAGCGCGTATTTAAACTGCGCGAGCACGGCACCACGGTGCGCACGGAAGCCATCGCCGGTTTCACCACGTTCCTGACGATGGTGTATATCGTTTTTGTTAACCCACAAATTCTTGGCGTAGCGGGCATGGATACCAGCGCCGTGTTTGTGACCACCTGTCTGATTGCCGCTTTCGGCAGTATCCTGATGGGGCTGTTCGCGAACCTGCCGGTCGCCCTGGCGCCGGCGATGGGCCTGAACGCCTTTTTCGCCTTTGTGGTGGTGCAGGCGATGGGCCTGCCGTGGCAGGTCGGGATGGGCGCGATTTTCTGGGGCGCCGTCGGCCTGCTGCTGCTGACGATCTTCCGCGTACGCTACTGGATGATCGCCAATATTCCGCTGAGCCTGCGCGTGGGCATCACCAGCGGTATCGGTCTGTTTATCGGTATGATGGGCCTGAAGAACGCCGGGGTTATCGTCGCAAACCCGGAAACGCTGGTCAGCATTGGTCATCTGACCTCCCACAGCGTGCTGCTGGGCGTGCTGGGCTTCTTTATCATCGCAATTCTGGCGTCGCGCAACATTCATGCCGCGGTTCTGGTCTCTATCGTGGTGACCACCCTGCTGGGCTGGATGCTGGGTGATGTACACTACACCGGTATCGTCTCGGCGCCGCCGAGCGTGACTTCGGTGATCGGTCATGTCGATCTGGCGGGCTCCCTGAATCTGGGCCTGGCCGGGGTGATCTTCTCCTTTATGCTGGTCAACCTGTTTGACTCCTCCGGGACGCTGATCGGCGTGACGGATAAAGCGGGTCTGGCGGACGCCAACGGTAAATTCCCGCGCATGAAGCAGGCGCTGTTTGTCGATAGCGTCTCGTCGGTGGCAGGCTCCTTCATCGGCACCTCGTCGGTAACAGCGTATATCGAATCCTCCTCCGGCGTTTCCGTGGGCGGGCGCACCGGCCTGACCGCCGTGGTCGTCGGTATCCTGTTCCTGCTGGTTATCTTCCTCTCTCCGCTGGCGGGGATGGTTCCAGCCTATGCGGCCGCCGGCGCGCTGATTTACGTCGGTGTGCTGATGACCTCAAGCCTGGCGCGCGTGAAGTGGGATGACCTGACGGAAGCGGTACCGGCGTTTATCACCGCGGTGATGATGCCGTTTAGCTTCTCGATCACCGAAGGCATTGCCCTGGGCTTTATCTCCTACTGCGTGATGAAAATTGGCACCGGCCGTCTGCGCGACCTCAGCCCTTGCGTCATTATCGTCTCGCTGCTGTTTGTGCTGAAGATTGTCTTTATCGATGCACATTAATCCGCACGTATGATGAAAAAGCCCGGCATCGCTGCCGGGCTTTTTTTATGCTTTAACCCGCTGAATATAGTCGCCAAAGGCAGTCAGCTGGCCGCGCAGATGGTCGAGGGTGCTCTGATCGACCACTTCACCCGACTGCGGATCCACTTTGTTCTGGATCACGCCGCCCATAAATTCCGGTTTATTCATCACCATCGCATCGAGGAACACCAGAATCTGCCGCAGATGATACTGGCAGCGCGCGCCGCCGATGGCGCCCATAGAGCTGGTTTGAATCAGCACCGGCTTGCCGGACAGCGGCTGCTCGGGCAGACGTGAAAGCCAGTCGATGGCGTTTTTCAGGCCGCCAGGCACGGAATAGTTATACTCGGGGGTGACAATCACCACGCCATCCGCCTCGCGGATCTGCTGCGCAATCTCCTGCACGCTCTGCGGGAATCCCTCTTCCTCCTGAATATCAGCATCGTACAGCGGAATATCGCCGATCGACGGCAGCGCGGAAATGTGCATGCCCGCTGGCGCGATGCCGGGCAGGGTACGCGCGACCATTCCATTAAACGACCCTTTACGCAGGCTGCCGAGTAACGTAACCACTTTCAAGGTATCTGACATGATTGCTCCTTTGGATCATGATGCCGGCAAGACCGGTCAATTGAGGGATAAGGTTTTTTCCGTGGGCAGACTGGTAAAGCGCATCAGGCGGGCTGAGGGTTCGCGTGCGCGGCGCTGAGCGTCCGCCAGGCTGTGCCAGTCGCCTCCCTTAGCATCATACTCCCAGACCTTCAGCGGGCCGATATTCGGGGTAGCGGCAATCGACCACACCAGCAGCGATTCGGCGTCACAGACGGCTTCGATCGGCAGGCTGCCGGCGGTACGCAGGCGGCCGGAGCCAGGCAGCAGCTGCAGCTGCGTTGATGTCTCACCGGTCAGTTTCAGCACGCTGCGCCGCAGCGCCACCAGCTGGCTGCGCGCTTCGTCCGGGTCATGCTGAATGTTAATCCACAGATTCTCATTGTTACTGAAATTTTGCCGGTCGGCGTCGTGGCTGCGAACGGCGCGCTGCAGCTCCATGTCGAGGCCGCAATCCCCCTCGGTGGTCAGCGCCACGCCAACGATATTGCCAGTATAAGAGATAGAGAAGCGGGGAAGGTGACGATCGCTAAAAACCGGTCTGCCATTGGCTTCGTTAACGATTTCAGGCAGCTCGCTGATGCCGTAAAGCATAAACAGCAGTTCGGCGAGCAGCGACCGCGAAGCGCGAAAGCGGGCTTGCCGGTATTCAGGGAGCCGACGTGCGGATTGATGACAGGCCGCTGACAAACGTGTCGATAGCGGCTCCCCGGTACTGAGTATCCCTCGTGCAAAATGCGTTGCCATACGTCGCTCCGTGAGTAATGGTCTGAATAAAACGGCGGGCGCTATTATCGCCTGGTATTAACAGGTTTTAATGCCGAAATCCCCCCTTGAAAAGGGAATTTGTTTGAATTTTACAAATTCTTGCGCAAATAAGGTGCTATGGGCACGAAACAAGGCTTACAGCGTACCGGAATAGAGCGCTTTCAGCGTATCTCTAAGCCAGACAAGCTTCGGGTTGTAGCTGTTGCGTTTATGCCATAGCAAGGTGAAGGGGACGCGAAGCTTTTCCAGATGCTGCGGCTCCAGCGGCAGCGGTCGGGAGACCAGGGGGAGCTGGTGCTGCTGATTATAGTGCTGGCAGTAGCGCGGCGCGGTGGCCAGCATGGTGTGCTGCGGCTGGGCCGCCATAAAGAGGGATTGCTCAAACCCCGGCACGGTCAGCGCCACGTTACGTTTATGCCCCAGCTCCTGCAGCACGTCGTCCAGCGCCCAGGTATCGCGTTGTTCCCAGCAGATGGTGATATGCGGATAGCGTAAGAATGCCGCCAGATCCCATTCCTCCCTGAGCGCCGGATGATCGGCGCGCAGCCAGACCTGCGGCAGGTCGGTGAACAGCACATCAAAATCGATATACCACGGCAGCAGGCTTAGCAGCTCCCGCGACTGCGGATGGCTTTCGCGCCCGCAGAAGCCGATATCCACCTCGCCGCGAATGATGGCGTCCAGGGAGTCGTAGTCCCAGTTGCGCAAACGAATCAATGCCTGCGGATAGCGCTGATAGATGCGCTGGGAGAGGGTGTTAAACAGGATCATCAGCAGCGGCGTTTCCGCCGCCAGCTCGAACTTGAGGCCGCTCGGCATGGTGTGGTGCGGTTTATCGAGGATCTGGTTGCCCATCTGCATCCAGTCCGCCAGATCCTGCTCCATGCTGCTGACCAGCGGCGTGGGCGCCAGGCCCAGCGGCGTTTTGACAAACAGCGGATCGTCAAACCAGGCGCGCAGTTTGGCCAGCGACTTGCTCACCGCCGAGGGCGAAACGTTCATCCGCTTCGCCGTACGGGTAACGCTGAGCTCCTGGGTCAGGAGCTGCAGGCAGAGGAGTAAATTAAGATCGAGACTCGAAAGCGGCTTCTTCATCGTGTTGCGCAACCCGCGGCGGGGTGGCGACCAGTAGCAGAACAAGACTCACTATGCTACAGGCAATGAGTATCCCGATCAGCATATTCATTGCGCTGAGTCCGATGATAGCGGCGAGCCATATCCACAGCGACGAACCGCACACCTGCGCGATGCCGAGGACCGAGCTGGCGACACCGGCGCGCAGCGTGAATGGCCCCAGGGCCTGGCTCATCGCGACGCCGAAGCCGACGGAGAAGCCGGCGCAAATCATGCCCAGCCCGACCAGGGTGACGGCCTGGTGGGTGGCGATGCTCAGCGCCACGCCAGCCGCCAGAAACAGCAGCTGCGAGGTTATCATCAGGGTGCGCGGTTTAAACAGCGACAGGGCGAACGGCGTCGAGAAGGAGACCGCCATGCTGACCATCGCCATCAGCGCCATCGTCATGGAATAGGTGCCGCGATCGAACCCCATCTCCTCCATCATCAGTACCGGCGAGACGTTCACGTAGGTGAGGATCGCCGTTACGCTGAGGGTGGTGATGAGAATGCGGCTGAGGAAAAAGCGATTCAACAGCGATTCGTCCGCGCCATGCTGCGGCATAGCCGTCTGCGGAGGCGCCGTCGGACGCGTCTCGCGCAGGATAAATACCGCCAGTAAACCCACCGTTACCCCCATGCCGATCATGGTGTAGAACAGACTCTGCCACGGGAATTTCAGCATGATCAGGTGGCCGAGCACCGGCGCCAGAACGGGGATGATGCAGGTAATGCCGTTGAGCAACGACAGCACTTTGGCCCGCCGACGGTCGTCCAGCGTATCGCGCAGAATAGCGAAAGCCACCACGTAGCAGCAGCCGGCGCCGATCCCCTGGATAAAGCGTCCGGTAAGGAAGTGGCTGCTGGTGTGCGCCTGCGCGCAGAGCAGGGAGGCGATAACAAAGATCGCCGCGCCCACAATGGCGACAGGCTTGCGCCCCGAGCGGTCGGCGATACGGCCAGCAAACAGCATCGCGGAGGCCATTCCGGCCAGATAGACCGAGAAGGCGATATGTAATTGCGCCTCGCTGGCTCCCAGATCCTGAGCAATACGCGGCAGGCCGACGAGATACATATCGATGCCGGAGGGATAGAGCAGAACCAGGGCAAAGCTGCAGAGAAGAAAGCGTGTCATGAGATCCTCGCGATGTGAATGGCGTTCAGCATAGTGAGATACGCTCCGCAAGACGAGTTGCCATTTGGACAACGCTATTTTCCTGGCAGGAAACGCGAACTAGCGGCCCCGGCGTCGCCAGACGCGGGCCATCCCTTCGCTTTCCGGCCGAACGCTTTCGAAGCCAAACTTCGCGTACAGCTCCGGAACATCCGCCACCAGCGTAACGTAGGCGCCGTCAAAGGCGTTCGCATCCAGCCAGGCGACCAGTTTCTCCATCACCAGCCGGCCAAGGCCCTTCCCCTGGTGAGCCGGATCGACGGCGACGTCGACAATGTCGAAATTAATCGCGCCGTCGCCGACGATGCGCCCCATGGCGATCGGCGTCTCCTGCCAGAGGATATGTACGCCATAACAGCTTTGCGGCAGCCCGGCTCTGGCGCCTTCTACGGGGCGCGGCGACATGCCCGCTACCACCCGCAGGTGGCAAAACGCTTCGGCGGAGGGCACCTTCTCGATCACGGTATATTCAACGGTCATGCTTTAGTCTCGTGGTTAGGGGGAGATAAAAGTAGAGAACGTTGCGCCGCAAAGGGCAAGAAAAAACCCGCATTAACGCGGCGCTAATGCGGGTGAGTGAACGTTTACGGACTAAACGTTATTTGCCGATACAGAAGCTGGAGAAGATGCGGCCCAGCAGGTCGTCGGAGGTGAACTCCCCGGTGATCTCGCTCAGCGCCTGCTGCGCGAGACGCAGCTCTTCCGCCAGCAGCTCGCCGGCCCAGGCGCCCAGCAGCTGGGCTTTGCCCTGCTGCAGATGGTTCGCCGCCTCTTCCAGCGCCTGCAGATGGCGACGGCGGGCGAGGAAGCCGCCTTCCATATTGGTATCGAAGCCCATGCTCTGCTTGAGGTGATTACGCAGCACCTCGACGCCTTCGCCGGTGCGTGCCGACAGGCGGATCAGTGAGTGGCCATTTACTTCGCTGATACCCAGCGCTTCGCCGGTAACATCGGCTTTATTGCGCACCACAGTAATCGGCAGTTTAGCGGGCAGGCGCTCGATAAAATCTGGCCAGATCTCCGCCGGGTCAACGGCGCTGGTGGTGGTGCCATCGACCATAAACAGCACCCGGTCAGCCTGCGCAATCTCCTGCCAGGCGCGCTCGATGCCGATACGCTCCACTTCGTCATTGGCGTCGCGCAGGCCCGCGGTATCAATGATATGCAGCGGCATGCCGTCGATATGGATATGCTCGCGCAGCACATCGCGGGTGGTGCCCGCAATGTCGGTGACGATCGCCGCTTCGCGGCCCGCCAGGGCGTTCAGCAGGCTCGATTTACCGGCATTTGGCCGCCCGGCGATCACCACTTTCATCCCTTCGCGCAGCAGACTGCCCTGACGGGCTTCGGCGCGGACGGCGTCGAGGTCGGCCATCACCTCGTTCAGCTGGGCTTCAATTTTGCCGTCGGAGAGGAAATCAATTTCTTCATCCGGAAAATCAATCGCCGCTTCCACGTAGATGCGCAGGTGAGTGAGCGCTTCCACAAGGTGGTTCACCCGCGCGGAGAACGCCCCCTGCAGCGAGTTCAGCGCCGAGCGCGCCGCCTGTTCTGAGCTGGCGTCGATAAGATCGGCGATGGCCTCTGCCTGCGCCAGGTCGAGCTTGTCGTTAAGGAACGCGCGCTCGGAGAATTCGCCCGGTCTGGCGATGCGCAGGCCCGGCAGGGTCAGAATACGTTTGAGCAGCAGGTCGAGAATGACCGGGCCGCCGTGGCCCTGCAGCTCAAGCACATCTTCCCCGGTAAAGGAGTTCGGCCCGGGGAACCACAGCGCAATCCCCTGATCCAGCGGCGTACCGTCAACGTCGTTGAACGGCAGGTAGTCGGCATAGCGCGGCTTCGGCAGCTTGCCGAGTACCGCCTGCGCGACGTCTCGCGCTTTGAGGCCGGAGATACGCAGGATGCCCACACCCCCGCGTCCCGGTGGGGTTGCCTGGGCGACGATAGTGTCGTTATGGCTCATGGTGACTCTCTATGTAGATGTAAAAAAGGCGGTCCATTGACCGCCTTCTCTGGCATTAACGTTACCGTAACTACTCTAAATTATCCAGGTCGCAGATGCGTTGGCTTGAAGAATGAAGAGTATCAGGATTTCTTCTTCTCGCGGCTATGCAGGCCACGCTTCTCCAGACCACGGTAAATCAGCTGCTGCTGGATAATGGTCACCAGGTTGCTGACGATGTAGTACACCACCAGGCCAGACGGGAACCACAGGAAGAACACCGTGAAGATGACCGGCATAAAGGTCATGATCTTCTGCTGCATCGGGTCGGTCACGGTGGTCGGCGACATCTTCTGGATGAAGAACATCGTCGCGCCCATGATGATCGGCAGGATGTAGTACGGGTCTTGCGCAGACAGATCGTGGATCCACAGGATAAACGGCGCATGACGCAGTTCTACCGAGGCGCTCAGCATGTAGTACAGCGCAAGGAAGATCGGCATCTGGATAATCAGCGGGAAGCAGCCGCCCAGCGGGTTCACTTTTTCCGCTTTATACAGCGCCATCATCTCCTGGCTTTGACGTTGTTTATCGTCGCCCAGACGCTCGCGCATGGCCTGAATTTTCGGCTGCAGCATACGCATCTTCGCCATGGAGGTGTACTGCGCTTTGGTCAGCGGGTACATGATGCCACGAACGATAAAGGTGATGACGATAATCGAGAAGCCCCAGTTGCCGAGGAAGCCGTGGATGAATTTCAGCAGCTTGAACAGCGGTTGGGAGATGAACCACAGCCAGCCGTAGTCGACGGTCAGATCCAGGTGCGGCGCGACGGCAGCCATTTTGTCCTGAATCGCCGGGCCGACCCACAGCGTGCTCTGCAGTTTGTCGGTTTGACCAGGCTGCACCAGTACCGGCTGAGATTTATAGCCGATAGCGACAATGCCGTTGCCGAGGTTGGCGGTGTAGAAGTTATTCGTCCCGTTATTCTGCGGCACCCACGCGGTGGTGAAGTACTGCTGCAGCATGGCAACCCAACCGTTTTTGGTGCTGACGTTCAGGTTTTCATTGTCCAGGATGGTATCGAATTTGTATTTTTCGTATTTCGAATCCGCGGTGGAGAACGCCGCGCCACGGAAAGTATGCATCGTGGACAGGCCGCCGGTCTGCGTATCGCGACTGGACGGCAGCGCGGCGGTCTGCTTCAGCTGACCGAAGGTCGAGACTTCCAGCGGTTTCTCGCTGGCGTTCTGCACGCTATAACCCACGTTCACCGCATAATCACCGCGTTTCAGGGTGAAGGTCTTGGTGAAGACGTTGCCGGCTTTGTCGGTATAGGTCAGCGGAATAACGATTTCGTTCTGGCCATCAGCCAGTACATACGCATCTTTATCAGCGTTATACAGCGGACGCGGGCCGTTAGCCGGGTTATCCGGGCCGTCACGACCGGTTAAGCCGCTCTGCGCCTGGTAGATAAACTGTGGCGTAGTTTCCAGTAACTGGAACGGTTCAGTCGATTTCAGCGCTTTCGGGTAAGCCGGAAGCAGCGCTTGCTCAACATCACCACCGCGGGTGTTGATGGTCAGATCAAGCACATCAGTTTTAACCGTAATCAGTTTCCCCTGGCCACTGGCCGGTACGCCCTGGTCGGCGGCGCTACCCGCTGCTGTGGTCGTAGTCTGCGTGGTCTGCTGCTGGGGTTGCGGATTTTTGTCCTGCTCCCAGGCTTGCCAGATCATGAAAGACACGAACAACAAAGCGATGATAAGAAGATTGCGTTGCGAATCCATCGTTAGTGTTCTCTGGTATCAAATGGTCCAGGCGGGACGGGATCGTCACCACCAGGGTGTAAAGGGTGGCATTTTAATACGCGTTTCATCGTCAACCAACTGCCTTTTATCACTCCAAACCTGCGTAAGGCCTCAATTCCGTATTGAGAACAGGTTGGGGTGAAACGGCAATGCGGCCCGAGTAGCGGACTAATCAGGCGCTGATAAACTCGAATCAGGCCGATCAGGACCCGCGAGCCAGGCGACAATGGCGGCGCCATAATTTTTCCAACGCTTCCGAGAGAGCACGGTTATCGAGGTCGGCAACCCCTCTTTTCGCCACCACCACGAAATCCATTGGCGGGAGTTCATGTTGACGCAAACGAAAACTTTCACGCGTCAGACGTTTAATCCGATTGCGTTCATGTGCGCGTTTCACGTTTTTCTTGGCGACGGTGAGACCGATGCGGGGATGCCCCAGCGAATTCAGGCGGCCGAGGATGGTGATTTGCGGCGTGCCAGCCCGTTGTGGCTGCTGGAAGACGAAAGTGAAATGACTGGGAGTTAACAAGCGTAACTCCCTGGGAAATGCGAGCTTAACCACGCAGGGTTAGCTTTATTACTTGGAAACGGTCAGACGAGCGCGGCCTTTAGCACGACGACGTGCCAGAACCTGACGACCATTTTTAGTAGCCATACGAGCACGGAAGCCGTGAGAACGGTTGCGCTTCAGTACAGACGGTTGAAAAGTGCGTTTCATGGCGATTTCTACCTAAACTTGAATAAATTCACTGACTTTTGCGTAGACCCGAACGAACTTCGAACGACTTACGCCTCAGCGTGGGTGATTAAAGAGGCCGGATTGTAATAATTGTACACTCCGGAGTCAATTCTCTTTCCTTATTTCTCGCACCTCGTCGCACAAAAAATAAGCTGAGACGCGTGACGAAAACGGGCATTACGCGCCGGGTGGGGGATTATACGGCCTGGCCAGTAAAGCGCAAGGATCCTGAAGGATCTTTGTTAGATCGTTTCCGCCCAAAAGCGGCATAGCTCATTAATTTTTCCAATATGCGGCGGAAATCGTGCTTCACTCTTCCCAGGATCGATTACACTTACCCGGTTTCGATCCTTCCTGTGGATAAATCGGGAAGAATCTGTTGAGAAACACAAGATCTCTTTCTCAGTTTAGGCTATGATCCCCGGTCCCGATCGCGATCCCCGGATCCGCAGCGGGAAATAACCGCAGATAGCGGTTCGCACGTCACCCCTTTTGTGCAGGGGCTTTTCGGCTAATGCAGGGTCTTGTCGACGTGTGCCAACAATCACGATTGTTTCAGTTTTTCTTTGATATCGATTTTATGTTCGAGTGGAGTCCGCCGTGTCACTTTCGCTTTGGCAGCAGTGTCTTGCCCGATTGCAGGATGAGTTACCAGCCACAGAATTCAGCATGTGGATCCGCCCATTGCAGGCGGAACTGAGCGATAACACGCTGGCACTGTATGCGCCAAACCGTTTTGTGCTCGACTGGGTAAGGGACAAATACCTCAATAATATCAATGGACTCCTCAATGATTTTTGCGGTGCGGACGCCCCGCAGCTGCGTTTTGAGGTGGGAGCTAAGCCCGCCAGCTCGCTGCAGAAAGGGGCGGTAAGCCCGGCCGCAGCGACTATCCCGGCGGCGCAGGTGCAGACCGCGCGCGTGGCGCCGACGATCGTGCGCCCTGGCTGGGATAATGTCCCGGCGCCGGCGGAGCCGACCTACCGTTCTAACGTTAACGTGAAACACACGTTTGATAACTTCGTCGAAGGTAAATCTAACCAGCTGGCCCGCGCGGCGGCGCGTCAGGTGGCGGATAACCCGGGCGGCGCCTATAACCCCCTGTTCCTCTACGGCGGAACGGGCCTGGGTAAAACCCACCTGCTGCACGCGGTGGGGAACGGTATCGTGGCGCGTAAACCGAACGCCAAAGTGGTCTATATGCACTCGGAGCGTTTCGTTCAGGACATGGTTAAAGCGCTGCAGAACAACGCCATCGAAGAGTTTAAGCGCTACTACCGATCCGTTGACGCCCTGCTGATCGATGACATTCAGTTCTTCGCTAATAAAGAGCGATCCCAGGAAGAGTTTTTCCACACCTTCAACGCCTTGCTGGAAGGTAATCAGCAGATCATTTTGACTTCGGATCGTTATCCCAAAGAGATCAACGGCGTTGAAGATCGTCTGAAATCCCGCTTCGGCTGGGGGCTGACGGTGGCGATCGAGCCGCCGGAGCTGGAAACCCGCGTCGCGATCCTGATGAAAAAAGCCGATGAGAACGACATCCGCCTGCCGGGCGAAGTGGCGTTCTTTATTGCCAAGCGCCTGCGCTCAAACGTGCGTGAACTGGAGGGGGCGCTGAACCGCGTTATCGCCAACGCCAACTTCACCGGCCGGGCGATCACTATCGATTTCGTGCGCGAAGCGCTGCGCGATCTGCTGGCGCTGCAGGAAAAACTGGTCACCATCGACAATATTCAAAAGACGGTGGCGGAGTACTACAAGATTAAGGTAGCGGACCTGCTGTCCAAACGCCGCTCCCGTTCGGTGGCGCGTCCTCGCCAGATGGCGATGGCGCTGGCCAAAGAGCTGACCAACCACAGCCTGCCGGAAATCGGCGATGCGTTTGGCGGCCGCGACCATACCACCGTGCTGCACGCCTGCCGCAAGATTGAGCAGCTGCGTGAAGAAAGCCACGACATTAAAGAAGATTTTTCCAATTTAATCAGAACATTATCCTCGTGACGCTATGAAATTTACCGTAGAACGTGAACATTTATTAAAACCGCTGCAACAGGTGAGCGGTCCGTTAGGTGGTCGTCCGACGCTGCCCATTCTCGGTAACCTGCTGCTTCAGGTCGCGGACGGCGCGCTGTCGCTGACCGGTACCGATCTTGAAATGGAGATGGTGGCGCGCGTGGCGCTGGTTCAGCCGCACGAAGCGGGCGCCACCACCGTTCCGGCGCGTAAATTCTTTGATATCTGCCGCGGCCTGCCGGAAGGCGCGGAGATCGCGGTGCAGCTGGAAGGCGATCGCATGCTGGTGCGTTCCGGCCGCAGCCGCTTCTCGCTGTCGACCCTGCCCGCTGCCGACTTCCCGAATCTTGACGACTGGCAGAGCGAGGTGGAATTTACCCTGCCGCAGGCGACCATGAAGCGTCTGATCGAAGCGACGCAGTTCTCGATGGCGCACCAGGATGTTCGTTACTACTTAAACGGTATGCTGTTCGAAACCGAAGGCAGCGAACTGCGCACCGTCGCTACCGACGGTCACCGTCTGGCGGTCTGTTCGATGCCGCTGGAAGCGTCGCTGCCGAACCATTCGGTGATCGTGCCGCGTAAAGGGGTGATTGAGCTGATGCGGATGCTCGACGGCGGTGATACGCCGCTGCGCGTGCAGATCGGCAGCAATAATATCCGCGCCCATGTCGGCGATTTTATCTTCACTTCGAAGCTGGTTGATGGCCGTTTCCCGGATTATCGCCGCGTATTGCCGAAAAATCCGGATAAACACCTCGAAGCGGGCTGCGATATTCTGAAGCAGGCCTTTGCCCGCGCGGCGATTCTCTCCAATGAGAAATTCCGCGGCGTGCGGCTGTACGTTAGCGAAAATCAGCTGAAAATCACCGCCAATAACCCGGAGCAGGAAGAAGCGGAAGAGATTCTGGACGTGACCTACGCCGGCACGGAGATGGAGATTGGCTTCAACGTTAGCTACGTGCTGGATGTGCTGAACGCGCTGAAGTGCGAGAATGTGCGCATTCTGCTGACGGATTCGGTGTCGAGCGTGCAGATTGAGGATGCGGCTTCACAAAGCGCAGCCTATGTTGTCATGCCTATGCGCTTATAGAAAATATCGGGCTATCTTACTTGCCATTTTCAACCTGGGCTGTGCTCGTCCCTGTCACGTACTTCGTGTACGCTCCAGGGTCTGCGCGCAGTCCGCGTTGAAACTGGCTGCGCCGATTACGCCCTGGCCCGAAGAAACCCAGATATGTCACTGACGCGCTTACTTATCAAAGATTTCCGCAATATTGAACATGCGGATCTCGCTTTATCTCCCGGCTTTAACTTCCTGGTTGGCGCGAACGGCAGCGGCAAAACCAGCGTGCTGGAAGCCATCTACACGCTCGGCCATGGCCGGGCGTTTCGCAGTTTGCAAATTGGCCGGGTGATCCGCCACGAGCAGGAGGCCTTTGTTCTGCATGGCCGTCTGCAGGGCGAAGAGCGGGAAACCGCCATCGGCCTGACCAAAGACAAACAGGGCGACAGCAAGGTGCGTATCGACGGCACCGACGGCCACAAAGTGGCGGAGCTGGCGCACCTGATGCCGATGCAGCTGATTACGCCGGAGGGGTTTACTTTACTCAACGGCGGCCCCAAATACAGAAGAGCATTCCTTGACTGGGGATGCTTTCATAACGAAGCCGGATTCTTCACCGCCTGGAGCAACCTGAAGCGCCTGGTCAAGCAGCGCAACGCCGCGCTGCGTCAGGTCAGCCGTTATGCCCAGCTGCGCCCATGGGATCTGGAATTAATCCCGCTGGCGGAGCAGATCAGCCGCTGGCGTGCCGAATACAGCGCCGCTATCGTCGAAGACATGGCGGATACCTGTCAGCAATTTTTACCGGAATTCTCGCTCTCTTTCTCCTTCCAGCGCGGCTGGGAAAAAGAGACCGACTACGCTGAAGTGCTGGAGCGGAATTTCGAGCGTGACAGAATGTTAACCTATACCGCCCACGGCCCGCATAAAGCGGATTTCCGTATTCGCGCCGACGGGGCGCCGGTGGAAGATACCTTGTCGCGCGGGCAGCTTAAGCTGCTGATGTGCGCCCTGCGTCTGGCGCAGGGCGAGTTCCTCACCCGCGTCAGCGGGCGGCGCTGCCTGTACCTGATAGATGATTTTGCCTCGGAACTCGATGATGCCCGCCGCGGTCTGTTATCCAGTCGCCTGAAAGCGACGCAGTCGCAGGTTTTCGTCAGCGCCATCAGCGCTGAGCACGTTATGGACATGTCGGACAAAAATTCGAAGATGTTCCGCGTGGAAAAAGGTAAAATAACTGATTAACCCAAGATTAAATGAGCGAGAAACGTTGATGTCGAATTCTTATGACTCCTCCAGTATCAAAGTCCTGAAAGGGCTGGATGCGGTGCGTAAGCGCCCGGGTATGTATATCGGCGACACGGATGACGGCACCGGTCTGCACCACATGGTATTCGAGGTTGTGGATAACGCTATCGACGAAGCGCTCGCGGGTTACTGCAAAGATATCGTGGTGACCATCCACAGCGATAACTCCGTCTCCGTCCAGGATGACGGCCGCGGCATCCCGACCGGCATTCACCCGGAAGAGGGCGTCTCCGCAGCGGAAGTTATCATGACCGTCCTGCACGCTGGCGGTAAATTCGATGATAACTCCTATAAAGTCTCCGGCGGTCTGCACGGCGTAGGCGTCTCGGTGGTTAACGCCTTGTCGCAGAAGCTGGAGCTGGTTATCCAGCGCGATAACAAAGTGCACAAGCAGATGTATGAGCACGGTGTGCCGCAGGCGCCGCTGGCCGTGACCGGCGAGACCGACAAAACCGGCACCATGGTGCGTTTCTGGCCGAGCCTGGAAACCTTCACCAACGTCACCGAGTTTGAATACGATATCCTGGCGAAACGCCTGCGCGAGCTGTCGTTCCTGAACTCCGGAGTCTCTATCCGCCTGCGCGATAAGCGCGACGGCAAAGAAGATCATTTCCACTACGAAGGCGGCATCAAGGCGTTCGTTGAGTATCTCAACAAGAACAAAACGCCGATCCACCCGAATATCTTCTATTTCTCTACTGAAAAAGACGGTATCGGCGTGGAAGTGGCCCTGCAGTGGAACGACGGCTTCCAGGAAAACATTTACTGCTTTACCAACAACATTCCGCAGCGTGACGGGGGGACTCACCTTGCCGGCTTCCGCGCGGCGATGACCCGTACCCTCAACGCCTACATGGACAAAGAGGGCTACAGCAAAAAAGCGAAAGTCAGCGCCACCGGCGACGACGCCCGTGAAGGCCTGATTGCCGTGGTATCGGTGAAAGTGCCGGATCCGAAGTTCTCCTCGCAGACCAAAGACAAGCTGGTCTCCTCCGAGGTGAAATCGGCGGTTGAGCAGCAGATGAACGAACTGCTGAGCGAATACCTGCTGGAAAATCCGTCCGATGCGAAAATCGTGGTCGGCAAAATTATTGACGCCGCGCGCGCGCGCGAAGCCGCGCGTCGTGCCCGTGAGATGACCCGCCGTAAAGGGGCGCTGGATCTGGCTGGCCTGCCGGGCAAACTGGCGGACTGCCAGGAACGCGACCCGGCGCTCTCCGAACTGTACCTGGTGGAAGGGGACTCCGCGGGCGGCTCTGCGAAGCAGGGGCGTAACCGCAAGAATCAGGCGATCCTGCCGCTGAAGGGCAAAATCCTCAACGTTGAGAAAGCCCGCTTCGACAAGATGCTCTCTTCCCAGGAAGTGGCCACGCTGATCACCGCTCTGGGCTGCGGCATCGGCCGCGATGAGTACAACCCGGACAAACTGCGCTATCACAGCATCATCATCATGACCGATGCGGACGTCGACGGCTCGCACATTCGTACCCTGCTGTTGACCTTCTTCTATCGTCAGATGCCGGAGATCGTCGAGCGCGGCCATGTCTATATTGCTCAGCCGCCGCTGTACAAAGTGAAGAAAGGCAAGCAGGAACAGTATATTAAAGACGACGAAGCGATGGATCAGTATCAGATTGCCATCGCCCTCGACGGCGCCACCCTGCATACCAACGCCAATGCGCCAGCGCTGGCGGGCGAACCGCTGGAAAAACTGGTTGCTGAGTTTAACGCCACCCAGAAAATGATTGGCCGCATGGAGCGCCGCTTCCCGAAAGCGCTGCTGAAAGAGCTTATCTATCAGCCGACCCTGACCGAGGCCGATCTGGCGGACGAACAGAAGGTGACCCGCTGGATGAACACACTGGTCTCCGAGCTGAATGAGAAAGAGCAGCACGGCAGCCAGTGGAAATTTGATCTCCATGAGAACAAAGAGCTGCAGCATTTTGAACCGGTTATTCGCGTTCGTACCCACGGCGTGGATACCGACTATCCGCTGGATAATGAGTTCATTATGGGGCCGGAATATCGCCGTATCTGTACCCTGGGCGAGAAACTGCGCGGCCTGATGGAAGAAGATGCTTACATCGAGCGCGGCGAACGCCGTCAGCCGGTAGCCAGCTTTGAGCAGGCTCTGGACTGGCTGGTGAAAGAGTCCCGTCGCGGCCTCTCTATCCAGCGCTATAAAGGTCTGGGCGAGATGAACCCGGATCAGCTGTGGGAGACCACCATGGATCCGGACAGCCGCCGTATGCTGCGCGTGACCGTCAAGGACGCGATTGCCGCCGACCAGCTGTTCACTACCCTGATGGGTGATGCCGTTGAACCGCGTCGCGCGTTTATCGAAGAGAACGCCCTGAAAGCGGCGAATATCGATATCTAAGCCGTGTGTTCCCCCGGCGCGAGTTTGACCGGGGTAACGGAATGTCTGAGCCCGGGCGCATAGCGCGACCGGGCTTTTCTTTGCCAGTAAAAGGGGAATCCTCTGCTGCGGTTCCATCCCCCTTTCTGGCCGACACTTTTACTGTTTTTTGAGCGGAATCGCGTTAGCATGAGGGAAGACTCATCTTACCCGGGGATCCTATGGCTATTAAACTGATTGCAATTGATATGGATGGCACGCTGCTGCTGCCCGATCACACTATCTCTCCCGCCGTTAAAAACGCCATTGCCGCCGCCCGTGAAAAAGGGGTGAACGTGGTGCTGACCACCGGCCGCCCTTACGCGGGTGTCCACAGCTATCTGAAAGAGCTGCATATGGAGCAGCCGGGTGATTACTGCATCACCTACAATGGCGCGCTGGTGCAGAAAGCCGGGGACGGCAGCACCGTCGCACAAACCGCGCTGAGCTATGACGACTATCGCTTCCTCGAACAGCTCTCCCGCGAAGTCGGCTCCCACTTCCACGCGCTCGATCGCAATACGCTGTATACCGCGAATCGCGATATCAGCTACTACACCGTGCATGAATCCTATGTGGCGACCATCCCGCTGGTGTTCTGCGAAGCGGAAAAGATGGACCCTGAGATCCAGCTGCTGAAGGTAATGATGATCGATGAGCCGGCGATCCTCGACAAGGCCATCGCCCGTATCCCGGCGGAAGTGAAAGAAAAGTACACCGTGCTGAAAAGCGCGCCTTACTTCCTCGAAATACTGGATAAACGCGTCAATAAAGGCACCGGCGTGAAGTCGCTGGCCGATGCGCTGGGTATCAAACCGGAAGAGATTATGGCGATAGGGGATCAGGAAAATGATATCGCGATGATTGAATTTGCCGGCGTCGGCGTGGCGATGGATAACGCCATTCCGGCGGTCAAAGAAGCGGCGAACTTCATTACCAAATCGAACCTCGATGATGGCGTCGCCTTCGCTATTGAAAAATACGTTTTAGCGTAAGCTTCCTTCAGGTCCGGCGTTCGTCGGGCCTGTCTTCTCTTTTTTCATGAACAGATGTTAATCCGCATTTAAATCCCTTATTCCGCACAGGGGATTCTATAAGCTACCCGCCCTCTTTTTTTGCAATTCAGAACTAACATCAGATTTTTCATGAATAAACGCCATTATTTGATGTTGGTTACGCTGCCATTCGCCTCTGTTCAGATCTGCGCGGCCGCGGAACCAACAACGCCGCTTGAGCCGGCGTACGCCTATCACGGCGCCGAGCCCGCGGATCTGCCGGCGCCAGAAAGTCGCCAGCCTGCGGCGACAGCATCGTCCTCGCTACTCCCTTTGCTAGGCGACGAGGCCAGAAAGCGTGGCTACGTCCTGCCGCTGCCGTTTGGCGTCAGCATTAACTATATGGATATGCGGCAGAATATTAATGTCGACAGCATTAGCTTCACCGGCCTGTCGCTGGACGGCCGCAATATCGATTGCGGTAAGGATCCTGTTTGCAAACGCGCCGTGAAGCACATTTTCGGAAATGGGCCGGTCTCGCTGGACAACGCCTTCCAGATTGGCGTCGGTAATACGCGGGAAAGCAGCAAAACCGAGACGCTCAAGCTGGATGCCTGGCTGCTGCCGTTTATGAATGTTTATGGTCTCGTCGGACACACCGAGGGGCACTCCATTTCGCAGATTGCCGTCGGGCTGAAGGGGCCGAACGGCAAAGTGGTGCCGATGCCGGGGATGCAGGACCTCGACTTTCGCCTCGATTTTAAAGGCACCACCTATGGGATGGGCACCACGCTGGTGGGCGGCATCGGCAACTGGTTTACCGTACTGGACGCTAACTACACCCAGACGCGCTTTGATATCCTCGACGGCAGCATCGATGCGTTTACCTTTTCGCCTCGCGTAGGCTATCGTTTCAATACGCCATCGGTCGATGCGCTACATCTCCCGGCCGGAAAGCTGAATCTATGGGTCGGCAGCATGTATCAGGACGTGCAGCAAGAGTTTAAGGGTAGCCTTAACGATCTCTCGATGCCGTCGCCGATGCTGCAAAACATGGTCAACCTGGCCAACCAGGACAATCATGGCCGCTTTGATGTGAAACAGCATCTGCAGTCGCCGTGGAACGTGCTGGTGGGAGCGCAGTATGAGCTGACGCAGAATTTTAATATCACCACGGAGTTTGGTTTTGCCGAGCGTAACAGCTTCTTTATCTCCGGCGAGTATCGCTTTTGAGCCGACCGCTTAACCCTGTTCTGTTGCTTCTGACATGGGCGCTATGCGCGCCGGTCCAGGCGCAGGCCATCAGCCGCGAGCAAATCGACGGCTGGCTGCAGCATCTCGGCGCCAGCGATGAATTCGACGCCAGCAAAGGCATTGACTGGGGCGTGATGCCCGGTCCGTTCTATACGCCGGAGTTGGGGCTGGGCATCGGCACTGCCGTCGTCGGTCTCTACCGTCCCGATCCGCAGGATACCACCAGCCAGAATTCCACGCTGACGCTCAGCGGCTACGCCAGCTCCACCGGCGCCTTCGGCCTTAGCGTGAAAAACTACGCTTTTTTTGACCACGACCGATGGCGAATTTTTGTTGATGGATCGATGGCCAACACCCCGACGTATTTCTGGGGACAAGGCTTTCATGCCGGCGATAAAGACAACGAAAAAGAGAAATATACCGCCCAGGTGCTGACCCTGCGCCCGACGGTCTACCGGCAGCTTATCGACAATGTTTATCTCGGCGCCGGATGGTCGCTGGCGGCGCAGAATGCCGATGAGATGGACCATAACGATTTGCCGAAAATTGAAAATACCCCGCAGGGGCCGTCGGTATTCAGCTCGGGCGCCAGCGTCGCGCTCAACTGGGACGATCGCGACTTTGTCCCCAATCCGCGCCGGGGTCAGTATGCCAACTTCCGTTACACCCACTATGCGCCCGGCTTAGGCAGCGATACCCGCTTTGACGAATTTCAGCTGCACTATAGCCATTATCATGCCCTCAGCGAGAAGAGCGTCCTCGCCTGGGAGGCCGATGGCGCTTTCACCCAGGGCGATGTGCCATGGAGCATGATGCCCCTGCTGGGCAGTGATGAGCGGATGCGCGGCTACTATCAGGGGCGTTATCGCGACAAAAACGTCGTTAGCAGCCAACTGGAATACCGCCGGCAGCTCACCTGGCGACACGGGATTGTGGCCTGGGCCGGGGCGGGAACCATGGGGCCATCCATGGATTCCCTGAATGACGGACGCTGGCTGCCTTCGGCGGGCGTCGGCTACCGCTTTGAATTCAAACCTCGCGTTAACGTTCGCCTCGACTACGGTATCGGCAAAGGCAGCAGCGGCTTTTACTTCCAGGTCGGCGAAGCGTTTTAACGCGTCCTCCCCTTCTTTTTCTCTCTTATCGCCTCTTGCCAGGGCTGCTGCGTTTTAATTTCCATGGATTGTTCTTTTTGTGATCCAAATTGTAGTACAACACAATAATATTGTACTACAGTGCGCTCATGTTGATAACGTACAGCATCACGTTAGTAGTACAAACATGAGGCGAAATTCAGCAGCGACGGTAAAGTAGAGCAGTACACATAGAGCACAAGGACTCTCCATGACTCTCAATAAGACCGATCGCATTGTGATCTCGCTGGGCAGACAAATCGTCAGCGGTAAATACGTTCCCGGTTCGGCGCTTCCGGCCGAAGCGGAACTCTGTGAGGAGTTTGAAACCTCGCGCAACATCATCCGCGAAGTGTTTCGTTCCCTGATGGCGAAGCGGCTGATTGAAATGAAGCGCTATCGCGGCGCGTTTGTCGCCTCCAGAAACCAGTGGAACTACCTCGATACCGAGGTGCTGCAGTGGGTACTGGAAAATGACTATGACCCGCGTCTTATCAGCGCCATGAGTGAAGTGCGCAACCTGGTTGAACCCGCCATCGCACGTTGGGCGGCGGAACGCGCCACCTCAAGCGATCTGGCGGAAATCGAGTCGGCGCTGAATGACATGATTGCTAATAACCAAAACCGGGATGCCTTTAACGAAGCGGATATTCGCTACCACGAGGCGGTGCTGCAGTCAGTACATAATCCGGTTTTGCAGCAGCTTAGCGTGGCGATCAGTTCGCTGCAGCGGGCGGTATTTGAACGGACCTGGATGGGCGATGAAGGCAACATGCCGAAAACGCTCCAGGAACATAAAGCGCTATTTGACGCCATTCGGCATCAGGATAGCGACGCGGCAGAGCAGGCGGCGTTGACGATGATCGCCAGCTCGACACGAAGGCTCAAGGAAATCACATGACGGCTCGCTACATCGCAATAGATTGGGGATCGACGAATTTACGCGCCTGGCTGTACCAGGGCGAAGAATGCCTGGAAAGCAGGCAATCTGAAGCAGGCGTAACGCGCCTGAATGGTCGATCTCCCGCTGCGGTGTTAGCGGAAATCACACAATACTGGCGCGATGGCGCCACACCGGTGGTGATGGCAGGTATGGTCGGTAGCAACGTGGGCTGGAAAATTGCCCCTTATTTGCCGCTTCCTGCCGCTTTCTCGGATATTGGCCAGCAGTTAACTGCCGTTGGCGACAATATCTGGATAATTCCCGGCCTTTGCGTTTCCCGTGACGATAACCATAACGTCATGCGCGGGGAAGAAACGCAACTGCTGGGCGCACGCGCCTTAGCCCCTTCGTCTGTCTATGTGATGCCAGGAACCCACTGCAAATGGGTACTGGCCGATCGCCTGCAAATTCACGATTTTCGTACCGTTTTGACCGGTGAGTTGCATCATCTGTTGCTTCAGCACTCGCTGGTGGGCGCCGGCTTGCCGCCGCAGGAAACGTCCGCCGACGCATTCGCGGCCGGTCTGCAGCGCGGTATCAACAACCCCGCCGTCCTGCCGCAGCTGTTTGAAGTGCGCGCTTCGCACGTGCTGGGCGCGTTGCCTCGCGAGCAGGTTAGCGAATTTCTTTCCGGCCTGCTGATTGGCGCTGAAGTTGCCACCCTCAGCGCCACGTTCGCCGGAGAGCAGGCGATTACCCTCGTCGCCGGGTCATCGTTAACGTCCCGCTATCAGCAGGCATTCCGCGCCATTGGCCGCGAAGTCACTGCGGTTGCGGGCGATACGGCATTTCAGACAGGAATAAGGAGCATCGCTTATGCAGTGGCAAACTAACCTTCCGCTTATCGCTATTCTGCGCGGTATTACGCCAGACGAGGCGCTGGCTCACGTTGGCGCCGTTATCGACGCCGGTTTCGACGCGGTCGAAATCCCGCTGAACTCGCCGCAGTGGGAGAAAAGTATTCCGCAGGTCGTCGACGCTTACGGCGAGCAGGCGCTTATCGGCGCGGGCACCGTGCTGCAACCGGAGCAGGTCGATCGGCTGGCGGCCATGGGCTGTCGGCTGATTGTGACGCCAAACATTCAACCGGAAGTGATCCGGCGAGCGGTGGGTTACGGCATGACCGTATGTCCAGGCTGCGCCACCGCCAGCGAAGCTTTCAGCGCGCTCGATGCCGGCGCGCAGGCGCTGAAAATTTTCCCGTCATCGGCTTTTGGCCCGGATTACATCAAAGCGTTGAAAGCCGTGCTGCCGCCGGAAATTCCGGTCTTTGCCGTCGGCGGCGTGACGCCGGAAAACCTGGCGCAGTGGATTAAAGCCGGCTGTGTGGGGGCTGGGCTGGGGAGCGATCTCTATCGTGCCGGCCAGTCGGTTGAACGTACCGCGCAGCAGGCAGCCGCATTCGTAAAAGCGTATCGAGAGGCAGTGAAATGAAAATAACCAATATCACCACGTACCGTTTACCTCCGCGTTGGATGTTCCTGAAGATTGAAACCGATGAAGGCATCGTCGGCTGGGGAGAACCGGTGATTGAAGGGCGCGCCCGAACGGTGGAAGCCGCCGTTCATGAATTTGGCGATTATCTGATTGGTCAGGATCCGGCGCGGATTAATGACCTGTGGCAGGTGATGTACCGCGGCGGCTTTTATCGCGGCGGTCCGATTATGATGAGCGCCATCGCCGGTATTGACCAGGCGTTATGGGATATTAAAGGTAAGGTCCTGAATGCCCCGGTCTGGCAACTGATGGGCGGGCTGGTGCGCGACAAAATTAAAGCCTACAGCTGGGTGGGCGGCGACCGCCCCGCCGAAGTGATTGACGGGATTAAGAAGCTGCGCGGCATTGGTTTCGATACCTTTAAATTAAACGGCTGCGAAGAGATGGGCATCATTGATAATTCCCGCGCGGTTGATGCGGCGGTGAATACCGTGGCGCAAATCCGCGAAGCGTTTGGCAATGAAATTGAGTTTGGCCTCGATTTTCATGGTCGGGTAAGCGCGCCGATGGCCAAAGTATTAATTAAAGAGCTGGAACCGTATCGCCCATTATTTATTGAGGAGCCGGTATTAGCCGAGCAGGCGGAATATTATCCGCGGCTGGCGGCGCAAACCCATATCCCTATTGCCGCCGGCGAACGTATGTTTTCGCGTTTTGAATTTAAACGGGTCCTTGAAGCGGGCGGGGTGGCTATTTTACAACCCGATCTGTCGCACGCAGGCGGTATTACCGAATGCTATAAAATTGCCGGCATGGCGGAAGCCTATGACGTTGGGCTGGCGCCGCACTGTCCGCTGGGGCCGATCGCACTGGCAGCCTGTCTGCACGTTGATTTCGTTTCGCATAACGCGGTCTTCCAGGAGCAGAGCATGGGGATCCACTACAACAAAGGCGCCGAACTGCTTGATTTTGTGAAAAACAAAGAAGATTTCAATATGGAAGGCGGCTTCTTTAAACCACTGATGAAGCCGGGGCTGGGCGTGGAAATTGATGAGGCCCGCGTGATTGAGTTAAGTAAAAACGCGCCGGACTGGCGAAACCCGTTGTGGCGGTATGAGGATGGCTCTGTCGCCGAATGGTAAATGCGCGTCATACTTCGCGCTGGTGATGCGTTGGCTGCATTTTCTTACCCTGGTCACATACGATTGTATGCTCCCAGGGATGCGAAAATTTGCCGCCTTTCCCCAGCACAAATTATTTAGCGCATCGCAACATAGTTATTAATACAAAACAAAAACACCCTCTGTAAATTACCGGGCATGGTGAGCGGCTTCGCTATGCCCAAAATCTGGAGACAGATTGCGATGGATATTTCAGTTACCGCTGTAAAAACCGGGCGTCGCCGTTATCTGACGCTCATCATGATCTTTATTACCGTGGTTATTTGTTATGTTGACCGCGCCAACCTCGCCGTCGCCTCGGCGCATATTCAGGAGGAGTTTGGTATTAGCAAAGCGGAAATGGGCTACGTATTTTCCGCCTTTGCCTGGCTGTATACCCTCTGCCAGATCCCGGGCGGTTGGTTCCTTGACCGCGTGGGGTCCCGGCTTACCTACTTTATCGCCATCTTTGGCTGGTCTGTAGCCACGTTGCTACAAGGCTTCGCCACCGGCTTAATGTCGCTCATAGGCCTGCGCGCTATCACCGGGATCTTCGAAGCACCTGCCTTTCCAACCAATAACCGCATGGTGACCAGTTGGTTCCCGGAGCATGAACGCGCCTCCGCCGTCGGGTTTTATACCTCGGGGCAATTTGTTGGCCTGGCTTTCTTAACGCCGCTGCTGATTTGGATCCAGGAGCTATTGAGCTGGCACTGGGTGTTTATTGTTACCGGCGGTATCGGCATTATCTGGTCGCTGATCTGGTTCAAGGTTTATCAACCGCCGCGGCTGACCAAAAGCATCAGCAAAGCCGAACTCGACTATATTCGCGACGGCGGCGGCCTGGTGGATGGCGATGCGCCGGTGAAGAAAGAGGCGCGTCAACCGTTATCGAAAGCGGACTGGAAGCTGGTCTTTCATCGCAAGCTGGTCGGTGTTTACCTTGGGCAGTTTGCGGTAACCTCGACGCTGTGGTTCTTCCTGACCTGGTTCCCGAACTACTTAACCCAGGAAAAAGGCATTACCGCGCTGAAGGCCGGTTTTATGACCACGGTGCCCTTCCTCGCTGCGTTTTTTGGCGTCCTGCTCTCTGGTTGGCTGGCGGATAAACTGGTGAAAAAAGGCTATTCGCTGGGCGTGGCGCGTAAAACGCCGATCATCTGCGGACTGCTGATCTCCACCTGCATCATGGGGGCGAACTACACCAACGACCCGGTATGGATTATGGCGCTGATGGCGCTGGCATTCTTCGGTAACGGTTTTGCCTCCATTACCTGGTCGCTGGTCTCATCCCTGGCGCCGATGCGCCTGATCGGTCTAACCGGAGGCGTGTTTAACTTTGTTGGCGGCCTGGGGGGCATCACCGTACCGCTCGTGATTGGCTATCTGGCGCAGGATTACGGCTTTGGCCCGGCGTTGGTCTATATCTCCGTGGTGGCGCTGATAGGCGCGCTGTCTTATATCCTGCTGGTCGGCGATGTGAAACGTGTAGGCTAAATTTTTGCGATACGCTACCCTGATGCGTAAGTCTCGCATCAGGGTATCGTTATGAAACAAGTCACTTTTGCTCCCCGGCATCATCAGCTTACCAATGTTAATACCTGGACCCCCGACAGCCAGTGGCTGGTGTTCGACGTCCGCCCGTCCGGTGCGTCGTTCACCGGCGAGACCATTGAGCGAGTGAACGTAAACAGCGGCGCGGTGGAGACCATTTATCGTGCCACGCAAGGCGCGCACGTGGGCGTGGTGACCGTGCATCCAACCCAGGAGCGCTACGTGTTCATTCACGGCCCCGAGCGGCCGGATGCGCAATGGCAGTATGATTTTCATCACCGCCGCGGGGTGGTGGCCTTTCAGGATACCGTCGAGAATCTGGACGCCATGGACATCACTGCCCCTTACACCCCCGGGGCGCTGCGCGGCGGCAGCCACGTCCATGTCTATAGCCCCAACGGCCAGCTGGTCAGTTTTACCTACAACGATCATGTGCTGCACGAGCGCGACCCGGCGCTGGATCTGCGCAACGTCGGCGTGGCCGCGCCGTATGGACCCGTGACGCCGCCGGGCCACCATCCGCGCGAATACGGCGGCAGCCACTGGTGCGTGCTGGTGAGCCGCACGACGTCGACTCCCGCACCGGGCAGCGATGAGATTAATCGCGCCTATGAAGAGGGCTGGGTCGGGAACCATGCGCTGGCGTTTATTGGCGATACGCTGGCGGAAAACGGCGACAAAGTCCCGGAGCTGTTTATTGTCGATCTGCCGCAGGATGAAGCCAGCTGGAAGCAGCCCGGCGGGGAGCCGCTGGCCGGTACCGCAACCACGATGCCCGCGCCGCCGGCGGGCGTCAGTCAGCGTCGTTTGACCTTCACCCACCATCGCCGTTATCCGGGGCTGGTGAATATTCCACGTCACTGGGTGCGCGCCAATCCACAGGCTACGAGCATCGCCTTCCTGATGCGCGACGACGCCGGTGTGGTGCAGCTGTGGCTGATTTCCCCACAGGGGGGCGAGCCGTGGCAGTTGACGCATCACACGTCGGGTATCCAGTCAGCGTTTAACTGGCATCCGTCGGGAGAGTGGCTGGGCTTTGTACTGGAGGGGCGGATTGCCTGCTGTCATGCCGGCACAGGCGATATCACCTTTTTAACCGAGGCGCATGCTCATGCGCCCTCGGCGGACGCGATCGTCTTTTCGCCAGACGGTAAACAGATTGCCTGGATGGAGGAGGTGGACGGTTATCGCCAGCTGTGGGTCACGCAGACCGGGCGATAACTTACTGGGCAGGCATCGGCGCTGGCGGGATCACCGAGTTGGTCGCCAGCGTGGCCTTCTCGCTCTTTTCGACCCGAGATTTGATTGAGCTGTCGGTGCGGAACATATCCCACGGCAGCAGCAGGGTATCCATGACGGCGGTGAACGGCATGTCCAGCGCCACCAGCGATTTCACACCCCAGTTGGTATTGTTGTCCCCCAGCGTTTGCGCACTGGATCGCGTGCCCGGATAGGTTCCCTCTTTGCCACCGGTATGTGACATTACGCTGGAGCAACCGCTCAGGCTTATTATCCCGCTGAACAGGACCAGCTTTAACAGTCGTCTGCTTTTCATTGTTCTTCCATCGTCGTTTCGGGCGTTGAGATAACCTTTTAGCGGTTATATCGGGCCATCCCGTGAATGCATAGCGTTATTGCGCCGCACTGTGGCGGGCATCGCACTTTGCTTTTTGTGCTCCTCCCCCCAGTCTAAGCAATCATCGGCAAACTGCAAAAAAAAACGCCCTCAATCCCTTGAAAAGCACGGGGAGAAACCCATTTTATAGGTGTAACCCACTGAGAATACGCCTGAGGGGTATTCCGGATTACCGCGGCCTGTCCACGATGGAAGGTCATTTGATTCTCGCTGATTTTCAGGAGCTATTTATTATGCGTAACTTCGATCTCTCCCCGCTTTATCGTTCAGCCATTGGTTTCGACCGCCTGTTTAACCTGCTGGAAAACAATCAAAGCCAGAGCAATGGCGGCTACCCTCCGTATAACGTCGAGCTGGTAGACGAAAACCACTATCGCATCGCTATCGCGGTGGCTGGCTTTGCTGAAAGCGAGCTGGAGATCACCGCCCAGGACAATCTGCTGATCGTCAAAGGCGCCCACGCTGCCGAGCAGAAAGAGCGGACCTACCTGTATCAGGGGATCGCCGAGCGTAACTTCGAGCGTAAATTCCAGCTGGCGGAAAACATTCATGTCCGCGGCGCCAACCTGGTAAACGGACTGCTGTATATCGATCTGGAACGGGTGATCCCGGAAGCGAACAAGCCGCGCCGTATCGAAATCAACTAATTGTCCCTCTCAGGCCGCGTGGCGGCCTGATGTAACAACCTGCTCGCCGTCAGGGAGCATATGCGAATTCGCGCAATTCGCAGATATTCACTCGCTTCACAGAAGGAGAAAACAGTATGCGTAACTACGATTTATCCCCCCTGCTGCGTCAATGGATCGGTTTTGACAAACTGGCCAGCGCCCTGCAAACCGCCGGCGAAAGCCAGAGCTTCCCGCCCTATAACATCGAAAAAAGCGACGATAACCACTACCGCATCACCCTTGCGCTGGCCGGTTTCCGTCAGGAAGATCTGGATATTCAGCTGGAAGGCACCCGCCTGGTGGTAAAAGGCACGCCGCAGCAGCCGGAAAAAGAGACCACCTGGCTGCACCAGGGGCTGGTGAGCCAGGCCTTCAGCCTGAGCTTCACCCTCGCCGACAACATGGAGGTCTCTGGCGCGACCTTCACCAACGGTCTGCTGCATATCGATCTGACCCGCCATGAGCCTGAGCAGATCGCCCCGCAGCGCATCGCCATCAGCGAACGACCGGCGTTAAATAGCTAATAAAGCAACCTATTGATAAAGCCCCGATTTTCGGGGCTTTTTTGTGCCGGTCTGTTTGCTGGTATTGTGCGCCAGGCTGCATACAACCCGTCTGGCAGCGGTCATAATCCCTGTTAATAATAATGTTATTCACAGGGACGATACCATGAGTGAGATAGCATTGACGGTCAGCGTACTGGCGCTGGTGGCGGTGATTGGGCTGTGGATCGGCAATGTCAAAATCCGCGGCGTCGGCTTTGGTATTGGCGGCGTGTTGTTTGGCGGCATTATCGTCGGCCACTTTGTCGATCAGGCGGGAGTCGCCCTCAGCAGCCCGATGCTGCATTTTATTCAGGAATTCGGCTTGATCCTGTTTGTCTACACCATCGGTATCCAGGTGGGGCCGGGCTTTTTCGCCTCGCTGCGGGTCTCAGGCCTGCGGCTCAATCTTTTCGCTATCCTGATCGTGATTCTTGGCGGCCTGGTCACGGCGGTGCTGCATAAACTGTTCAATATTCCTCTCCCGGTGGTGCTCGGCATCTTCTCCGGCGCGGTGACCAACACGCCGGCGCTGGGGGCCGGGCAGCAAATCCTGCGCGATCTCGGGGTGCCGTTCGAGGTGGTCGATCAGATGGGGATGAGCTATGCGATGGCGTATCCGTTCGGCATCTGCGGCATTCTGCTGACCATGTGGCTGGTGCGCCTGTTCTTTCGCATCAATGTTGAGAAAGAGGCTCAGCAATTTGAGGAGAGCAGCGGCAACGGCCATGCCCATTTGCACACCATCAACGTGCGGGTGGAGAACCCTAACCTCAACCAGATGGCGATTCAGGATGTGCCGATGCTCAACAGCGACAATATCGTCTGTTCGCGACTGAAGCGCGGTGAGCTGCTAATGGTGCCTGCGCCGGGCACCCTTATCCAGGCCGGCGATCTGCTGCACCTGGTGGGGCGGCCGGAGGATCTGCACAATGCGCAACTGGTGATCGGCCAGGAGGTGGCCACCTCGCTGTCGACGCGTGGCACCGACCTGAAGGTAGAGCGTGTGGTGGTGACTAACGAGAAAGTGCTGGGGAAGAAAATACGCGATCTGCACGTCAAACAGCGCTATGACGTCGTGATCTCCCGGCTTAATCGCGCTGGCGTCGAGCTGGTGGCCAGCAGCAGCGCCAGCCTGCAGTTTGGCGATATTCTCAACCTGGTCGGCCGTCCGGAGGCGATTGACGCCGTGGCCGCCGAGCTGGGTAACGCCCAGCAGAAGCTGCAGCAGGTTCAGATGCTGCCGGTATTTATCGGCATCGGCCTCGGGGTACTGCTGGGATCTATCCCGTTGTTTATTCCCGGCTTCCCCGCCGCCCTGAAGCTCGGGCTGGCCGGGGGGCCGCTGATTATGGCGCTGATTCTCGGGCGCATCGGGAGCATCGGCAAGCTGTACTGGTTTATGCCGCCGAGCGCCAACCTGGCGCTGCGCGAGCTGGGGATCGTGCTGTTTCTGGCGGTGGTCGGGCTGAAATCGGGGGGCGACTTTGTGGCGACCCTGACCCAGGGCGATGGCCTGAGCTGGATCGGTTACGGCATTTTCATCACCGCCATCCCGCTGCTGACGGTAGGCATTCTCGCGCGCATGCTGGCGAAAATGAACTATCTGACGCTGTGCGGCATGCTGGCCGGCTCGATGACCGACCCGCCGGCGCTGGCCTTCGCCAACAATCTGCACGCCACCAGCGGCGCGGCGGCGCTCTCTTACGCTACCGTCTATCCGCTGGTGATGTTCCTGCGGATTATCACCCCGCAGCTACTCGCCGTGCTGTTCTGGGGGGTGAGCTAGCGGGCTGTGCGCCTGGACGCGGCGCAGATGGTAGTCCACCTGATACTCGCTGGCGTTGCGGAACATAACCGAATAGTTAAGAAACTCGCCGCTGTCGCTGTAGGAAAGGGAGGTAATCCGCAGCAGCGGCGTCTGCTCCGGAACGTTCATTGAGCGCGCCAGTTGCCTGTCCGCCAGCACCGGCGTCAGGGTCTCATAGTTCCCGCTGATGATGATCCCGCACTCCTTCTCAATATAATCAAATTTCGATCCCTCCAGATGGCTCAGCGACAGGTTACGGAACAGCTTCACCGGCATATAGCTATCCTCCAGCATCAGCGGCTTGCCGTCGACGAAGCGCACCCGCCGCGAGAAGTAGATCCGTTCATCAATTTTAATTCGCAACAGGCTGGCGATGGCCGGCGGGGCAGGCATCACTTCGAAGGCCAGCACCTGGCTTACCACCTCTTTACCCTGCTTGCGCAGCACTTCCGCCAGGCCGGTGAGATTGCTGGTTTCATGATGGACGTCTTTACGCGCCACGTAGGTCCCCGAGCCGTGGCGACGGACCACCAACCCCCAGTCCACCAGCAGGTCGATGGCTTTGCGGATGGTCATGCGCGCCACCCCGAACTCCTCGGCCAGTTTTTTCTCTCCCGGCAGCGGGCTGCCGATGGAGAAGTCGGCAGAATTCAGCCGCAGCCGCAGGCGGTCAGCAATGGATTTGTAGATCACCAGTAGTCCTCTTGTACAGGAAAGAGCGAGGTTATTTTCTTCACCTGTTATTAAAAAATGAGTTTTAAGACAGCAGGTTATTATCCATTCATTAGATCGATTTCATCCTTTGGCTTATCGATGTCTAACTTTTGTTAACGAAGTAGACAACTTTGGCCAAATTAAAACCATGAAAGCGATCACGAATCGCAACGGCGCGGCATGTTGTTGGACGGGCAAATTCCTATTCTCGAGTGAGGCCGGTAATCAAGAAAAAGAAGGCCATTCACCCTACGAGTTGTTACATGAGGATTTCCCAATGCTCAGTCAAATACAACGCTTTGGCGGCGCCATGTTTACCCCGGTTTTATTGTTTCCTTTCGCCGGGATCGTGGTCGGTATCGCCATTATGTTGCGCAACCCGATGTTCGTCGGCGAAGCGCTGACCGCACCCGACAGCCTGTTTGCACAGATCGTTCACATCATCGAAGAGGGCGGCTGGACCGTCTTTCGTAATATGCCGCTGATTTTCGCCGTCGGCTTGCCGATTGGCCTGGCGAAGCAGGCCCAGGGCCGGGCCTGTCTGGCGGTACTGGTGAGCTTTCTCACCTGGAACTACTTTATTAACGCCATGGGGATGACCTGGGGCCACTTCTTCGGCGTCGACTTTTCCGTTGAACCCACGGCCGGCAGCGGCCTGACGATGATTGCCGGGATTAAAACCCTCGACACCAGCATTATCGGGGCGATCGTCATCTCCGGCCTGGTGACGGCCCTGCATAATCGCTATTTCGATAAACCCCTGCCGGTGTTCCTCGGCATCTTCCAGGGCTCATCGTTTGTGGTCATTGTCGCCTTCCTCGCGATGATCCCCTGCGCCTGGCTGACGCTGCTCGGCTGGCCAAAAGTCCAGCTGGGTATTGAATCGCTACAGGCCTTCCTGCGCTCTGCCGGCGCGCTCGGGGTGTGGGTCTACATCTTCCTTGAGCGCATTCTGATCCCCACCGGTCTGCATCACTTCGTCTATGGCCCGTTCATCTTTGGCCCGGCGGTAGTGGAGGGCGGACTGCAGGTCTACTGGGCAGAGCATCTGCAGGCGTTCAGCCAGAGTACGGAACCGCTGAAGACGCTGTTCCCGGAGGGCGGCTTTGCCCTGCACGGTAACTCGAAAGTGTTTGGTTCGGTGGGCATTGCGCTGGCGCTTTACTTCACCGCCGCGCCGGAAAATCGCGTCAAGGTCGCCGGCCTGCTGATCCCCGCCACGTTGACCGCGATGCTGGTCGGGATCACCGAGCCGCTGGAGTTCACCTTCCTGTTCATCTCGCCACTGCTGTTCGCCGTCCACGCGGTGCTGGCGGCGTCCATGGCGACGGTGATGTACATCTGCGGGGTGGTGGGCAATTTCGGCGGCGGCCTGCTCGACCAGTTCTTGCCGCAAAACTGGATCCCGATGTTCCATCACCACGCCTCGATGATGTTCATTCAGATAGGTATTGGTCTCTGTTTCACCGCCCTCTACTTCGTGGTCTTCCGCACCCTGATCCTGCGTCTGAACCTGAAGACGCCGGGCCGGGAAGAGAGCGAAATCAAGCTCTACAGCAAGGCTGATTATCAGGCGGCGCGGGGTAAAACCACGGCGGCAGCCGCGCCAGAGACCCGGCTGGGCCAGGCCGCTGGCTTCCTGCAGGCCCTCGGCGGCGCCAGCAACATTGAAAGTATCAATAACTGCGCCACCCGACTGCGCATCGCGCTGGTCGATATGGCGAAAACGCAAAGTGACGACGTCTTTAAAGCGCTGGGCGCCCACGGGGTAGTACGCCGCGGCAACGGGATTCAGGTCATCGTCGGCCTGCACGTTCCCCAGGTGCGCGACCAGCTGGAAAACCTGATGAAAGATTCTCTTTCGACCGAACATACCACCATGACGGAGGCAGTATCATGAAAAAATTCTCAGTTGTTATCGCAGGCGGCGGCAGCACCTTCACCCCGGGCATTGTCCTGATGCTGCTGGCAAACCAGGATCGTTTTCCGCTGCGGTCGCTGAAATTTTACGACAACGACGGGGCGCGGCAGGAGACCATCGCCGAGGCGTGCAAAGTGATCCTCAAAGAGCAGGCGCCGGAGATTGAATTCAGCTATACCACCGATCCGCAGGCGGCGTTTACCGATGTTGATTTCGTCATGGCGCATATCCGCGTCGGGAAATATCCGATGCGTGAACAGGATGAGAAAATCCCGCTGCGCCACGGCGTGCTGGGCCAGGAGACCTGCGGACCGGGCGGGATCGCCTACGGTATGCGCTCTATCGGCGGCGTGCTGGAGCTGGTGGATTATATGGAAAAATATTCGCCGAACGCCTGGATGCTTAACTACTCCAACCCGGCGGCGATTGTGGCGGAAGCTACCCGTCGTCTGCGGCCGAACGCCAAAATCCTCAACATCTGCGATATGCCGATCGGCATTGAAGGGCGGATGGCGCAGATTGTCGGCCTCAAAGACCGTAAACAGATGCGCGTGCGCTACTACGGCCTCAACCACTTCGGCTGGTGGACCTCGATTGAGGATCTCGACGGCAACGATTTGATGCCAAAACTGCGCGAATATGTGGCGAAATACGGCTATGTGCCGCCTTCTAACGACCCGCACACCGAGGCAAGCTGGAACGACACCTTTGCCAAAGCGAAAGATGTGCAGGAGCTGGATCCGCAGACCATGCCGAATACCTACCTGAAATATTACCTGTTCCCGGACTACGTGGTGGCCCACTCCAACCCGGAACGCACCCGCGCCAATGAGGTGATGGATCATCGTGAGAAAAACGTCTTCAGCGCCTGCCGGGCGATTATTGCCGCCGGGAAATCCTCCGCAGGCGATCTGGAGATTGACGAGCACGCGTCGTATATCGTCGATCTGGCGACGGCCATCGCCTTTAACACGCAGGAAAGGATGCTGCTGATTGTGCCGAACAATGGCGCGATCCATAACTTTGACGCCGACGCGATGGTGGAAATTCCTTGCCTGGTGGGCCACAACGGGCCGGAGCCGCTGACGGTCGGCGACATCCCGCACTTCCAGAAAGGGATGATGAGCCAGCAGGTGGCGGTGGAAAAACTGGTGGTCGATGCCTGGGAACAACGCTCTTACCACAAGCTGTGGCAGGCGATTACCCTGTCGAAAACCGTGCCGAGCGCCTCGGTGGCGAAAGCGATCCTCGACGACCTGATTGCCGCCAATAAGGATTACTGGCCGGAGCTGCATTAATCCCCGCCGTTGACCGGCGCCCTGCGGGGCGCCGATGCTTCTCCCCGGTTCCTGATTTACGCTATGCTGAAGCCTGCTGCGCGATGAACAAGGAACCGTCATGAAAATCTCCCGCCTCGGCGAAGCGCCTGATTACCGCTTTTCGCTGGCTAACGAACGCACCTTTCTGGCGTGGATCCGCACGGCGCTCGGTTTTCTTGCCGCTGGCGTCGGTCTTGACCAGCTGGCGCCAGACTTTGCCACGCCGCTGATCCGTGAAATTCTCGCCCTGCTGCTGTGCCTGTTTGCCGGCGGCATGGCCATCTATGGCTATCTGCGCTGGCTGAACAACGAGAAGGCGATGCGCCTGAAGCAGGATCTCCCCTATACCCGGACGCTGCTGGTGATTAGCATCCTGCTGCTGGCGGTGGTGGTCGCGGTGATGCTGCTGGTGCTGTATGGCGGATAAACGCCGGGCGCGGCGGGAAAGCGACCCGGGGCTACAGCCAGAGCGCACCTCCCTGGCCTGGTTTCGCACCCTGCTGGGCTATGGCGCGCTGATGGCGCTGGCGATTAAGCACAGCTGGCACCGCGCCGGACTGCCGTTCTGGCTGTCGATCGGCGTGCTGGCGATAGTGGCGGGGATCCTTTGGGGCTATACCCGCCGTCGTCATCTGATGGACGTCGACGACAGCGATTTTTTGCAGCCGCGGGCGGTTCGTGACAAATTTTTGATCGCACTCGCAGTACTTTCTCTGGCATTCCTGTTTGCTGTTACTCACCTTCAACAGATCGTTTCATTCATTAGGGATATGTCATGACAGGATGTCCGGCGAATTTGCCTCTCACTCATGCCCCCGGCCAGCAACATGACACTCCCTTTCAGGCGGTAGTGGTCGAGGCGGAGCATTGCCGCCAGCCGCAGGCGTTCTATGCGCAGCTGCGTCAACAGGGGCTTACGGCTATCCATTTTATTCCGCAGCTGGCGGCTGGCGACGCCGCGCTGTGGGGAGAGTTTCTCTGCGCGGTCTTTCACCGCTGGGTGCGGGAAGATATTGGCCGTATCAATATTTTGCTGTTCAGCGAGACGCTGAGCGCCTGGTGCGGCGAGTTGATAACGCAGGCGGGCGCGCCGGCGGCCAACAGCGCCTGCTACGGCTGTCCGTGGCTACGCCTGTGCCGCTGCGGCGAACAGGAAGACCCGCTGTGCGCGGGGTATCGGCAGTTCTACGATCTCAGCGGGCCCTATATGCGAGTGATGCGGGACCTGCGCCGACAGCAGCGGCCGCCAGAGGCGTTGATGCCGCTGCTGCGCTGAAGATTAGCGCCCCTTCGCCAGATACTGCGCCATCTCCTCTTCCGGCACCATTCCGCCGCCGGTGGCCCACACCAGGTGGGTCGCCTGCTGCAGCTGTTGCTCACTCAGCCCTTGCAGCTGATGGTACGCTTTGCTGGCGCAGACGCGCTGCGGCCCGGCCATCCCGGCCAGCGCGGAGGGCTCAAGGCGAATATTTTCCGCTGTCGCCAGCCAGCCCAACATGTCATACATCGTCTGGTCGTCAAGGGTATAGAACCCGTCGAGCAGGCGCTCCATTGCCCGGCCAACGAAGCCGGACGCCCGGCCGACCGCCAGACCGTCGGCGGCAGTCAGGTTATCAATGCCTAAATCCTGCACCGCTATCTGGTCATGAAGCCCGGTGTAGACGCCGAGCAGCATGCAGGGAGAGTGGGTCGGTTCGGCGAACAGGCAGTGAACGTGGTCGCCAAAGGCCAGCTTGAGGCCAAACGCCACGCCGCCGGGGCCGCCGCCGACGCCGCACGGCAGGTAGACGAACAGCGGATGGTCGGCATCGACCACCCGTCCGGCTTTGGCGAACTGCGCCTTCAGGCGCTCGCCGGCCACGGCATAGCCGAGGAACAGCGTGCGCGAATTTTCATCGTCGATGAAAAAGCAGTTCGGGTCGGATTCCGCCGCCTTGCGTCCCTGTTCGACCGCCACGCCGTAGTCCTCTTCATACTCCACCACCGTCACGCCGTGGCTGCGCAGTTTGGCCTTTTTCCACGCCCGGGCGTCCGCGGACATATGTACGGTAACCTTAAAGCCGATGCGGGCGCTCATGATGCCGATCGACATCCCGAGGTTGCCGGTTGAGCCGACGGCGATGCTGTACTGGCGGAAGAACTGTTTAAACTCCGGCGTCAGCAATTTGCGATAATCATCTGCGGTAGTCAGCAGCCCGGCCTCGAGCGCCAGCTTTTCCGCATGGGTCAGCACTTCATAAATGCCGCCGCGCGCTTTGATCGAGCCGGAGATCGGCAGATGGCTGTCTTTTTTCAGCAGCAGTTCGCCGCCAATCGGCTGGCCGAATTTTTGCTCGAGGCGGTGCTTCATTGCCGGAATGGCGACCACTTCCGATTCGATGATCCCACCGCTGATGGCCGTTTCCGGGAAGGCTTCCGCCAGATAGGGCGCGAAGCGCTGAAGGCGGGCATGGGCGTCCTGCACGTCGTCGGCGGTCAGGCCGACGTAAGGTAATCCCTCCGCCAGAGGGGTGGTGGCGGGGTTAAACCAGGTGGTTTCTTTCAGGGCGATCAAATCCTGCACAAGCGGGAAGGTCGCGGTCAAGGTAGTCAATTCAGCGTGTTTCATCATACGTCTCTTTGCGCTCAGATAATGAAAGAAAGCAGGAAGGTGGCGGCCAGTGCAAGTAGCGACGCGATAAAAGTCGCCGTCGTGTAGTACTTGAACGTTTCACTGAGGCTTGCGCCGCAGTACTGTTTGACCAGCCAGAAGAGGGAATCGGTGACGATCGTGCAGCCAATGGCGCCGGAACCGATAGCAATAGCGATGATCTCCGGGCTGACGCCGGGATAGAGCGGCAGCATCGGCGCGACGATGGCGGTGGCGCCCATCATCGCCACGGTGGCGGAGCCGACGGCGGCGTGCAGGATAAGCGCCACCAGCCAGGCCAGCAGAATCGGGTGCATATCGAGGTTCGACAGGATCACCGCCAGGCTATCGGCCAGGCCGCTGGATTTTAAGATCGCGTTGAACGCGCCGCCTGCGCCGATAATCAGCAGGATGTTGGCGATCGACCCAAAGCCATTTTCAGTATGGGTTAGCAGGACGCCCATCCCCATTTGCCGACGAATGCCGAGCATGTAATACGCGACAAAGACGGCGATAAACATCGCGGTGATGGGGTTGCCGATAAATTCCAGCACCGTATACAGCGTGCCGCCTTTCGCCATGTTCAGTTCGGCGACGGTTTTCACCAGCATCAGGCCAATCGGCAGCAGTACGGTAAACAGCGTGGCGCCGAGCGACGGCAGCGTCGACGCCTCGCGGACCTCAAGATTGGCAAATTCGGCCGGGACCGGTTTGTACGGCAGGCGGTTGCCTAACGCTCGGAGAAACAGCGGGCCGCCAACCAGCGAGGCGATCAGACCGACCAGCAGGCCATAGACAATCACTGTGCCAATATCGGCGCCCAGTTTGTTAGCGACAAACAGGGCCGCCGGATGCGGAGGGACCACGCAGTGCACCGCCATCAGCGCGGTACACAGCGGAATAGCCAGCTTCAGCAGCGAGGTGTTGGTTTTTTTGGCGATGGAGAAGGCCAGCGGGATCAGCAGGACCACGCCGACTTCGACAAACAGCGTGATGCCGCAGATCAGGCCGACCAGCACCATAATCACGTCCGCCGACAGCCAGCGGCAGCGCTGCAGCGTCAGGCCGATGCGCTCCGCCGCGCCGGAGACCTCCATCATCTTGCCGAGAATGGTGCCGAGGCCGATCACCGCCGCCAGGAAGCCCAGCGTGCCGCCGATCCCGCTCTCAATGGCGTTGACCATCTCCAGCGGGCCCATTCCCATCATCGCGCCGACGAAAAAGCTCGCCAGCAGCAGCGCCAGAAAAGGATGAAACTTCAGTTTGACGATCGTTAAGACGATTAACACGATGCTGATCAGCAGCGTGCTCACAACCCAGACTTGCGAACCCATATTCCACCTCGCCTGTGAATAATCTGGCCTTATTGAAGCGAGAAACCTCATGGGCTGACAAACGATATAAATGGGCTTTAAGGTGAGGAGAATTGAATCAAGTCGGTGATTTGGCTCAAAAACAGACCATTAAACATGCTGTGGGTCAAATTAATTCACCCTTTAGCGGCAAAACCGGCGTGATTTTTTTATCATCAACAGCCACTGTATTAGCCAGGAGCGCGTGATGGATGTGCTAA
Organism: Klebsiella sp. V115_8; assembly: GCF_029967715.1. NCBI lineage: Bacteria > Pseudomonadati > Pseudomonadota > Gammaproteobacteria > Enterobacterales > Enterobacteriaceae > Klebsiella > Klebsiella sp. V115_8. The sequence continues at coordinate 77,175 of NZ_JASCAR010000040.1, forward strand.
AAAACATAGGTACCCGGCTGCTGAACGGCTGGCAGCTTTCCAGGCTGTCGACCTTTGAAGTAGCGGCGCGGCACGAGTCGTTTGCCCTGGCCGCCGACGAGCTGGCGCTCACGCCTGGCGCCGTCAGCCACCGGATTAATCAGCTGGAAGCGGAGCTGGGGATCCTGCTCTTTGTCCGCTCGCATCGTAAAGTTGAGCTGACGCGTGAAGGTAAGCGGGTCTACTGGGCGCTGAAGTCGTCGCTGGATGGCCTCAATCAGGAGATCCTCGACATCAAAAACCAGGAGCTCTCCGGCAGTCTGACGGTCTACTCGCGGCCCTCTATCGCCCAGTGCTGGCTGGTGCCGGCTCTGGGAGACTTTACCCGCCGTTACCCGGCCATCTCCCTCACCGTGCTGACCGGCAACGAGAACGTTAACCTGCAGCGGACGGGCATCGATCTGGCGATCTATTTTGATGATGCGCCGTCGTCGCAGTTGAGCCACCATTTTCTGATGGATGAGGCGATCGTGCCGGTATGTACGCCGAATTACGCGCACCAGCGGCAGTTAATGTCGAATCCGGGCAATCTGCGCCACTGTACCTTGCTCCACGACCGCCAGGCATGGAGCAACGATTCCGGCACCGATGAGTGGTATAGCTGGGCGCAGCAGTTTGCGGTGGACCTGCCGCCATCGTCGGGCATTGGCTTCGATCGTTCCGATTTAGCGGCGATCGCGGCGATGAACCACCTCGGGGTGGCAATGGGGCGTAAGCGGCTGGTGCAGAAGCGGCTGGAGAGCGGGGAGTTGATCGCCCCGTTTGGCGATATGACGCTGAAATGCCACCAGCACTACTATGTGACCACCCTGCCGGGTCGCCAGTGGCCGAAAATCGACGCCTTTATCGAGTGGCTACATAGTCTGACCTGAAAATGAGCCGGGCTACCCCTCTGTGATGTTGGACAGGCCGGGTAAGGCGTGAGCCGCCACCCGGCAACATAACGGTACGGCGCCTGATAACCGCCCGGCGGCGCTGCGCTTGCGCGGGCCTACAGACGACAGAACGGTAGGCCGGGTAAGGCGTCAGCCGCTATCCGGGGAGCGGCCGCCGCACTTATACCGGCTGCTGATGATGGGTAAAGCGCGAGGCCAGCGGCAGCCAGCACAGCAGAATCAACAGGCCCATCAGCATCATCAGCAGCCCGAGACTGCCCTGACCGGTTTGCGGCATCATTGCTGACAGCCATGCCAGCACGCCGGAACCGATATTCTGCAAGCCGCCAACCAGCGCCCCGGCGGTACCGGCGAGGAACGGGAATGGCTCCATCGCGCCGCTGGTGGCCAGCGGGAACAGCATGCCGGCGCCAAAGAAGAACAGCGCCGCCGGCACCAGCAGGGTCCAGACGGTCATAACGCCCAGCAGCCCCGGGATCCACATCATCAGACCCGCCAGCAGGCAGCAGATAACCGATTGCCACATCAGGGTCGGGAAACGCTTGTTCGGCCGGCCGGCAAACCAGGCGCCGAAGAAGGCGGCCGGGATCGGCAGAATAAACAGAATACTCACCGCCATGCTGCTCAGGCCGAGCACCGCGCCCATCAGTACGCCGGAACAGGCTTCGAATACCGCAATTCCCGCCAGGCCGCCGATCAGCATGAGCAGGTAACAGTTAAAGGCGCCGGTGCCGAACAGCGTTTTGTAGCTGGCCAGAAGTTTGGTGCGCGGCGCGCCCTCCGGGCGCGTTTCCGGCATCCATTTCGCCATGCTAAAGGTCACCCCCGCGCACAGCACCAGCAGGAAGGCGTAACAGGCGCGCCAGTTCCACAGGGTGTCGAGGATGCCGCCGAGCAGCGGGGCAATTAGCGGGCTGACCAGAATGCCCATATTTAACAGGCTATTGGCATGACGCAGCTGGGCGCCTTCGTACAGATCGCGGGGCAGGGTGCGCGCCATCACGCCGCCGACGCCGGTGCCCATCCCCTGCATGGCGCTGGCGGCGATCAGCACCGGCAGGCTATGGGTGGTAATGGCTACCAGCGTCGCCAGCATAAAAATCGACATCCCGACGAGGATCACCGGGCGGCGACCCACGCGGTCGGAGAGCGGGCCGTAAAACAGCTGTGAAATACCGTAGGTCAGCAGGTAGGCCGCCATTACGCTTTGTACCGCCCCTTCGCGGACGTTCAGCGCGACCGCCATGTCGGCGATGGCCGGAATATAGATGGTCTGCGCCATCTGGCCGACGGCCACCAGCAGTACCAGCATCAACAACAAATTGAAGTTTTTATGCCGTTTCATGTCGATGAATACTTTGTGAGTAAATAAAAATGAAGAATATGTGACTGGCACACCCCGTAAACGATGGAGGAATCTACCATATAAAAATGACATAACAACTGCAAAGTGCCGATTGTTGAGGGAATTCCAGGCAGATTATGTAAACAGGAACGGCAACTAATGTTGCCATTTCAGGCTACGCGAGGCGCAGGAGGATCGCCCCGGCGGCAATCCCGCAGGCGGCGGCGATGCGCAGCGGCATCAGTTGCTCTTTCAGGACGATAAACGCGATCAGCGCGCCGAACAAAATGGAGGTTTCACGCAGCGCGGCGACCACCGCCAGCGGCGCCTGGGTCATCGCCCACAGCGCCAGGCCGTAGGAGCCCATGGTGCCGATCCCGCCGAGGATACCTATTCGCCAGTGCAGGCGTAGATAGCGGCTGGCTTCAGCGCGGCGGGTCATCATTGCCCAGCTTAGCAGGCAGAAGCCGTTCATAAAAAAGGTCCACAGGGTGTAGCCCAGCGCCGAGCCCGCCAGCCGGACGCCGGTGCCATCCACCAGCGTATAGCCGGCGATAAAGCAGGCGTTGATCAGCGCCAGCACGATGCCTTTGCGGGAGCTGGCGCGGCCGTTAAAGGCCATCGCCAGAATGGCCAGGCAGATGACGCCGATGCCCAGCCAGGCCAGCGGCGACAAACGATCGCCGAGAAACAGCACGCTTATCGCCGCCACCAGCAACGGGGCAGTCCCCCGCATCAGCGGATAGGTCTGGCTCATATCCGACACCTGATAGGTCTTCGCCACCAGCACCGTATACACCACCTGTAACGCGCACGACGCCAGCAGATAGGGGGCGCTGGCCAGCGTGGGCTGCGGGGCAAAAGGCAGCATCACCAGGGCGAGCAGCGCGGCCGAGCCGCTGACGCCGATCGCCGCGTACATTTTATCGCCGCTGGCTTTGACAATAGCGTTCCAGCTGGCGTGCAGCAGGGCGGCGAACAGCAAAATGCAGAATACGGTGAGGGTCATCGCAGACAGGTTCAACAGTGAAGGTCACCGGACTGTAACACGCGCCCGCGCTGCCAGCCAGCGGGGCTACAGCGAACAAAACAGGCGATGCGTCACCCGCGGTTCATCGTACACCGGGCGAAAGCCAAGTCTTTCATAAAAGGGCCAGGCCTGCGCCGGAGCGTGGGTGTTGAGAAAATCGAACCAGGCGCTGGAGTGGGTGATAACCGAGACCAGCAGCTGCTGGCCGATCCCCCGGCGGCGGTAGCGCTCGCTGATGTAGAGGTGGCGAATACGCCCGGCCCGCGGCTGGGGGCTGAAGGGATCGCTATTGATGCCGCATACCCCAACCAGCTGGTGATTCACGAAGGCGCCCAGCAGCGTTTCGCCCGGCGCGGTAAAGCGGTTTTTGCCGCTCTGCCAGTTTTCCGCCAGGCGGCGCAGCATATTGAAATGCTGTTCAAGGCTTTCGGTGCGCAGCGCCGCGAACCCCGGGGCATCCGGCGTCGTGGCGGCAATTAACAGGGGTGGCATAGCTTCCTCCATCAAGTCATCCCGGGGCGCCCGGCGGGCGCCTGCAGGGGGGCGGTTTCCCGCCCCCCTCAGGTGCGACTTGAACCTGAATCAGCGGAACTGTTTCAGGACTGCATCAAGTAGTTGCAACACAGCAACCATGAGTTTCAGGATTAAAATAATAATATCCATTCCGCCCATACGCGCGTCTCCTGTGGTTAAGGAGCACAATAAGCTGACGTACCTTTCCGCTGCCCGTTGTCAGCTTATCCCTGCCTGTCGCCGGCGGCGTCGCCCTGGCCTGTGGTGGCTCCTTCCGTGGACGGCTTCCCGGCCCGCCGCCTGCAACGACAGGGGTGCGCAGCGCTGAACCACGCGTTGCCGCGCGGGCCAGTAACTGCACGTTGTTGACGTAACACAGTGTGCTCTCTCGGGGTTAAGGCACTGACGGCACCACCCGTTTCAGCCAGGACTTCGTTGCGCCGGTCAAACTTGCGGCCCCCGAATGGCACACCGTGAACACACCCAGTATAGATAAATACTGTATGGATGAACAGTATTTTTTGGACAAATCCGCCGCGCTATCCCATACTCTATGACAGAGAAAAACCGACCTTAAATTGCGCGAACTGCAGCGATCGCGTATACTTTTGGCGTTGACGTAATACAGTGTGCTTGCGGCTACCACCTGTAACCATGCTGATAAAAACCTCGCTCCGGCGGGGTTTTTTGTTTTCTGCCCTTCTGCGCCGAACTGTGATCTTTCGCGCAAATTTTCGTGGATGAAAATAAATCCATTGTGAAAACGTAAAACCTGTGTTTGTATAAATTCAGCTTATTTTTCGACACAACAGGTCCCTAATGAACGCAACCCTGATCGCTTCGACCCTACTAAAAACCGCGCCAGCCGCGGTGGTCGTCGTGTCTGTGGTGGTCGTCGTCGGCAATGCGCCGTAGGGTCCGGAACAACACGAATTCCAAACCCCGCCGGCGCAAACCGAGCGGGGTTTTTTGTTGGCGAGCCCCCCGGTAAAGTCGGCCCAGAAGAAAAGGACTGGAGCATGGCAAGTTCGGGCACCACATCAAACACAATGCGCTTTACCGGCGCGCAGCTGGTTGTTCATTTACTGGAACGCCAGGGTATCACTATGGTTAGCGGCATTCCGGGCGGCTCCATCCTGCCTATCTACGATGCCTTAAGCCAGAGCACGCAGATCCGCCACATCCTGGCGCGCCACGAGCAGGGCGCGGGCTTTATCGCCCAGGGGATGGCGCGTACCGAAGGCAAACCGGCGGTCTGTATGGCCTGCAGCGGCCCGGGGGCGACGAACCTGGTGACGGCGATCGCCGATGCCCGCCTGGATTCGATTCCGCTGGTCTGCATCACCGGCCAGGTGCCGGCATCGATGATCGGCACCGACGCCTTCCAGGAAGTGGACACCTACGGCATCTCTATCCCCATCACCAAACATAACTATCTGGTGCGCGACATCGCCGAGCTGCCGCAGGTGATCAGCGACGCCTTCCGTATTGCTCAGTCCGGGCGTCCCGGGCCGGTGTGGATAGACATTCCTAAGGACGTACAGTCGGCGACCATTGAGCTGGAAACGCTGCCGGAGCCGGGCGAGCGCGCCGCAGCGCCGGCATTCGCCCCCGAAAGCGTGCGCGAAGCGGCGGCGATGATCAACGCGGCGAAGCGTCCGGTGCTCTATCTGGGCGGCGGGGTGATTAACGCGCCGCAGGAGATCCGTGAGCTGGCGGAAAAAGCCAACCTGCCGACCACCATGACCCTGATGGCGCTGGGCATGCTGCCGAAGGCGCACCCGCTGTCGCTGGGGATGCTGGGCATGCATGGCGCGCGCAGCACCAACTTCATTCTGCAGGAAGCGGATTTACTGATTGTTTTAGGCGCGCGTTTTGATGACCGGGCGATTGGCAAGACCGAGCAGTTCTGCCCGAACGCGAAGATTATCCACGTCGATATCGACCGCGCCGAGCTGGGCAAAATTAAGCAACCGCACGTGGCGATTCAGGGCGATGTGGCGGAAGTCTTAGCCCAGCTGAATCCGCAGGTTGAGGCGCAGCCGCGCGAGGAGTGGCGCCAGCTGGTGGCCGACTTGCAGCGCGAATTCCCCTGCGCCATCCCGCAGGAAAGCGACCCGCTCTCCCATTATGGCCTGATTAACGCCGTGGCCGCCTGCGTGGATGATGAAGCGATCATCACCACCGACGTAGGCCAGCACCAGATGTGGACGGCGCAGGCCTACCCGCTCAACCGTCCGCGGCAGTGGCTGACCTCCGGCGGTCTTGGCACCATGGGCTTCGGCCTGCCGGCGGCGATCGGCGCGGCGCTGGCGAATCCGCAGCGCAAGGTTATCTGCTTCTCCGGCGACGGCAGCCTGATGATGAATATTCAGGAGATGGCCACCGCCGCTGAAAATCAGCTGGATGTAAAAATTATCCTGCTGAACAACGAAGCGCTGGGGCTGGTGCATCAGCAGCAGAGCCTGTTCTATCAGCAGGGGGTTTTTGCCGCCACCTATCCGGGGATGATTAACTTTATGCAGATTGCCGCCGGTTTTGGCCTGCAAACCTGTGATTTAAATAACGAAGCCGATCCGCAGGCGGCGCTGCAGGCGATCATCGACCGTCCGGGGCCGGCGCTGATCCACGTGCGCATCGACGCGCAGCAGAAAGTGTATCCGATGGTACCGCCGGGTGCGGCTAATACTGAAATGGTGGGGGAGTAAGCCATGCAAAAACACTGTGATAACGTCATCCTGGAACTCACCGTCCGCAACCACCCCGGCGTCATGACCCACGTCTGCGGGCTTTTTGCCCGCCGCGCGTTTAACGTCGAAGGTATTCTCTGTCTACCGATTCAGGGCAGCGAACACAGCCGCATCTGGCTGCTGGTGAACGACGATCAGCGTCTCGGGCAGATGATTAGCCAGATTGAAAAGCTGGAAGATGTCACCAAAGTGGCGCGTAACCAGTCCGATCCCACCATGTTTAACAAAATTGCGGTGTTCTTCGAGTAAATCGCGCAAGGCTTGAACGGTAAGGTGCTTATGGTTAAGGTAGGCGCCTTTACCGGATGGCGCTGCGCTAATCCGGCCTACGGACACAGCGCTTTGTCGCCTCAGGCACCAGGACCCTATCATGACCACCATCGCCCTTATTGACGATCATTTGATTGTCCGCTCCGGCTTTGCTCAGCTGCTGGGGCTGGAAACTGATTTTCAGGTTGTCGCCGAATTTGGCAGCGGCCGCGAGGCGCTGGCGGGGTTGCCGGGGCGCGGCGTTCAGGTCTGTATCTGCGATATCTCGATGCCGGATATTTCCGGGCTGGAGCTGCTCAGCCAGCTGCCGAAGGGGATGGCGACCATCATGCTGTCGGTGCACGACAGCCCGGCGCTGGTCGAGCAGGCGCTCAACGCCGGCGCGCGCGGCTTTCTGTCGAAACGCTGCAGCCCGGACGAACTTATCGCCGCGGTGCGCACGGTGGCGGCGGGCGGCTGCTATCTCACGCCGGATATCGCCATGAAGCTGGCCGCCGGGCGCCAGGATCCGCTCACCAAACGCGAACGTCAGGTGGCGGAAATGCTGGCGCAGGGCATGGCGGTAAAAGAGATCGCCGCTGAGCTCGGGCTGTCGCCGAAAACCGTCCACGTTCACCGCGCCAACCTGCTGGAAAAGCTGGGCGTCAGCAATGACGTCGAGCTGGCGCGCCGCATGTTTGACAGCTGGCAATGAAGACCTTACTCCCGCGCCTGCTGTCGGTGATCGGCTGCGCCTTTATCTTCGCCGCCGCCTGGTTTTGTCTGTGGAGCATCAGCCTGCATCTGGTGGAGCGCGCCGATCTGGCGGTGCTGCTGTTCCCCTTCGGCCTGCGGCTGGGGCTGATGCTCCAGTGCCCGCGCGGCTACTGGCCGGTGCTGCTGGGAAGCGAGTGGCTGCTGATCTTCTGGCTGACGCAGGAAGTGGCGCTGGCGCATCCGATAATATTGATGACCGGAAGCCTGCTGACCCTCCTGCCGGTGGCGCTGATCTCGCGATATCGCCAGCAGCGCGACTGGCTGACGCTTCTGCGTCAGGGCGGGGCGTTAATGGCCGCCGCGCTGCTGCAATCGCTGCCATGGCTGGCGGAGGGGGACGAGGGGCTTAACGCCCTGCTGTTGACGCTCACCGGCGGCCTGACCCTGGCGCCGACCTGTCTGGTGTTCTGGCACTACCTCACCAGCACCGTCTGGCGGCCGCTGGGGCCGTCGCTGGTGGCGCAGCCGGTAAACTGGCGCGGGCGGCATCTGATCTGGTATCTGCTGTTATTCACCATAAGCCTGTGGCTGCAGCTTGGGCTGCCCGCCGAGCTCTCCCGCTTTACCCCGTTTTGCCTCGCGCTGCCGATTATCGCTCTGGCCTGGCACTACGGCTGGCAGGGAGCGCTGATCGCTACGCTGATGAACGCGATCGCCCTGATTGCCAGCCAGACCTGGCACGATCACCCCGTCGATCTCCTGCTTTCGCTGCTGGCGCAGAGCCTCACCGGGCTACTGCTGGGGGCGGGGATCCAGCGATTGCGCGAGCTGAACCAGTCGCTACAGAGCGAGCTGGCGCGCAATCGGCGGCTGGCGGATCGTCTGCTGGAGACTGAAGAGAGCGTGCGCCGCGACGTTGCCCGCGAGCTCCACGATGATATCGGGCAGACCATCACGGCAATACGCACCCAGGCGGGGATCGTCCAGCGGCTGGCGCCGGACAACGCCAGCGTTCGCCAGAGCGGCCAATTGATTGAACACCTGTCGCTAGGGGTGTATGACTCGGTGCGTCGCCTGCTGGGCCGTCTTCGTCCGCGCCAGCTTGACGACCTGCCGCTGGAGCAGGCGGTACGTTCTCTGATGCGCGAAATGGAGCTGGAGGACCGCGGCATCGTCAGCCATCTCGACTGGCGGATTAACGAGGTGGGGCTGAGTGAAAACCAGCGCGTGACCCTGTTCCGCGTCTGCCAGGAGGGACTGAACAATATCGTCAAGCATGCCAGCGCCAGCGCCGTAACCCTGCAGGGCTGGCAGCAGGAGGAGCGACTGATGCTGGTGCTGGAGGATGACGGCTGCGGCCTGCCGCCGGGCTCCAGCGCGCAGGGGTTCGGTCTGACCGGCATGCGCGAGCGCGTGACCGCCCTGGGGGGCACGCTGACGATCTCCTGCACCCACGGTACCCGGGTGTGCGTCAATCTACCGCTGCGTTACGCCTGAGAGGATCGCCGATGTTCGCCTTTTTAAAAGCCCCGCCGGACGCCGCGCCGATTAGCGATAAACGCGAGCTTGATGCGCGTTATCGCTACTGGCGTCGCCATATCCTGTTGACCATCTGGCTGGGCTACGCGCTGTTCTATTTCACCCGCAAAAGCTTTAACGCCGCGGTTCCTGATATTCTCGCCAGCAACGTGCTGACCCGCAGCGATATCGGTCTGCTGGCCACGCTGTTCTACATTACCTACGGACTGTCGAAATTTTTCTCCGGTATCGTCAGCGACCGCTCCGACGCCCGCTATTTTATGGGACTGGGGCTTATCGCCACCGGGGTGGTGAATATTCTGTTCGGTTTTTCTTCCTCACTGTGGGCCTTCGCCCTGCTGTGGGCACTGAACGCCTTCTTTCAGGGGTGGGGCTCGCCGGTCTGCGCCCGGCTGCTGACGGCCTGGTATTCACGCACCGAACGCGGCGGCTGGTGGGCGCTGTGGAATACGGCGCATAACGTGGGCGGCGCGCTGATCCCGATGGTGGTGGGAGCGGCGGCGCTACATTACGGCTGGCGCGCGGGGATGACCATCGCCGGCGGCCTGGCGATCCTCGCCGGATTATATCTGTGCTGGCGGCTGCGCGATCGTCCGCAGGCAGTGGGGCTACCCGCCGTCGGCGACTGGCGTCACGATGCGCTGGAGATTGCCCAGCAGCAGGAGGGCGCCGGACTGACGCGTAAAGAGATCCTCACCCGCTACGTGCTGGCCAACCCCTATATCTGGCTGCTGTCGCTGTGCTATGTGCTGGTGTACGTGGTGCGGGCGGCGATTAACGACTGGGGCAATCTGTATATGTCGGAGACGCTTGGCGTCGATCTGGTGACCGCTAACTCGGCGGTGACCATGTTCGAGCTGGGCGGATTTATCGGCGCGCTGGTGGCGGGGTGGGGCTCGGATAAGCTGTTTAACGGCAATCGCGGGCCGATGAACCTGATCTTCGCCGCCGGAATTTTGCTGTCGGTTGGCGGCCTGTGGCTGATGCCGTTCGCCAGCTACGTGATGCAGGCGGCCTGCTTCTTCACCACCGGTTTCTTCGTCTTCGGCCCGCAGATGCTGATCGGCATGGCGGCGGCGGAGTGTTCGCATAAAGAGGCCGCCGGGGCGGCCACCGGGTTTGTCGGCCTGTTCGCGTATCTTGGCGCGTCGCTTTCCGGCTGGCCGCTGGCGCAGGTAATGGATATCTGGCACTGGACCGGATTCTTCGTGGCGATCGCGATTGCCGCCGGCATTTCCGCGCTGCTGCTGCTGCCGTTCTTAAACGCCCAGGCGCCGCGCGCGGCCAGTGAAGCGTGATGCATCTCACTCTTTCGCCGCGAATGGGGCAAAACTAGGAAATTTTCCCGGTTTCACCTGGACGCCGTCTCAGGCCAGACGGCGCGCTGATTTTTACAATGCCTGGCTATGACGCAGGCATAAAAAATCAGCTCAGGAGATACCCATGCTGGCCTTTCTGAATCAGGTTCGTAAGCCGACCCTGGATCTGCCGCTCGACGTGCGGCGCAAAATGTGGTTCAAACCTTTCATGCAGTCCTATCTGGTGGTCTTCATCGGCTACCTGACCATGTATCTGATCCGCAAGAACTTTAATATTGCGCAGAACGACATGATCTCCACTTACGGGTTGAGCATGACGCAGCTGGGGATGATTGGCCTGGGCTTCTCCATTACCTACGGCGTAGGGAAAACCCTGGTTTCCTACTATGCCGATGGCAAAAACACCAAGCAGTTCCTGCCGTTTATGTTGATCCTCTCCGCCATCTGCATGCTGGGCTTTAGCGCCAGCATGGGCGCGGGTTCCACCAGCCTGTTCCTGATGATCGCCTTCTATGCGCTGAGCGGCTTTTTCCAGAGCACCGGCGGCTCGTGCAGTTATTCCACCATCACCAAATGGACGCCTCGCCGTAAGCGCGGCACCTTCCTCGGCTTCTGGAATATCTCTCACAACCTCGGCGGCGCCGGCGCGGCGGGCGTGGCGCTGTTTGGCGCCAACTACCTGTTCGACGGCCACGTGATCGGCATGTTTATCTTCCCGTCGATTATTGCGTTAATCGTCGGCTTTATTGGCCTGCGCTATGGTAGCGACTCCCCGGAATCCTATGGCCTCGGCACGGCGGAAGAGCTGTTTGGCGAAGCGATCAGCGAAGAGGATAAAGAGACCGAAGAAAACGCGATGACCAAGTGGCAGATCTTTGTTGAGTACGTGCTGAAAAACAAAGTGATCTGGCTGCTGTGCTTCTCCAACATCTTCCTCTACGTGGTGCGTATTGGTATCGATCAGTGGTCCACCGTGTATGCCTTCCAGGAGCTGAAGCTGTCTAAAGAAGTGGCGATTCAGGGCTTTACCCTGTTTGAAGTCGGCGCCCTGGTTGGCACGCTGCTGTGGGGCTGGCTGTCGGACCTGGCCAACGGCCGCCGCGCGCTGGTGGCCTGCATCGCGCTGGCGCTGATTATCGCCACCCTCGGCGTTTATCAACATGCCAGCAACCAGTACGTCTACCTGGCCTCGCTGTTTGCGCTGGGCTTCCTGGTGTTTGGTCCGCAGCTGCTGATCGGCGTCGCCGCCGTCGGTTTCGTACCGAAAAAAGCGATCGGCGCCGCCGATGGGATCAAGGGCACTTTCGCCTATCTGATCGGCGATAGCTTCGCCAAGCTGGGCCTCGGGATGATCGCCGACGGCACGCCGGTCTTCGGTCTCACCGGCTGGGCCGGCACCTTTGCGGCGCTGGACGCCGCCGCCATCGGCTGTATCTGCCTGATGGCCATCGTGGCTATCTTCGAAGAGCGTAAAATTCGCCGCGAGAAAAAGAACCGTATTTTGCAGACCGCCTGATTCACCAGGTATTGGGTAACCTTGCCCGGCCTTCGCGCCGGGCTTTTTTATTTCTTGCGCATTATGCCAGGTCCGGCAGTCGACAGCAGGCAAATTCCCATTATGATAGTCAGGCTGCGATTGGATGAGAGGATGCATGATCTGGATAGGACTGGCCACCCTGGTAGTGGTGTTTGTTGTGGGATTTCGGGTGCTTACCTCTGATTCACGCCGCGCGATCCGCCGCCTGAGCGAACGCCTTGGCATTACGCCCGTCCCGCTGGAATCGATGATCGATCAGCTGGGTAAAACCGCCGGCAATGAGTATTTGCGTTACCTGGAACGGCCGAATGAAGCGCATCTGCAGAATGCCGCGCAGGTGCTGCTGATCTGGCAGGTTGCGATTGTCGACGCCAGCGAAAAAAACCTACATTACTGGTATCGCCTGATGCAAAAAGCGCGTTTAGCGGCGCCGATCACCGACGCGCAAATCCGTCTGGCGCAAGGGTTTCTGCGCGAGCTGGATCCGGATGTGAGCGATTTGCATAACCTTCAGCAGCGCTATAACGACCTGTTTCTCCCGGAAGACGGCGTGCACTGGTTGCACTGATATCATTGTTATCCGGCCTGTGGTTCAAAACCATATCTCCCTTACGTTCCTTGTAGGCCGGATAAGCGTAAGCGCCATCCGGCAGAATAACTACAGTAGGATTTTCAGGCCGTGTTTTTGTACGACGCTAAGCAATTTTAATGACATTCCGCTCGGTCGTTTAGCGCCAGTCTCCCATTTTTGCACGGTAGACACACTGGTATTCAGATAACGAGCGAACACGGGTTGGCTAACATTGAGTTGTTCACGTAGCGCTTTAATTTCAATGGGTTGAAGTGCGGCTACGCTACCGAGACATGATTCATCAAAATGGCGCATTGTTTCCTGTGGGATTGCGCCAACGCTGAATAGCCCCGACGCAGCGCTATGGATCGCTTCGAAAGCCGGGCTTTTGTATTTATTTTTTGCTGTCATCGCAAATCTCCACCAATTCTTTACTTTTAACTAAGGCCGTCGTTTTCTCTTCAGAGAGATTGGCATAGTGTTTTGCTAACTCACGAAACCCCATTAATTCGCGATGGTTGATATTGGCCATATCCTGTTTGGCATATAGAAAGGTATAAAACCAATACCCTGCGCTTTTGGTAAGGATGATTGCGCGATCGCGATTCTTGTTGAGTCGCTTTTTATAAACCCCTCCTCCTAAATCAACCACTTTGCCCTGAAGCGCAGATTGAATTGCCTGATAGAGCTTGTCGTCGGAAATGCCATGAGAGCTAGCCTCTCTGGCGAACCATTTGGTTTTAAAGATACGCATTGCTGACATCCTGTCGTTAAAAGTATAGCACATAGTGCTACATTAAATTCTCCTGAGATTTGTTAAGGCGATAGCAAGCATCGTTTTTTTAAACATGCGAGCAGCTACGCATCCTCTTATGAAAAGCGAGAAGAGTTGCGAAAACGTTAAATGCGTCACAAACAAAATGTTACACTGCGCAGCTTTCCGCCATTTTCTTCGCAGGTCACTCATGAATCATTCAAATGAAGCCAAAACCCACGCACGCGAGCTCGCGCGACCAAACTGGTCGGCAGTTTTCGCGGTTGCTTTCTGCGTCGCCTGCCTGATTACCGTCGAATTTCTACCGGTCAGTCTGCTGACGCCGATGGCGCTGGATTTAGGCATCTCCGAAGGGATGGCCGGGCAGTCGGTGACGACGACGGCGTTCGTCGCGATGTTTTCCAGCCTGTTTATCACCTCCGTTATTGGCAAAACCGATCGCCGCTACGTGGTGATCCTCTTTTCGCTGCTGCTGACCCTTTCCTGCCTGTTGGTGTCCTTTGCCGATAGCTTCACCCTGCTGCTGCTGGGACGCGCCTGTCTGGGGCTGGCGCTCGGCGGTTTCTGGGCGATGTCAGCCTCGCTGACCATGCGTCTGGTGCCGATGCGCGTGGTGCCGAAAGCGCTGTCGATTATCTTCGGCGCGGTATCCATCGCGCTGGTGATCGCCGCCCCGTTGGGCAGTTTTCTTGGCGGGCTTATTGGCTGGCGCAACGTATTTAACGGCGCGGCGGTGATGGGCGTGCTGTGTACGATCTGGGTGCTGAAAGCGCTGCCGTCGCTGCCGGGTGAATCGGCGGCTCAGCAGCAAAAAATGTTTGGCCTGCTGAAGCGGCCGGGGGTGATGGCCGGCATGTGCGCCATTTTCATGGCTTTTGCCGGACAGTTCGCCTTCTTTACCTATATTCGCCCGGTGTACATGACCCTCGCCGGGTTTGATGTCGATGGCCTGACGCTGGTGCTGCTGAGCTTTGGTATCGCCAGCTTCATCGGCACGTCGCTTTCCTCGGTGCTGCTCAAGCGCTCGGTGAAAGCGGCGCTGGCGATTGCGCCGCTGGTGCTGACCGCCTGCGCGGCGGCGCTGGTGCTGTGGGGGGAAAGCAAAATCGTCGCCTCGACGGTGGCGATCATCTGGGGCTTCGCGTTCGCCTTGATCCCGGTGGGGTGGTCAACGTGGATCACCCGTTCCCTCTCCGATCAGGCGGAAAAAGCCGGGTCGATTCAGGTGGCGGTGATCCAGCTGGCCAACACCTGCGGGGCCGCGGTCGGCGGCATTGCGCTTGACCATTTAGGCCTGCTGTCGCCGCTGTTGTTGTCCGGGGTATTGATGCTGTTTACCGGCCTGCTGGTGGCGACCAAAGTGAAGGTGAATTCACCCGCTTAAGGCCGCTCGCCTTTTGCCAGCCGGGCGTTGATGTCGGCAATCACTTCCGGCAGGTCCGCCAGGGTATCAACCACATAATGCGCCCCGGCGGCATACAGCTTGCCTGCCGCCCGCTCGCGACGGGTGGCGATTTCCTCTTTCGACATCGCCTGATACGCCTCCCAGGTGGCGCCAAATTCATTTCCCGACACCGCCAGGCCGACGCTCCACATCCCGGCATGTAACCCTTCGCTGATGCCCGGCGCGGCGTCGTCGACCTTCACGCAGTGGGCCACATCGTCTATGCCCAGGGCAATCACGTTCTGCAGCGCCATCCACGGCCCGGGACGCCCGCCGGCGGCAAGGTCATCGGTAGCGACCCAGTGGTCCGGGGCATAGCCCTGGGCGGCGGCGGCTGGAACCAGTTTTTCCATCACCGGGCGCGGATAGCCCGAGCAGGAGCCGATCTTCAGTCCGTCGGCGCGCAGCGCGGCGAGGGTGTCGACAACGCCGGCGATCGGAGCGGAAAAATCGACAACCTTAGCGATTTGCAGCGGCATAAACGCGGCATAGATCGCATCGATATCAGCGGCCGTCATCGCCCGGCCAAATTTCGCCTGCCAGCGGCTGTCGACCGACGGCAGTTTGCCCAGCGCCTCAATGTGCTGCCATTTGCCAAGCCCCATCGGCACGCGGGCCTCTTCAAGGGTGATCTCAATATCGAAGGCCTGGCGAAAGGCCTCGACGAAAATTTGCGTCGGCGCGAAGGAGCCGAAGTCCACGGTGGTGCCGGCCCAGTCGAGAATGAGTGCGGTGATACGGTTCATGGCGGTTCCTTATTGTTTCCAGTACATGGCGTTGTCGATGGCCGCCAGCAGGGCGGTGATGTCGGCGTCGTAGACTTCGCCGATGTTGCCGATGCGGAAGCAATCGCTTTGCGACACTTTGCCCGGATAGATCACGAAGCCCTGATCTTTCAGCTTCTGGTAGAAGGTGTGAAAGCGATACTGCGGCGCATCCGGTGAATAAAAGGCGGTAATGATCGGCGAGTGCAGGCTGTCGTCGAGCAGCGGCCGGAAGCCGAGCGCGCGCATTCCGGCTACCAGTCGGCGCTGATTGCGGGTATAGCGCTGATGGCGGGCGCTGACGCCGCCCTCCTGGGCCAGCTCTTTCAGCGCCTGGGCGAAGGCCAGCACGGTATGGGTCGGCGAGGTGAAGCGCCACTTGCCGTGGTTATCCTCCATACAGCGCCACTGGGCGTAAAGATCCAGCGACAGCGAGCGCGAGCGGCCTTTGCAGGCGGCCAGCTCCGATTCGCGGGCGATGACGAAGGCGAAGCCCGGCACGCCCTGAATGCACTTGTTGGCAGAGCTTATCAGGTAGTCAATATTCAGCGCGGCGATATCCAGCGGAATGCCGCCGAAGCTGCTCATCGCATCGACGATATAGCGTTTGCCATACTCTTTCGCCAGCGCGGCCACCTCTTCAATCGGGTTGAGCATCCCGGTGGTGGTTTCGCTATGCACCATCGCGATATGGGTGATCGCCGGGTCATCCCGCAGGATCCGCGCGATCGCCGCGGCGTCCGGGCGGGCGACTTCGCCGCAGTCGTAAGGGTGGAAGGCGATACCCATCCGCTGTGCCATCTCAATCATGCGCGCGCCATAGGCGCCATTGCTGACGATCAGCACTTTGCCCTGTTCGCCGATGACGCTGCCGAGCACCGCTTCGACCGCGTAGCTGCCGCTGCCCTGCAGCAGCACCGCCGTATACCCGGCGGCCGGGGTGGCCAGCTGCACCAGCTGCTGACGAATGGTCTGTACCACGCCGAGATTGTAATCATCATCCCAGGTGCAGCTATCGAATAACATCGCCTCTTTCACCGTGCGGGAGGTGGTTAACGGGCCGGGGGTCAGCAGCAGGTAGTTTCGTGAAGTCATTTGTCTCACCATTTGGTCTATACCAGATTGGTGTTTATCATGGAGACAAAGCCGGGGCAGGGTCAAAGGAAATGTGGCGCTGCAACAAAAAATTCATCTGGCTATGTATAATGAGCGCACCAAAAGTGGCAGCGAGTAAACATGAAATCACCCTCTGGCGAGATGCCGCAATACCTGATGATTAAGGCGCAGCTCCAGGCGCGTATTCAAAACGGCGCCCTCAAAAGCGGCGATAAATTGCCTTCCGAGCGCGAGCTGTGCGCGTTGTTCAACACGACCCGTATCACCGTGCGCGAGAGCCTGGCGCAGCTGGAGGCCAGCGGCGTGATCTACCGCGCCGACCGCCGCGGCTGGTTTGTGACGCCGGAGCGGCTGTGGCTGGATCCGACGCAGAACACCAACTTCCACAAGCTGTGTCTCGAGCAGGGACGTGAGCCGAAAACGGTGCTGCTTGATGGCCGGTTATCCGCCGTGCCGCTGGATGTGATGGCGCCGCTGGCGCTGCAGCCTTTCGATCAGGTCTACCTGCTGACCCGCCTGCGCTATGCCGACGGGCGTCCGGTGTGCTATTGCGAAAACCACTGCCTGCCGGCCCGGGTGCCGGAGCTGCTGCGCCACGATCTCAACGGCAGTCTGACCGAGATTTATCAGAGCCAGTACGACCTGATCTATACCAGTATGCATTTGTCGTTTTATCCCACCTCCATGCCGCCGCAGGCCGCAGCGGCGTTGGGGGTGATGGAGGGGCGCCCGGCGCTGCTGCTGCGCAGGCTGAATTACGATCAGCACGGGCGTATTCTTGACTACGATATCGAATACTGGCGGCATGACAGCCTGCGGATCGAAGTCGATACCCATTGATTTTATTGCATTAATCCTTCCTGTGTCCCCGGTGGCGTCAGCGTTAACCGGGGCTATGCCTCCCCCTCGTTTTAACTCTTTCGACACACTTCTTTCATCGTTTTGTCATAAACCCCCGGTAGCGTGAAGGAAAATCTGGTCTACACCAGAATAACTAACTGCGATGAGGCTAACACGATGAAACTCTCCCGACTTGCCCTGCTGTCCCTGTTCGCGCTGACCAGCTCCCCGGTTTGGGCGGACGGCGTCGTCACGGTATACTCCGCCGACGGCCTGCATGACGGCGATAACAGCTGGTATCAGAGCCAGTTCGACGCCTTCACCAAAGCGACGGGCATCAAAGTGCAGTATGTGGAAGGCGGCTCCGGCGCGATTGTCGAGCGTCTGGCGAAGGAGCGCACCAATCCGCAGGCCGACGTACTGGTCACGGTGCCGCCGTTTATCCAGCGCGCCGCGAAAGAGCAGCTGCTGGCCACCTTTACTCCACAGGGCAGCGCGCAGATCCCTGGCGCCAACGACCGCTATTCGCCGCTGGTGAACAACTATCTGACCTTCATCTATAACGGTCAGTTGCTGAAAACCGCGCCGGCCAGCTGGCAGGATCTGCTGGATAGCCGCTTTAAGAATAAGCTCCAGTATTCCACGCCGGGCCAGGCGGGGGACGGCACCGCGGTGATGCTGCAGGCCTTCCACAGCCTTGGCGGTAAAGACGCTGGCTTTGCCTATCTTGGCAAGCTCCAGGCCAATAACGTCGGCCCATCGGCCTCCACCGGCAAGCTGACGGCGCTGGTCAACAAAGGCGAGCTGTACGTCGCCAACGGCGATCTGCAGATGAACCTGTCGCAGATGGCGCGTAACCCGAACGTTAAAATTTTCTGGCCGGCGGATGATAACGGCGAGCGCAGCGCGCTGGCGCTGCCCTACACCATCGGGCTGGTGCAGAACGGGCCGAACAGCGAAAACGGCAAAAAGCTGATTAATTTCCTGCTGGATAAACCGGCGCAATCCAGCGTCAGCGCGCGCTCCTGGGGCTTACCGGTACGCAATGACGTGGCGCCGGATGACGCTAACTTTAAGGCGGCGCAGGCGGCGCTCGACGGCGTGAAGCGCTGGGAACCCAACTGGGACGACGTTGCGCTTTCTCTCTCGGCGGATATCGCCCGCTGGCATAAAGTGACCGATAGCGAGTAAGCCTGATGTTAATGAAAACGACCGTCACGCCTTCCCCGTCGCTGGCGGGGACTTCCGGGATCACCCTGGACTCGCTGCGCGTTTCCTACCACGGCAACGTGGTCTTAAAACCGCTGTCATTGACCATTGAACCCGGTGAGGTGCTGGCGCTGATTGGCCCTTCCGGTTCCGGGAAAACCACCGTGCTGCGGGCGATTGCCGGATTTGTGCAACCGGCTGGCGGGCGGATCCTGATCGGCGATACGGACGTCACCCACCTGCCGCCTTACCAGCGCGGGCTGGCGATGGTGGTGCAGAACTACGCGCTGTTTCCCCATATGAAGGTGGAAGACAACGTCGCCTTCGGCCTGCGGGCGCAAAAGCAGCCCAGGGCGCTGATCGCCGGGCGGGTGACTGAAGCCTTAAAAATCGTTGGTATGGCGGACTACGCCACCCGCTATCCGCATCAGCTTTCCGGCGGCCAGCAGCAGCGCGTCGCGATAGCCCGCGCCATTGCCGTGCGTCCTCGGGTGTTGTTGCTTGATGAACCGCTGTCGGCGCTGGATGCGCAAATTCGTCATAACATGGTGGAAGAGATTGCCCGTCTGCACCGCGAACTGCCGGAGCTGACCATCCTCTACGTCACCCACGATCAGACCGAAGCGCTCACTCTGGCGGATAAAATCGGCATTATGAAAGACGGGTCGCTGATCGCCCATGGCGAAACGCACGAGCTGTACCACTATCCGCCGAACCGCTTTAGCGCTGAATTCCTCGGCCGCGCCAATATCCTGCAGGCGACGGCGCTGACCGATAGTCTTCAGCCGGGTCTGGTTAACGTGAGCTGCGGCGGCGGCCTGGTTAACGCCTTCAGCCGGGGCGGGCTGCATGGCAACAACAAGCTGTTATGCATTCGCCCGCAGCATATGAGCCTGGCGCCGCGATCGGCAACCAGTAATCGCCTCAACGCCACCCTGACTTCGGTACACTGGCAGGGCGATCTGACGCATCTGCTGTGCGACGTCGCGGGCGAAGCGGTGCGGATCGTCATGACTCACGTCAACCCCCTGCCGCGCGCGGGCGACAAGCTGGCGCTCTACTTCGAACCTGGCGATGCGGTTCTGATCGAGGAGCAATGATGGCGCAAACCTTAATCCTTACGCGCCCGGCGCGAAACCTGCGCCCTTACCTGTGGCTGGCGTTGCCGCTATTGGTGCTGGCGACGCTGTTTTTCTATCCGCTGTTGCTGATCGCCGAACAGGCGCTGCGCGACGCCAGCGGCAAACTGAGCCTCGAAACCTTCTGGCAGGTGATTGACTCAAAACGCTTTATTGGCGCGCTGCTCAATACCTTACAGATTGCGGTGTTCGCTACCCTTGGCTGCCTGGTGCTCGGCAGCGTTTTGGCGCTGATTCTGGTTTTTATTCCGTTCCCCGGCAGCCAGCTGATTTGCCGGGTGATCGATACTTTTATTGCGCTGCCGACCTTCCTTATCACTCTCGCGTTCACCTTTATTTACGGATCGGCGGGGCTGCTCAACGGCGCCCTGATGGCGCTGTTCGCCTTTGAACTGCCGCCGGTGGACTTCCTCTATTCGATTAACGGCGTGATCCTGGCGGAGATCACCGTCTTTACGCCGCTGGTGATGCGCCCGTTGATGGCCGGACTGCGGCAGATCGATAAGAGTCAGCTGGAAGCGGCGAGTATTCTTGGCGCTCACCCGCTGCGGGTGATGACCCAGGTTATCTTCCCGGCGGCGCTGCCGGCGCTGATGGCGGGGGGCAGCCTGTGCCTGCTGTTGACCACTAACGAGTTCGGTATCGTGCTGTTTATCGGCGCCAAAGGGGTCAATACCCTGCCGATGATGGTCTACAGCAAGGCGATTCTGGAGTCGGATTACAGCGTGGCCTGCATGATCGCGCTGATGAATATTCTGCTGTCGCTGGGGCTGTTTATGCTCTATCGGCTGGCGGCGGCGCGCACTGGCGTAAGGAGTTAACGATGTTGATTTGGTCGCGTAAAGGCCGCGCGGCGGCGGGCGCGCTGGCGGTGACGCTCTTTGCCGGCATCTTCCTGCTGCCGCTGGCGGTGATTTTGCTCTCCAGCCTGAGCCAGCAGTGGAACGGCCTGCTGCCCACCGGCTTTACCTTTGCCCACTTTGTTAACGCTTTTCGCGGCGCGGCGTGGGATTCGCTGTTTTCCAGCCTGGTGGTGGGCTTCTGCGCCAGCCTGCTGGCGCTGCTATGCGGGATGTGGGCGGCGCTGGCGCTGCGCCAGACTGGCGCGAAGCTGCAGAAATATCTTGGGTTGATGTTTTATCTGCCCAGCGCCATCCCCTCGGTTTCCGTGGGACTGGGCATTCTGGTGGCCTTCAGCCAGGGGCCGCTGCAGATGAATGGCACCTTCTTTATCGTCCTGGCGGCGCATTTCGTGCTGATCTCGGCCTTTACCTTCAGCAACGTGACCACCGGGCTGGCGCGAATTTCCGCTGATATTGAAAACGTCGCCTCCAGCCTGGGCGCTTCCCCGTGGTACCGCCTGCGCCATGTGACGCTGCCGCTGATGACGCCATGGATGATCTCGGCGCTGGCGCTGAGTTTATCGCTGTCGATGGGGGAGTTGGGAGCGACGGTGATGATCTATCCGCCGGGCTGGACCACCCTGCCGGTGACCATTTTCAGCCTGACCGATCGCGGTAATATCGCCGATGGCTCGGCGCTGACCATCGTGCTGGTGGGCGTCACGCTGCTGTTGATGATGAAGCTGGAGCGCATCGCCCGTCGTTTGTGTCAGAGATAAAGAGTGGATGTCGTCATGCGGGGCTGGCGCCAGACCGCCCGGCGGCGCTGCGCCTGCCGGGCCTGGGGGGATCCCGCAGGCCTCCTCAGGAACGTAGGCCGGATAAGGCATTGATGCGGCCATCCGGCACAACCACAGGTATGGAGCTTGAAGTGTCCTGCCCGGCGGCGCTGCGCTTGCGCGGGCCTGGGGAGGGTATCCCGCACGCCTCCTCAGAAACGTAGGCCGGATAAGGCATTTATGCCGCCATCCGGCACAACCGCAGGTATGGAGCTTGAAGTGTCCTGCCCGGCGGCGCTGCGCTTGCCGGGCCTACAGGGGGAGCCCGCAGGAAGGAACGTAGGCCGGATAAGGCATGTATGCCGCCATCCGGCATAAATGGAGCGCACCAGTCGTAGCCCGGCTAAGCGTAG
>NZ_JASCAR010000041.1:0-93770 GCF_029967715.1 Klebsiella sp. V115_8
GGGATGGCGACGCAAACCGGGGGATTACCCCTGCCGCACAACCCAGGCGGGGTCAGGCGTAGCCGCCGCCCGGCATCAATGTGACATCACACCTGGACGACATGCTCACATCACAGGGAATTGATGCTCTACCGCCGCCACACTGCCTGATGGCGCTTCGCTTATCAGGCCTACGGGATGGCGACACAAACCGGGGGATGCCCCCCCGCCGCACAACCCAGGCGGGGTCAGACGTAGCCGCCGCCCGGCACCCACGTGACATCACACCTGGACGACATGCTCACATCACAGGCCGGGTCAGGCGTAGCCGCCGCCCGGCATCAACGTGACATCATACTTTGACGACATGCTCACAGCCCGGTAGTCCCGGGCTGCTGGTCTGGACGATTACAGCTTATCGAGCAGCTTTTTAGCGTCTTTGCTCTCTTTGCTGCCTTTATTACGTTCGACCCAGTCGTTGAGGCGCTGCTTCGCTTCATCCTGCAGCTGTTTACGCAGGATCTGGTCCACCTGCAGGCTGTAGCTCAGCGACTGCCAGTCGCCGTAGATGCGCAGCGGGATGGCGGTCTGCTTCAGGCGGTCGATAAGCTTGCCCTCACCTTTCCAGCCGCCGAGCACGCGCACGTTAAAGCGCATATCGCAGTTTTCTTTCTGCAGATCGAGCTGTCCTTCGCCGGTCATCGCCATCACGTCGGACTGCCCCTGCACGCGGTTCAGCGTCACCAGCCCGTTATCCAGCGTCAGCTGGCTGCTCACGGCATCCAGCCGGGTGGCGTTGTCGTAATTTTCCTGCGCCCGGACGTTGGTGCTGCGCTCCACGGCCTGCTGCACCAGCTGCTGGAAGTTAAGTCCTTCGGTACGGGTATCCGTCATCTGGATCTGCGCCTGGCCCTGCCAGCGACGGCGGAAATCATCCGCGTCAATGCGCGCTCCGGAAAACTCGCCGGTCAGCGACAGCTTGCCGGTCAGGCTTAAGGAATAGTTGAAGGCTTTGATCAGCGAACCGATCTCCACGTTCTGCAGCGCCGGCTGGAACGTCGCCTGCGGCGTGTCGCCGCGGGCATCAAGGGTGCCGGGGAGGGAAAGCTGGCCGCCGTCGAGGCTGCCCTGCATTTTGCTGACCGTCAGCAGCCCCTGCTTATTGCTGATCTCGCTCTGCACCTGGGTGAAGTTCAGGCCGCGCCACTGCAGCTGGTCGGCGCTCAGGGCCATCCGGCCGGTAAAGCCGCGCAGGCTCTGGTAATCTTCGCGCTCATCGCTGTCGGCGATCACCGGACGCAGCGGGCGCGTCTGGCTCTGGCCCTGCTGGCTGGCGCTGCTGTCGGTCGCCGGCGAAGAGGACGCCAGCAGACTGTCGAGATTCAGGGTGGTGGCGTGCAGATCCAATGACCAGTCCGGGCGCTCTCCCAGCACCACGCTGCCGTTGCCGGTGAGGGTGCTGCCGCTGGCCATCAGGTTCAGATTATCAAAGCGCAGGGTCTTGCTATCTTCCTGCCAGCTGGCCTGCAGGCTCCCCTGACCATTGATGCCGTCGGGGGGCAGCTCAGCGCCGCGCAGCTGCCAGCTGAGCTGGCTAAAGTCGGCTTTTAACGAATGCGGATAGTCGCCGCCCTGCACGATGGCGGTGAAGTTCAGCGCCAGGTCGCGCTGGTCGCGGTTGACGCGGCCGGAGAAATCGACGGTGGCCCGGTGGTTCTCATCCTGCTCCATCTGCAGGCGGATATCGCGCACGGTCACCTGCTCGCCGTTTTCATGCTGGAAGAAGAGCACGCTGTCGGCCACCTGCAGCTGTCGCACGTCGTAGGACCATCCGCGGTCCTCCGGGGCCAGCGGCAGGGTGTTGTCATGCGGCACCACCGGCGCCGCGCTGTCGCGAACCGCCTCGGTTTTCGGGGTCAGCTGGATCACCGCCCCCTTGAGCATCACCTGCTTCACCTGCAGCTGGTGCGAAAGCAGCGGCAGCAGCGCCACGTCGAGGCGCATGTTGTCGGCGCGGATCACCGGCTCTTCAGCGCCTCTGGCGGTCAGCGTCATGCGCCCGCTGAGAATGCTGAGCTGCGGCCAGACGTGCCAGCGCAGCGGGCCATCGAGTTCAAGCTGATAACCGCTGCGCTCTGCCACCTCATGCACCATATAGGCGCGAAAATCGTTGGGATTGACCAGCAATACCAACGAGGTAAGCCCGGCGACAATGACCGCCAGCAGGATCATCAGCGTTGTCAGTATTCGTCTCATGGCACCCTCAGCAACACCCCGTTGACGTTATCAATCCTTGTCGATTCGGCTCGCCACCGCGCCCTGCTGGTCGCGATATTTGGCGTCTTCACGGCGGTTATATGGCCGGGCCGCCGGGCCCGATAATGGTTCAAAGCTCAGCGCGCCGATGGGCATCCCCGGGCGCAGCGCCAGCGGCAGCTTGCCGGAGTTGTAGAATTCCAGCACGATGCAGCCGGACCAGCCCGGGTCGATGCGGTGCGCGGTCACGTGCACCATCAGCCCCAGGCGCGCCAGCGAGGAGCGCCCGTCAAGCCAGCCCACCAGGTCGGCAGGCAGGGTGACCGACTCATAGGTCACCGCCAGCGCCAGTTCGCCCGGATGCAGGAAAAAGGCCTCCCCTTCCGGCAGAACGATCTCTTCGCTCATCACGCGGTCCAGCGCGGCGCTCACCTCGGCCTTCGGGCCGCTTAAATCGATAAACGGCGCCGTGTGGCCGCGGAAGGTGCGGAATTTATTACCCAGCCGTACATCAACCGTCGCGCCATTAATACGCTCAACGGGCGGGCGCGGATTGATGGCCAGTCGCCCTTCATCCAACCAGGCTTCGATATCTCGGTCACACAGACGCATGGGCTTTCTCCTTATAAGGCTGCTTCCCGCACGCTTCGCGGCGGAGAGGGCAACAGGGCTACTCTTTGCACGTTACACAATTCGGCCAGGTTATTCAAAGAACTGACTGATTTTGGCCTTCAGAATATCAATCGCGATGCGGTTTTTGCCGCCGCGCGGCACGATGATGTCGGCATACTGCTTCGACGGCTCAATAAACTGCAGGAACATCGGGCGCACGGTCTTCTGATACTGGGCCATCACCGAGTCCATGGAGCGGCCGCGCTCGTTAACGTCGCGCTTAATGCGGCGCATCAGGCAAATATCGAGCGGGGTGTCGACGAAAATAGAGAAGTTGAGCTCGTTACGCAGGCGCGCATCGGTCAGCAGCAGGATCCCTTCAAGAATAATCACCTTCTTCGGCTCGACGTGAATGGTGTTCGGCGTGCGGGTATGCTCGACGTAGCTGTAGACCGGCAGTTCAATCGGCTGGCCGCTTTTCAGCATCTGCAGGTGCTGGAACAACAGACTGTGGTCCATTGAGCTCGGGTGGTCATAGTTAGTTTTGACGCGCTCTTCCATCGACAGATGACTTTGATCTTTGTAATAGCTGTCTTCCGGAATGACGCCAATATGTTCGTCGCCAACTTGTTCACGCAATTCGCGATAGAGAGTACTGGCAATAAGACTTTTGCCAGAAGCCGATGCGCCGGCGATGCCTACAATGACGCACTGATGGGACATATCAGTCATAAATTTTTGCGACCTGATTAACCTGGATAGAGATGGAGGGTGGCGGCGGACCGCCAAACGCGGCAATTATAGGGATTTCAGCGTCCCGATACCAGTGGTATGCGCCCCGGACGGCTATTCCGCCGCCGGCGCCCAGTCATCGGTATACCAGATATGCAACAGCGCATAAGATCGCATCGGCTGCCAGCGGCGAGCATAGCGGGCGATGGCGGCCGGGGTCATTCCCGGAAAGCGCTGTTTAATCAGGTAGTCGTCCGGCAAAAAGATATCCTTCGCCTGCCAGCCGCGCAGGGCAAAATAACTGGCCGTCCAGCGGCCAATCCCGGGCAAAGTCTGCAATTGACGCAGCCCGGCGTCGATATCCGCCGGCGCGGTCAGGGGCAGCTCGCCGCTGAGCGCCGCCCGGGCGAGGTGGATCAGCGCCTCCGCGCGGCGAAGCGGCATCCCCAGCGCCTTCAGCGCCTGCGGATCGGCCCGGGAAAGCGCCTCCGGCGTTGGGAATAAAACATAGCCGGGGGCATCCGCCAGCGGTTCGCCCCAGCCGGCCGCCACTTTGGCGGTGAGCCGGGCGGCCATCGCCACGCTCACCAGCTGGCCGAGCACCGCGCGCACCGCCTGTTCGAAAGCGTCCAGCGCCCCGGGCAGGCGCAGCCCCGGCCGCGCCTGCGCCAGGTCGCCCAGCGTGCGAGCGACCTGCTGCGGGTCGCAGGCCAGATCAAACAGCTGGCCAATTCGCGCATAGCAGATCTCCGCCACCGGCTGCAGCCCCGGGGAGAGCGTCACCCGCAGGCCCTGCGCCTCCTCGTCCGGCGCCAGATGAATCAGCCCGCCGTGGCCTGCTACGCGAAAGCTGCGGCTGTAGCCTCCGTCATGAAAACGCTCGACGCCGGCGACTGCGCGCGCCTGCAGAAAACCAACCATCCACCCCCAGTCGTAGGGCGGGGTCCAGGGTAACAACACCATAAGCTCTCCTTTATATAGCGTTTCAATGATAGTCGCCCTTCACCGTCAGCGCCTTGCTTTTAAATTCCGGTTGTCGGCATGACGGCGATCCGCTAAAGTCGCCCCCCTTCTTCACCGGCATGGGGATTTTGCAGACGATGTTTATTGGTTTTGACTACGGCACCGCCAACTGTTCGGTGGCCGTAATGCGGGAAAACAAGCCCCAGCTGTTGACGCTGGAAAACGGCAGCGCGCTGCTGCCCTCCATGCTCTGCGCGCCGACGCGCGAAGCGGTCAGCGAGTGGCTCTATCGCCATCACGAGGTGCCGACCCACAGCGACGAAAACCAGGCGCTGCTGCGCCGGGCCATCGCCGCCAACCGCGACGAAGACATCGAGGTGCTGCGCAACAGCGTGCAGTTCGGCCTCGCCTCCCTGCATCAGTATGTTGAAGATCCGGAAGAGGTCTACTTCGTCAAATCGCCAAAGTCCTTCCTCGGCGCCAGCGGCCTCAAGCCGCAGCAGGTGGCCCTGTTTGAAGACCTGGTCTGCGCCATGATGTTGCACATCAAGCTGCAGGCGGAAAGCCAGCTGCCCGAGCAGATCGACCAGGCGGTGATAGGCCGGCCGATCAACTTCCAGGGCCTCGGCGGCGACGAAGCCAACGCCCAGGCGCAGGGGATCCTTAAGCGGGCCGCCCTTCGCGCCGGTTTCCGCGATGTGGTCTTCCAGTTTGAGCCGGTGGCCGCCGGGCTGGATTTCGAAGCCACCCTCAGTGAAGAGAAGCGGGTGCTGGTCGTCGATATCGGCGGCGGGACCACCGACTGCTCCCTGCTGCTGATGGGCCCGCAGTGGCGGGAGCGCGCCGACCGCCAGCAGAGCCTGCTCGGCCACAGCGGCTGCCGCATCGGCGGTAACGACCTCGATATTGCCCTGGCCTTCAAATGCCTGATGCCCCTGCTCGGCATGGGCGGCGAAACGGAGAAAGGCACCGCGCTGCCGATCCTTCCGTGGTGGAACGCGGTGGCGATCAACGACGTCCCGGCGCAGAGCGACTTCTACAGCACCGCCAATGGCCGTCTGCTTAACGACCTGCTGCGCAGCGCCCGGGATGCCGATAAAGTGGCCCTGCTGCTGAAGGTCTGGCGTCAGCGCCTGAGCTATCGTCTGGTGCGCAGCGCCGAAGAGAGCAAAATCGCCCTCTCCAGCGCGGACAGCGTCGAGACCGCGCTGCCGTTTATTCAGGACGAGCTGGCCACCGCCATCTCCCGGCAGGGGCTGGAAGCGGCGCTGGATCAGCCGCTGAGCCGCATTATGGAACAGGTGCAGCTTGCCCTCGACAGCAGCCAGACCACCCCGGACGTGATCTATCTGACCGGCGGTAGCGCCCGCTCACCGCTGATCAAAAAGGCGCTGGCGGCCAAGCTCCCGGGTATTCCGCTGGCCGGTGGGGATGATTTTGGCTCAGTAACCGCCGGGCTGGCCCGCTGGGCGCAGGTGGTTTTCCGCTAGCCCTTGCCCGGCGCTGCCGCGCAGCAGGTCTGTCCTGATCGCGGCGTTGCAGATTACGCTGGAATATTCCTGGTCTCCCACGCAAAATGGCCTGTTCGTCCGGACAGGCCTGTCCACTTTCCTCCGCTTCCGGGGGCGTATTATCCATACCGTAGCCAGTCGTCTGCGGTCAGTAATCTTTGCATGCCGCAAGGGGGCGTGATTGAAAAGGGTGTCTGCGATCTTCGCAGCGGTCCGGCGTTGCCGGCCGCGGTTCCTGGCAGGCTGGCTGGTCAGCTGCGGATTGCTCTTGCTGCTGATCGCCCCGCAGGCGCAGTCGGCGCCCCGACAACTGGGAACGGATATCCCCGTCGAATGGTACGCGGACGACAGCGGCCAGATGACCATCGATCGCTTTGCCGACCTGCCCGTGGACCAGCTCGCCACCACCCGGCAAATCCCCTCCTTCGGCTATTCACGCAAAACCCTGTGGCTGCGCAGCGAGCTGCCGGGTGCATGGTTTGCCGGCGAGTCGCGCTGGCTGCAGATTGGTCCCTCTTTCGTCGACCACCTGACTCTCTATTACCGGCCACTGGGCAGCGACGCGCCGTGGACCGCGCGGACCTTTGGCGACCGTGACTTGGCCCGGGAGAGCGATCTTCACTATCGAGAAAGCGTGCTGATCCTCCCTCCGCCGCCCACCGCCGCCGGCTATGAGATGGTCTTTCGCCTGCAGAGCACCAGCACCCTGATCCTGCTGGCCTCCCTCTCTTCTCCGCAGGCCTATCTGCAGCGGGCCACCGCCGACACCGCCTTCTGGAGTTTCTATTTTGGCCTCGCGGCGGTCGCCAGCGGCGTGGCGCTGTGGCTGGCCCTGGCCCTGCGCCGGCGTCTGCTGTGGGGCATCTGCTTCTTCTCGCTCAATTATCCGCTGGTAGCCGCCCTGCACGGTTTCCCGGAGTGGTTTTTCGGCCACGCCGCGCTGCCCTTCCAGGACTTTATGATCAGCAGCCTCTCCCTGTTCAGCTATGCCACCGCCCTGTGGCTGCACAGCGAGATATTTGATTTGAAGAAAAATATGCCGCGGCTTTACCGGCTGCTGATCGCCGCCGTGGCGCTCAACCTGCTGCTGCAGGTCAGCATTCCGCTGGGGTTTTACGGCCTCGCCATGCAGATTGAAGGGGTGATCTTTATCATTATCACTCCGGTGCTGCTTTTCACCTCCTGGTGGCTGTGGCGCAAAAAAGCTATCGACCGCAACACCCTCCTGCTGGGGCTCCTGCCGCCGTTCTATGTCGCCGCCGCGGTGCTGGTGCAGCTGTCGATCCACGGTATTATCCCGTTTCATATGGCGATCTATTCCCTCTGGCAGTATGCGCTGATCGTCCACATCATTACGGTGCTGATCATTGCCATCCTGCGGGTGCGCGCTGAAAACCGCCAGCTGGAGCAGAAGCAGCGCCTGGCGCGCGAGCTGCAGATCGAGCGTGAGGCCAGCTTCCACCAGCGGCAGTTTATGGGCATGGTGGCGCATGAATTCCGCACCCCGCTGGCGGTGATCCAGGCCGCGCTGGAGAATCTCCGCCTCTCGGCGGCGTCGGCCAGCCAGGAGGCGCGCTTCGATCGCATCGGCCGCGCCGCCACCCGTCTGGTGCAGCTCACCGATAACTGCCTCGCCGACGCCCGGCTCGCTTCCCACGATCTGCACGTCGACCGCCAGCAGACCGCCCTGCTGACGGTGATCACTATGGCGGCCTCGGTAGTGGCTATCTCTCACGACCATTACCTGAACATTCGCCATCACGGCGCGGTGGAAAGCCCGCAGCTACAAGCCGACGCCGGCCTGCTGTGCATCGCCATCGCCAACCTGCTGGATAACGCGGTCAAGTATTCGCCGCCGGGCGAAATCACTATCGATATTCACGCCGATGCCGGGCACACAGAGCTGCGCATTCGCGACTACGGTCCTGGACTCCCCGCCGGGCAGGCGGAACTGATCTTTGAGCGCTATCGGCGCGGAGAACATACGTCGCCAGTGCCGGGCGGCACCGGTCTCGGACTGTATGTTGCGCGCCAGATCGTGCAGGCTCATGATGGCAAACTGTGGCTGGCCGAGCATGGCCCGGACGGCTGCACCTTTATCCTTACCCTCCCCACGGTTGCTTAAGAGGAGAACGACGCATGGCTTTACGGCTGGCGATAATTGAAGATAACCCCGATCTGCTGGATGAACTGCTGGCCTGGCTGGGCTATCGCGGCTTCGAGGTCTGGGGGACGTGCAGCGCCGAAGCCTTCTGGCGGCAGCTGCACAGCCATCCGGTGGACATCGTGCTGATAGATATCGGTCTGCCCGGCGAGGATGGCTTCAGCGTCCTGAGCTACCTGCATGAGCTGGGCCACTACGGTCTGGTGGTGGTCAGCGCCCGCGGCCAGCAGCAGGATAAACTGCAGGCGCTGAGCCTCGGGGCGGATGCTTACCTGATCAAGCCGGTTAACTTCGCCCACCTCGCGGAGACCCTGACCGCCCTCGGCGCCCGCCTGCAGCAGGATCGCCCGGCGGCCTCCCCGCCGCCGGAGACGGCCAGCGCCGTCTCTCCCCCCGCCACCGGGCTGTGGCGTCTGCACGAAGATAAACTGATCTCACCCGACGCCCGGACGCTGGAGTTAACCCAGCAGGAATATCGCCTGGTGGAGCTCTTAATGCGCAATCGCAACGAAGTATGCAGCAAGCTGGATCTCCATGCCTGCCTGTTCTCCCATGAAAGCGAGCCTGACCTGCACCGCATCGACGTGGTGGTTAGCCGCCTGCGCCACAAGGCTCGCCAGCAGGGGATCCACCTGCCCGTACGCGCCATCTTTGGTAAGGGGCTGGCCTTTATCTCCTGATAGACGGGGTATGTCGGCGGCCGTGCTGGATATGAATGACTCGCAAGTGTTAATTTTTCTCATTTTCTGAGAGAAATGAGAGGAATGAGACTGACGATGACCTTAAGAACTTTCTTATAGTGCTACTACATAAGGATGATGACGTATGATTTTCAGCGGACAGAAAAACATATAACAAAACGTATTAGCCGTTCGCGGCAAATTATGACACCATGCAACACAACCAAGGTAAAAACGATGGCCATGCAAACGTGGTTAGTTTTATTGCTATGCATTTTTTTCTTCAGCATCTCTGTATACAGTTTTATTTCCTATCTGAAAGACAGGAAACGGGTAAAATTTACCTTTAACGATAAGCGTTCGACGCGTCGTAAATAATTCACTTTAGAATAATAAAAACATATTGCAGGTACTTTAATACAGTCAACACACCGCATACGCCCGGAGGATGTGTCACAGCATGGCGTTATGTTTTTGCGTAAGGAAATAACGCCATGAGAAACATTAATGTCACCATCAATACCCGTAACACCTTTGTCCGTGAATCGCTGGTCGCCATGGTCAATGACCTCACCCGGGGCGATCAGCGGGCACGCTTTTCCTGGCGGAATAATGACCTGTCAGGGGAAGACATCATCATTTGCGAAGTGATCCCCGGCGAAATCTACCTGTGCAATACGCTGATTAAAAACAGGAAAAAAGGCAGTTCGCTGATTATCCTCCACAGCTACGACCAGCTGCCGGAAGAGGATTTCATGATTAACTGCCTGAAAGGGGTCATTTTTGTCTCGCTCAAGACGGCCAGTATTCCGCAACTGCTGACGATTATTAAAAGCGAGCTCCAGCATTGTATGGCGCCTTCGGCCACCGACGACGCAGGCCGGGAGCTCAGCTGCGCCAGCTGCCCGCATCGCGTGCTGTCGCGCTCCCAGACCGCCGTGGTGCACGGTATTCTCGAAGGTCTCGATATGAGTAAAATCGCCGCCCTGCAGCGCGTCAGCCCCCGCACCGCCGCTTATCATAAGAATAAGATTATGGAAAAATACAGCCTGAATAATAACCACGACTTTTTCCAGTTTATGAATCTGTTACGTGAGCGCTGGTAGGCAAATAGCGTGCAGAAGAAAATAAGATTTTCACCTGGCTATATTGTCGGAAATCTGAAAATAGCCGCTGAATGCTAAAAAAGCGCCAGCGCTGCCAGACATAACGTTAAACTCTGACGCTTCCTCGGTATAAAGACGTTACCGCGCGCCTTTATATAAGAAAAAAGACTATTTACGAGGAAAACTGATACTTCGTCACATTGCCCCTGACGTGCCTGTCAGGGGTCTTTTTTTCCATGTGGAATGGCGCCCTCTGCGCGAGGGCGCGGCAGGATCAGGCTTCCACTTTCTCCGCTTCCCAGTCCGGCTGCGCTTCCTCGTCGGTGAGCAGACCTTCATTTTTCGACAGCATGGCGGTGGCGATGCCATTGCCCAGCACGTTGATGGCGGAGCGCCCCATATCGAGGAAGTGGTCGATGCCCATCAGCAGCAGGATCCCGGCAACCGGAATATGGAAGCTGGGAATGGTGGCCGCCAGCACCACCAGCGCCGAGCGCGGCACCCCGGCGATGCCTTTTGAGGCCAGCATCAGGGTCAGCATCATGACCGTCATCTCGCTGAAGCTCAGCGATACGTTATAGGCCTGAGCGATAAACATCGCGGCGAAGGAGCAGTAAACCATCGAGCCGACGAGGTTAAATGAGTAACCAATCGGCAGGACGAACGAGACGATATTGCGCGAACAGCCAAACTTCACCAGCCGCTCGAGGGTCTTCGGATAGGCCGCTTCCGAGCTGCTGGTAGTAAAGGCCACCAGCACCGGATCTTTCAGCATGTTCAGCAGGCGGAAGACCTCTTTCTTGAGCACCATATAGCCGACGGCAATCAGCACCGCGCTGGTCA
The DNA here is from genome assembly GCF_029967715.1 of Klebsiella sp. V115_8. Lineage (NCBI taxonomy): Bacteria > Pseudomonadati > Pseudomonadota > Gammaproteobacteria > Enterobacterales > Enterobacteriaceae > Klebsiella > Klebsiella sp. V115_8. Next base: position 10,847 of record NZ_JASCAR010000041.1, read on the forward strand.
GCAGCACCGCCAGGTAATAACCGCCAATGAACGACGCGTAGTTGAGCAAAATTCCCAGCCCCTGCGAGGCAATCACCGACGAGATGGCGGCGAAGATGGCCAGCGGCGCAACGTACATCACATAGCCCGTCACCTTCAGCATAATGTGCGACACCACGTTAAGGGCCGCCACCAGCGGCGCATTAAACTTCTCCCCCAGCGACGCGCCGGCGATGCCAAAGAACATCGAGAACACCACGATCTGCAGGATCTCGTTGTTGGCCATCGCCTCGGTGATGCTGGTGGGAATGGTATGCGACAGGAACCCTTTCAGAGTCATGCCGCTGACCGCCAGGCCGGTATCCACCGCCTCTTTCGGCACCGTCAGGTTTAGCCCGGCGCCCGGGTGCTGGAAGGTGACGATCACCAGCCCGACGAGAATGGACAATACCGACGAGGTGATAAACCACACCATCGCCTTACCGCCCACCCGGCCAATGGTCGCCGTCTCGCCGAGGCGCATAATACCGACCGTCAGGGTGCTGAACACCAACGGCGCGATGACCATTTTGATTAAGCGCAGAAACAGATCGGTCAGCAGCGTGATGTTGTCTGCCCATGCGGAGATGGTGGTCGGCGTCGCGTAGGCATGGATAGCCGCGCCGGAGAGGATCCCCATCAGCATAAAAATGACGATGAAGAGCGTGAGTTTGTTTGCGTTTGCCACAGCAATGACCCCTGATTATTCAACACGTTGATTTATAAGTGCATATTTTATTATTATGGAAATGCACTGATTTATTCACCGCATAAATCTAATTAAAGCCCTTGCGGATACAACTATTTTTTACTTTTTTAAACTAAAAGTTGATATCACCCCGGAAATCGGCGGCGAGACCGCCCGCCATCGCCGCCGTTATCCAGACATTTCTCAACCTTCTTTTCATAATTCCTCCATTTTTACGGCCCCTTCCCTCACTAAACTAGTATCATTCAGCGAAACGCTTCAGGATGAGACCGTAAACTAATGAAAGGCAGTAACATACGTCGTTGGGGCGCCGCGCTGGCGGTAGTGATTATCGCCGGGACCGCCTACTGGTTCTGGCACGATCGTGGAACGAGCGGCAGCGGGACGCCCGCCGCCGGGCAGGGTCCGCAGGGGCCGGGCGGCGCGCGCCATGGTCGCTTTGGCGGCGCGCTGGCGCCGGTGCAAGCCGCCACCGCGACCGAACAAGCGGTGCCGCGCTATCTTACCGGGCTGGGTACCGTGACGGCGGCCAATACCGTCACCGTCCGCAGCCGGGTCGACGGCCAGCTGCTGAGCCTTCACTTCCAGGAGGGGCAGCAGGTCAAAGCCGGCGATCTGCTGGCGCAGATCGACCCCAGCCAGTTTAAGGTGGCCCTTGCCCAGGCGCAGGGTCAGCTGGCGAAAGATAACGCCACCCTGGCCAACGCCCGCCGCGATCTGGCCCGTTACCAGCAGCTGGTGAAAACCAACCTCGTCTCCCGCCAGGAGCTCGACACCCAGCAGTCGCTGGTGGTGGAATCCGCCGGCACCGTGAAGGCCGATGAAGCCGCCGTCGCCAGCGCCCAGCTGCAGCTCGACTGGACGCGCATCACCGCGCCGATTGACGGCCGCGTCGGCTTAAAGCAGGTGGATATCGGCAACCAGATTTCCAGCGGGGATACCACCGGGATTGTGGTTCTCACCCAGACGCACCCGATCGACGTGGTCTTTACCCTGCCGGAAAGCACCATCGCCACGGTGGTGCAGGCGCAGAAAGCGGGCAAAGCGCTCAGCGTCGAAGCCTGGGACCGCACCAATAAGCAGAAAATCAGCGTCGGGGAGCTGCTGAGCCTCGACAACCAGATCGATGCGACCACCGGGACCATCAAGCTGAAGGCGCGCTTTAGCAATCTGGACGACGCCCTGTTCCCCAACCAGTTCGTTAATGCCCGCCTGCTGGTGGATACCCAGCAGAACGCGGTGGTGATCCCTGCCGCCGCCCTGCAGATGGGCAACGAAGGGCATTTTGTATGGGTGCTGAACGATGAGAATAAGGTCAGCAAACACAGCGTCACCCCGGGGATTCAGGACAGCCAGAAAGTGGTGATCAGCGCCGGGCTTTCCGCCGGGGATCGCGTGGTCACCGACGGGATTGACCGCCTGACCGAAGGGGCGAAAGTGGAAGTTGTCACCGCCAGCAGCGGCGAGCAGGCGCAGCCCGCCCCGCGCCAGAGCGGTAAACACGGAGCGCGTTCCTGATGCAGGTGTTACCCCCAGGCCGCACCGGCGGCCCGTCCCGGCTATTTATTATGCGTCCGGTGGCCACCACGCTGCTGATGGTGGCGATCCTGCTGGCCGGGATCATCGGCTACCGTTTTCTGCCGGTCTCCGCCCTGCCGGAGGTCGATTACCCGACCATCCAGGTGGTCACCCTCTATCCGGGCGCCAGCCCGGACGTGGTGACCTCCGCCATCACCGCCCCGCTGGAGCGCCAGTTCGGCCAGATGTCCGGCCTTAAGCAGATGTCCTCCCAAAGCTCCGGCGGCGCCTCGGTCGTCACGCTCCAGTTCCAGCTGACCCTGCCGCTGGACGTCGCCGAGCAGGAAGTGCAGGCGGCCATTAACGCCGCCACCAACCTGCTGCCGAGCGATCTGCCCAACCCGCCGGTCTACAGCAAGGTCAACCCGGCGGATCCGCCGATCATGACCCTCGCCGTCACCTCCTCGGCCATTCCGATGACCCAGGTGGAGGATATGGTGGAGACCCGGGTGGCGCAGAAGATTTCTCAGGTTTCCGGCGTCGGTCTGGTGACCCTCGCCGGCGGCCAACGCCCGGCGGTGCGGGTCAAGCTGAACGCCCAGGCCATCGCCGCCCTCGGCCTGACCAGCGAAACCGTGCGCACCGCCATCACCAGCGCCAACGTCAACTCGGCGAAAGGCAGCCTCGACGGCCCGGCCCGCGCGGTGACGCTTTCCGCTAACGATCAGATGCAGTCCGCTGAGGATTACCGCCGGCTGATTATCGCTTATCAGAACGGGGCGCCGATCCGCCTTGGCGACGTCGCCAGCGTCGAACAAGGCGCAGAGAACAGCTGGCTGGGGGCGTGGGCCAACCAGCAGCGGGCCATCGTGATGAACGTCCAGCGTCAGCCGGGGGCCAACATTATCGACACCGCCGACAGCATTCGCCAGATGCTGCCGCAGCTCACCGAGAGCCTGCCAAAATCGGTGAAGGTGCAGGTTCTTTCCGACCGGACCACCAATATTCGCGCCTCGGTGCGCGACACGCAGTTTGAGCTGATGCTGGCCATCGCCCTGGTGGTGATGATCATCTATCTGTTCCTGCGCAACGTCCCGGCGACCATTATTCCCGGCGTCGCGGTGCCGCTGTCGCTGGTGGGCACCTTCGCGGTGATGGTGTTCCTCGACTTCTCCATCAACAACCTGACGCTGATGGCCCTCACCATCGCCACCGGCTTTGTGGTGGATGACGCCATCGTGGTGATCGAGAACATCTCGCGCTATATCGAAAAAGGCGAGAAACCGCTGGCCGCCGCGCTGAAAGGCGCAGGGGAAATTGGTTTCACCATTATCTCCCTCACCTTCTCGCTGATCGCGGTGCTGATCCCGCTGCTGTTTATGGGCGATATCGTCGGCCGCCTGTTCCGCGAATTCGCTGTCACCCTTGCCGTCGCTATTCTTATCTCGGCGGTGGTCTCCCTGACCCTGACGCCGATGATGTGCGCCCGCATGTTAAGCCACGAATCGCTGCGCAAGCAGAACCGCTTCTCGCGGGCCAGCGAGCGCTTCTTCGACCGGGTGATCGCCGTCTATGGCCGCTGGCTGAGCCGGGTGCTGAACCATCCGTGGCTGACGCTCGGCGTCGCCCTGAGCACCCTGGCGCTGTCGATCCTGCTGTGGATCTTTATTCCCAAAGGCTTCTTCCCGATTCAGGATAACGGCATTATCCAGGGCACCCTCCAGGCGCCGCAGTCGGTCTCCTTCGCCAGCATGGCCCAGCGCCAGCAGCAGGTTTCCGACATTATCCTCAAGGATCCGGCGGTGGAGAGCCTGACCTCGTTTGTCGGCGTCGACGGCACCAACCCGGCGCTGAACAGCGCCCGCCTGCAGATCAACCTCAAGCCGCTGGATGAACGCGACGACCGCGTTCAGACGGTGATTAGCCGTCTGCAGCAGGCGGTGGCCGGCGTCCCCGGCGTGGCGCTCTATCTGCAGCCGACCCAGGATCTGACCATCGACACCACGGTGAGCCGCACCCAGTACCAGTTCACACTGCAGGCGAACTCCCTCGAGGCGCTGAGCACCTGGGTGCCGCCGCTGCTCAGCCGCCTGCAGGCTCAGCCGCAGCTGGCCGACGTCAGTAGCGACTGGCAGGACAAAGGCCTGGCCGCCTACATCAAGGTGGACCGGGACAGCGCCAGCCGCCTCGGCATCTCGATGGCGGACGTCGATAACGCGCTGTACAACGCCTTCGGCCAGCGGCTGATCTCCACCATTTACACCCAGGCGAATCAGTATCGCGTGGTGCTTGAGCAGGATACCGAAGCGACCCCGGGCCTGGCGGCGCTGGATAATATCCGCCTGACCAGCAGAGACGGCGGCATTGTGCCGCTGACCGCCATCGCCACGGTGGAGCAGCGCTTTACCCCGCTGTCGGTGAACCACCTCGATCAGTTCCCGGTGACCACTATCTCGTTTAACGTGCCGGACAACTATTCGCTCGGCGAAGCGGTGGAGGCGATCCTCGCCGCCGAACAGTCGCTGGATTTCCCGACCGATATCCGCACCCAGTTCCAGGGCAGCTCGCTGGCCTTCCAGTCGGCGCTGGGCAGCACCGTCTGGCTGGTCGTGGCCGCGGTGGTGGCGATGTATATCGTGCTGGGGGTGCTGTATGAGAGCTTTATCCATCCGATCACCATTCTCTCCACCCTGCCCACCGCCGGGGTCGGGGCGCTGCTGGCGCTGTGGCTGGCGGGCAGCGAGCTGGACGTGATCGCCATCATCGGCATTATTCTGCTGATCGGCATCGTGAAGAAGAACGCCATCATGATGATCGACTTCGCGCTGGCCGCCGAGCGCGAGCAGGGCATGCCACCGCGGGAGGCGATCTATCAGGCCTGTCTGCTGCGTTTTCGCCCGATCCTGATGACCACCCTCGCCGCCCTGCTCGGCGCCCTGCCGCTGATGCTGAGCACCGGCGTCGGCGCCGAGCTGCGGCGTCCGCTGGGGATCGGCATGGTCGGCGGTCTGATGCTCAGCCAGGTGCTGACCCTGTTCACCACCCCGGTGATCTACCTGCTGTTCGACCGCCTGTCGCTGCATCTGAAGCGTCGCTTCCCGCGTCAGGAAGAGGAGGCGTAAGTGAAGTTTTTCGCCCTCTTCATTTACCGCCCGGTGGCGACGATCCTCATCTCGCTGGCCATCACCCTGTGCGGCATTCTCGGCTTCCGGCTGCTGCCGGTGGCCCCGCTGCCGCAGGTGGATTTCCCGGTGATCATGGTCAGCGCCTCGCTGCCGGGGGCCTCGCCGGAGACCATGGCTTCGTCGGTGGCCACCCCGCTGGAGCGCTCCCTGGGGCGGATTGCCGGGGTCAATGAGATGACCTCCTCCAGCTCGCTCGGCAGCACCCGCATCATTCTCGAGTTTAACTTCGACCGCGATATCAACGGCGCGGCGCGCGACGTGCAGGCGGCGATCAACGCCGCGCAAAGCCTGCTGCCGAGCGGGATGCCGAGCCGGCCGACCTACCGCAAAGCCAACCCGTCGGATGCGCCGATCATGATCCTGACGCTTACCTCCGACACCTACTCCCAGGGTGAGCTGTATGATTTCGCCTCCACCCAGCTGGCGCAGACCATCGCGCAGATCGACGGCGTCGGCGATGTCGACGTCGGCGGCAGCTCCCTGCCGGCGGTGCGCGTCGATCTCAATCCGCAGGCGCTGTTCAACCAGGGCGTGTCGCTGGACGCGGTGCGCACCGCCATCAGCGACGCTAACGTGCGCAAACCGCAGGGGGCGCTGGAGGACAGCGCCCACCGCTGGCAGGTGCAGACCAACGATGAGCTGAAGACCGCCGCCGACTATCAGCCGCTGATCGTCCACTACCAGAACGGCGCCGCGGTGCGGCTGGGGGATGTCGCCACCGTCTCGGATTCGGTGCAGGATGTGCGCAACGCCGGGATGACCAACGCCAAACCAGCGATCCTGCTGATGATCCGCAAACTGCCGGAAGCCAATATCATCCAGACGGTGGACAGCATCCGCGCCCGCCTGCCGGAGCTGCAGCAGACCATTCCGGCGGCCATCGATCTGCAGATCGCCCAGGACCGCTCGCCGACTATTCGCGCCTCGCTGGAGGAGGTGGAGCAGACGCTGGTGATCTCGGTGGCGCTGGTGATCCTGGTGGTCTTCCTCTTCCTGCGATCCGGGCGCGCGACGCTGATCCCGGCCGTCGCCGTCCCGGTTTCCTTAATCGGTACCTTCGCCGCCATGTACCTGTGCGGCTTCAGCCTTAACAACCTGTCGCTGATGGCGCTGACCATCGCCACCGGCTTCGTGGTGGATGACGCCATCGTGGTGCTGGAGAATATCTCCCGCCATCTGGAGGCGGGGATGAAACCGCTGCAGGCGGCGCTGCAGGGGAGCCGCGAGGTCGGCTTTACCGTCCTGTCGATGAGCCTGTCGCTGGTGGCGGTGTTTTTGCCGCTGCTGCTGATGGGCGGCCTGCCCGGCCGCCTGCTGCGCGAGTTCGCCGTCACCCTGTCGGTGGCGATCGGCATCTCGCTGGCGGTCTCCCTCACCCTGACGCCGATGATGTGCGGCTGGCTGCTGAAAAGCGGCAAACCCCACCAGCCGACGCGCAACCGCGGCTTTGGCCGCCTGCTGGTGGCCATGCAGGGTGGCTATGGTAAGTCGTTAAAATGGGTGCTGAAGCACAGCCGCCTGACCGGCCTGGTGGTGCTGGGCACCATCGCCCTCAGCGTCTGGCTCTATATCTCGATCCCGAAAACCTTCTTCCCGGAGCAGGACACCGGGGTGCTGATGGGCGGCATTCAGGCCGACCAGAGCATCTCCTTCCAGGCGATGCGCGGCAAGCTGCAGGACTTTATGAAGATCATTCGCGAAGATCCGGCGGTGGATAACGTCACCGGGTTTACCGGCGGCTCGCGGGTCAACAGCGGGATGATGTTTATCACCCTCAAACCGCGCGACCAGCGCCACGAGACGGCGCAGCAGGTGATCGACCGGCTGCGCAAAAAGCTGGCCAACGAGCCCGGGGCCAATCTGTTCCTGATGGCGGTGCAGGATATCCGCGTCGGCGGCCGGCAGTCGAACGCCAGCTATCAGTACACCCTGCTGTCCGATGACCTGTCGGCGCTGCGCGAATGGGAGCCGAAGATCCGCAAAGCGCTGGCGGCGCTGCCTGAGCTGGCGGACGTCAACTCGGATCAGCAGGACAATGGCGCCGAAATGGACCTGGTCTATGACCGGGATACCATGTCGCGCCTTGGCATCAGCGTTCAGGACGCCAACAACCTGCTGAACAACGCCTTCGGCCAGCGGCAAATCTCCACCATCTACCAGCCGCTGAACCAGTATAAAGTGGTGATGCAGGTCGACCCGGCCTATACCCAGGACGTCAGCGCCCTGGATAAGATGTTTGTCATCAACAGCGAGGGCAAGCCGATCCCGCTGGCCTACTTCGCCAAATGGCAGCCGGCCAACGCCCCGCTGTCGGTGAACCACCAGGGGCTGTCGGCGGCGTCCACTATCTCCTTTAACCTGCCCACCGGCCGCTCGCTGTCGGAAGCCAGCGAGGCGATTAACCGCGCGATGACCCAGCTCGGGGTGCCGTCCACCGTACGCGGCTCCTTTGCCGGTACCGCTCAGGTGTTCCAGCAGACCATGAACGCGCAGGTGATCCTGATCCTCGCGGCCATCGCCACGGTCTATATCGTGCTGGGGATGCTCTACGAGAGCTATGTGCATCCGCTGACCATCCTTTCGACGCTGCCCTCCGCCGGGGTGGGCGCGCTGCTGGCGCTGGAGATATTCGATGCCCCGTTCAGCCTCATCGCCCTTATCGGGATCATGTTATTAATTGGCATCGTGAAGAAAAACGCCATCATGATGGTTGATTTTGCCCTTGAGGCGCAGCGCACCGGCAACCTGACGCCGGAAGAGGCGATTTTCCAGGCCTGCCTGCTGCGTTTCCGGCCGATTATGATGACCACCCTCGCCGCGCTGTTCGGCGCCCTGCCGCTGGTGCTCTCCGGCGGCGACGGCTCCGAGCTGCGCCAGCCGCTGGGGATCACCATCGTCGGCGGTCTGGTGATGAGCCAGCTGTTAACGCTCTACACCACGCCGGTGGTCTATCTTTTCTTTGACCGTTTGCGGCTGCGTTTTTCGCGTCATTCCACTCAACCGGTAAGCGAATAAGATGACAGACCTCCCGGCCAGCGTGCGCTGGCAGCTATGGATAGTGGCGTTCGGCTTCTTTATGCAGTCGCTGGACACCACCATCGTCAACACCGCCCTCCCCTCGATGGCCAAAAGCCTCGGAGAGAGTCCGCTGCATATGCATATGATCATCGTCTCCTATGTCCTGACGGTGGCGGTGATGCTCCCGGCCAGCGGCTGGCTGGCCGACCGGGTCGGGGTGCGCAATATTTTCTTTACCGCCATCGTGCTGTTTACCGCCGGATCGCTGTTTTGCGCCCAGGCCAGCACCCTCGACCAGCTGGTAATGGCCCGGGTGCTGCAGGGGGTCGGCGGCGCAATGATGGTGCCGGTCGGCCGCCTGACGGTGATGAAGATCGTCCCGCGCGATCAGTACATGGCGGCGATGACCTTCGTTACTCTGCCGGGGCAGGTCGGCCCCCTGCTCGGCCCGGCGCTGGGCGGGGTGCTGGTGGAGTACGCCTCCTGGCACTGGATCTTCCTTATTAACATCCCGGTGGGGATCGTCGGGGCCATCGCCACCCTCTGCCTGATGCCCAACTACACCATGCAGACCCGGCGCTTCGATCTCGCCGGCTTTGTGCTGCTGGCGGCCGGGATGGCGACCCTGACCCTGGCCCTGGACGGCCAGAAAGGGCTCGGCATATCGACACGCTGGCTGGCGGGACTGGTGGCCATCGGTCTCGCCGCCCTGCTGCTGTACCTTTGGCATGCCCGCGGTAACGCCCGGGCGCTGTTCAGCCTCAACCTCTTTCGCAACCGCACCTTCTCCCTTGGCCTCGGCGGCAGCTTCGCCGGGCGCATCGGCAGCGGCATGCTGCCGTTTATGACCCCGGTGTTTCTACAGATCGGCCTCGGCTTTAGCCCCTTCCACGCCGGACTAATGATGATCCCGATGGTGCTCGGCAGCATGGGGATGAAGCGGATCGTGGTCCAGGTGGTCAACCGCTTCGGCTATCGTCGGGTGCTGGTCGCCAGCACTCTGGGCCTGGCGGCGGTCAGCCTGCTGTTTATGTTTAGCGCCCTGGCGGGCTGGTATTATGTGCTGCCGCTGATCCTGTTTCTGCAGGGGATGATCAACGCCAGCCGCTTCTCCTCGATGAATACCCTGACCCTGAAAGATCTCCCCGACGATCTGGCCAGCAGCGGCAACAGTTTGCTGTCGATGGTGATGCAGTTGTCGATGAGCATTGGCGTGACCATCGCCGGGCTGCTGCTGGGGCTGTACGGCCAGCAGCATCTGAGCCTCGACGCCGCCGGCACCCATCAGATCTTTCTCTATACCTATCTGAGCATGGCGGCGATCATCGCCCTGCCAGCGCTCATCTTTTCCCGGGTACCGGATGACCTCGGCAGTAATACCGTCATTCGTCGACGCAACAGGAGTGGATCGTGAAATTTTGGCGCCCGGGCATTACCGGCAAGCTGTTCCTCGCTATTTTCGCCACCTGCATCGTGTTGCTGATCAGCATGCACTGGGCGGTGCGCATCAGTTTCGAACGCGGGTTTATCGATTACATCAAGCGCGGCAATGAGCAGCGGTTAACCATGCTCAGCGACGCGCTGAGCGAGCAGTATGCCCAGCACGGCAGCTGGGCGTTTCTGCGCAACAACGACCGCTTTATCTTCCAGCTGCTGCGCACCTTCGAACGGGATAATGACGACCGCTCGCCGCCGGGGCACGCCATGAAGCCGGGGGCGATGGACGCGCCGGACGCCGGTCCGGACGGGCCGCCGCCGGATGGCCCCCCTGACGGCCCGCGCCCGAGGCCGGAAATGCCGCCCCACGGCTGGCGCACCATGTTCTGGGTGGTCGATCAGTCTGGCCGCGTGCTGGTGGGCCCCCGCGAGCGCGTGCCGGAGGACGGCAGCCAGCGCAGCATTATGGTCAACGGCGTGGAGGTAGGGAGAGTGATCGCCTCGCCGGTGGAAAGGCTAACCCGCAATACCGACATTAACTTCGACCGGCAGCAGAAGCGCACCAGCTGGCTGATCGTTGCCCTTGCCACCCTGCTTGCCGCGCTGGCCACCTTCCCGCTGGCCCGCGGCCTGCTGGCGCCGGTGAAGCGGCTGGTGGAAGGCACCCATAAGCTGGCGGCGGGCGACTTTTCAACCCGCGTGACGGTGACCGGCGGCGATGAGCTCGGCCGCCTGGCGCAGGATTTTAACCAGCTCGCCAGCACCCTGGAGCGCAACCAGCAGATGCGTCGCGATCTGATGGCCGACATCTCCCATGAACTGCGTACCCCGCTGGCGGTGCTGCGCGGCGAACTGGAGGCAATTCAGGACGGGGTCCGACGGTTTACTCCAGAGTCCATTCCCTCCCTGCAGGCCGAGGTCGCCACCCTCACCAAGCTGGTGGACGACCTTCACCAGCTGTCGATGTCCGATGAGGGCGCGCTGGCCTACCAGAAAACCTCGCTGGATATCATCACCCTGCTGGAGGTGGCCGCAGGCGCGTTTCGCGAGCGCTTCGCCGGCCGGCAGCTGAGCATTCAGGTGTCGCTCCCGGAGCAGGCGATGATCTTCGGCGACCGCGACCGCCTGATGCAGCTCTTCAACAATCTGCTGGAGAACAGCCTGCGCTATACCGACAGCGGCGGCAGCCTGCACATTACCGCCCGCCGCAGCGGACGGATGCTGGTGATCGACTTCGCCGACAGCGCCCCCGGGGTCAGCGATGAGCAGCTGGCCCGCCTGTGCGAACGCTTTTATCGGGCGGAAGGATCGCGCAACCGCGCCAGCGGCGGCTCTGGCCTCGGGCTGGCGATTTGCCTCAATATCGTAGCGGCCCACGGCGGCACCCTGCGCGCCGACCATTCGCCTTTTGGCGGGGTTAGCATTAAAGTTGAGTTACCTCTGGAACATGATTTACCGAGAGACGTATGACTGAATTGCCTGTAGATGAAAACACCCCGCGCATTCTGATCGTGGAAGATGAACCCAAGCTCGGCCAGCTGCTGATTGATTATCTGCAGGCCGCCGGCTATGCGCCTACGCTGATTAACCATGGCGATAAGGTCCTGCCCTACGTTCGGCAGACCCCGCCGGATCTGATCCTGCTGGATCTGATGCTGCCCGGCACCGACGGCCTGACGCTGTGCCGGGAAATCCGCCGCTTCTCCGACGTTCCGGTGGTGATGGTGACGGCGAAAATCGAAGAGATCGACCGCCTGCTGGGGCTGGAGATCGGCGCCGACGACTATATCTGCAAGCCCTACAGCCCGCGGGAAGTGGTCGCCCGGGTGAAAACCATTCTCCGCCGCTGCAAGCCGCAGCGCGACCTGCAGGCGCTGGACGCCCAGAGCCCGCTGATTGTCGACGAGGGGCGTTTTCAGGCCTCGTGGCGCGACAAGCTGCTGGACCTCACCCCCGCCGAGTTCCGGCTGCTGAAAACCCTCTCCCAGGAGCCAGGGAAGGTCTTCTCCCGCGAACAGTTGCTCAACCATCTGTATGACGACTATCGGGTAGTGACCGACCGCACCATCGACAGCCACATCAAGAACCTGCGGCGCAAGCTGGAGGCGCTGGACGCCGAACAGTCGTTTATCCGCGCCGTATACGGGGTTGGCTACCGCTGGGAAGCGGACGCCTGCCGGCTGGCGTAGTTAGCCTTTTCCCGGCTCGCGCTGCGCTTAGCCGGGCTACACGTTCACCGCCGTCTGCAATCCGTAGCCCGGGTAAGGCGTTTACGCCGCAACCCGGGGGAATTCCATAGAGCCTATCCCACCAGGCGTTATTAGTGCTGTCAGTATGAGCACTGCCCAGGTTCAAAATGGCAAACAAATTAGCCATGCTGAAAGATACCCATCTGATATTTACTCCCCTTCGCCGCGGCGCTACAATGCCCGCCCTTAATGTGGGGACACTCCCCCAACTCGCCGCACCGGGTGCGGCGAATCTGACCTGTCATCAGAACGAGAACACCATGTTTAAACCAGAACTCCTTTCCCCGGCGGGAACGCTGAAGAATATGCGTTACGCTTTCGCCTATGGCGCCGATGCCGTTTATGCCGGCCAGCCGCGCTACTCGCTGCGCGTGCGTAACAACGAATTCAATCACGAAAATCTGCAGCTCGGCATCAATGAAGCCCACGCGCTGGGTAAAAAATTCTATGTGGTGGTCAACATCGCCCCGCATAACGCCAAGCTGAAAACGTTTATTCGCGATCTGAAGCCGGTGGTGGAGATGGGTCCGGACGCGCTGATCATGTCCGATCCGGGTTTAATCATGCTGGTGCGGGAAAACTTTCCGGATATGCCGATCCATCTTTCGGTGCAGGCCAACGCCGTCAACTGGGCGACGGTCAAATTCTGGCAGCAGATGGGGCTGACCCGCGTGATCCTGTCGCGTGAACTGTCGCTGGATGAAATCGAAGAAATTCGCCGCCAGGTGCCGGAGATGGAAATTGAGATTTTCGTCCACGGCGCGCTGTGCATGGCCTACTCCGGCCGCTGCCTGCTCTCCGGGTATATCAACAAGCGCGACCCGAACCAGGGCACCTGCACCAACGCCTGCCGCTGGGAATATAACGTGGCGGAAGGCAAAGAGGACGACGTCGGCAACATCGTCCACAAATATGAGCCGATCCCGGTGCAGACGGTGGAGCCAACCCTCGGCATCGGCGCGCCGACCGATAAAGTCTTTATGATCGAGGAAGCCAAACGCCCGGGCGAGTACATGACCGCCTTCGAGGACGAGCACGGCACCTACATCATGAACTCGAAAGATCTGCGGGCTATCGCCCACGTTGAGCGTCTGACCCAGATGGGCGTTCACTCGCTCAAGATCGAAGGCCGCACCAAATCCTTCTATTACTGCGCGCGCACCGCTCAGGTTTACCGCAAGGCGATCGACGACGCTGCCGCCGGCAAACCGTTTGATACCAGCCTGCTGGAAACGCTGGAAGGACTGGCCCATCGCGGGTACACCGAAGGCTTCCTGCGCCGCCATACCCATGACGATTATCAGAACTACGAGTACGGCTACTCCCTCTCCGAGCGCCAGCAGTTTGTCGGCGAATTCACCGGGGAGCGTAACGGCCCGCTGGCGGCTGTGGCGGTCAAAAATAAGTTCAGCGTTGGCGACAGTCTCGAACTGATGACCCCGCAGGGTAACGTCAACTTCACCCTCGAGCATATGGAAAATGGCAAAGGCGAAGCCATGCCGGTGGCCCCGGGCGACGGCTATACCGTATGGTTGCCTGTGCCGGATGACCTGCCCCTGCAGTATGCGCTGCTGATGCGCAACTTTACTGGTCAGACAACCAGAAATCCGCACGGTAACTAGTTAATTTGCGTTATTTTTTCACGATGTAAGGATATTAGAATCGGATCACATACCGTTTCGATCGAAACAGGTATCATCCATTTCGCTGAAAAACATAACCCATAAATGCTAGTTGTACCAGGAACCACCTCCTTAGCCTGCGTAATCTCCCTTACGCGGGCTTATTTTTTTGTCTCTCCTCCGGCCTTCGCTGGCGTCATGCGGTACACTTTATGCAACATTGAGCAATAAAGGTTCCCTTGATGATGTCTACGTTTACTGCCAGCTTACTGATCCTTAACGGCAAAGGTGCCAATGAACCGCAGCTACGCGAGGCGGTTAACCTGTTGCGTGACGAAGGGATCGATATTCACGTCCGCGTCACCTGGGAAAAGGGCGATGCCGTACGGTTTATCGATGAAGCCCTGCAGCTGAACGTTGAAACGGTGATCGCCGGCGGCGGCGACGGCACCATTAATGAAGTGGCGACGGCGCTGGTGGAGCGCGGCAGCAGGATGGCGCTGGGGATTTTACCGCTGGGCACGGCCAACGACTTCGCCACCAGCGTCGGTATTCCGCAGGATCTGGCCAGCGCCCTGAAGCTGGCGATCGTCGGCCGCGATGTGCCGATTGATATCGCCCGGGTTAATGATAAGACCGGCTTTATTAATATGGCGACCGGCGGGTTCGGCACCCGGATCACCACCGAAACGCCGGAAAAACTCAAAGCCGCGCTCGGCGGTGTCTCTTATTTAATCCACGGCCTGATGCGCATGGATACCCTGAAGCCGGACCGCTGCGAGATCCGCGGGGAGAACTTTCACTGGCAGGGCGATGCGCTGGTCATCGGCATCGGCAACGGCCGCCAGGCGGGCGGCGGCCAGCAGCTGTGTCCGGAGGCGTTGATTAACGACGGCCTGCTGCATCTGCGCATTTTCACCGGCGAAGAGCTGATCCCTGCCCTCTTCAGCACCCTGGCAAATCCGGAAAACTCGCCCAATATTGTCGACGGCGTCTCCTCGTGGTTTGAGATCACCGCCCCCCATGAGATGACGTTTAACCTCGACGGCGAACCGCTGACCGGCAAAACTTTCCGCATGGAGCTGTTACCGGCGGCCCTGCGCTGCCGGCTGCCGCCCGACTGCCCGCTGTTGCGCTGAGGCGGACAGGCGCCCATCGCCCGGCGGCGCTGCGCTTGCCGGGCCTGTGGTCCGCGGCTCTCATGCAGCACGGACAAGCGCCGCGCCAGCCGGGTGGAACAATGTAGGCCGGGTCAGCCGGGTGGGTCAATGTAGGCCGGGTCAGGCGTCAGCCGCCACCCGGCAAAACACCGGTTCGGCGCAGCCCCCTGCCCCTCTCCCGCGGATAAAAGCTATAAATGGGGCGTGAGCGCAGAGAAGAGATTAACCGACCAGCTACATCCCGGGAATGTCTGCGCCCACAAATGGTTACTTAAACCGCCGCCTCTGGCTCGGCGGTGAGGACTTCCAGCAGTTCAGGCAGCGCCCGGTAGCGTCCCACGGCGGCCTGAAAACGCGCGTGCTGGCTATCTTCGGCAATCACCACCGTAGGAATACCCGCGGCCTGAGCCGCGCAAAAGCCGTTGAAGCTGTCTTCGATCACCAGGCACCGGCTGGCGTCGAGATTAAGCTTATCCAACGTCGTCAGATACACCGCCGGATGCGGCTTGCCCTGCGCTTCTTCATCCGCGCTGGAAATCACATCAAAATAGTGCCAAAGCGAGAGCTTGTTCAGCACGGCGGCGATAACCTGCCGGGACGAGGAGGTGGCGAGCGCAATGTTATAACCGGCATGGCGAAAATAGCGTAACGCCTCATGCACCCCGCGCATCGGCTCACCTTCGGCGGCGATCAGGCCGGTAATGCGCTGCAATATGGCGTCTTCCAGCAGCGACGGGGCAACGTTAAGCTGAAAATAGCGGCACCAGGTGCCGGCGATCTCATCGAGGCGCTTGCCTTTGGTCAGGGTTTCGCACTCCTCGACGCTCGCCGTTGCCCCCCACTGCGCGAGGGCGGCGATTTGCGCCTGCCGCCACAGGCTTTCGGAATCAATAATCACGCCATCCATGTCAAAAATCACTGCCTGAATACTCATCATTCACCTCATTAAGGCTGGCATGCCTGGCACGCCAGCCGCATCACCTTAAGAGAATTCAACCTGCTCGCTGGCCGACGCTTCCTTGTGGGAAAATCCTGGCTGCTCGACGCGGATAAACGCACAGAGGAAAAAGGCCACCACGTACAATGCGGTATAGGCGATGACGACCCCAATGGTGCTGAAGAACGGCAGCAGCACCACGGCGATCGCTGGGGCGAGAAAGTTCGACATCCCCGCCGACAGGTTATACACCGAAATCGCTGCGCCTTTGTGCTTCGGCTCCAGCGCCGGGAACACGGCGGCCAGCGGCACGAAGGCGGCGACAAAGATCCCCAGAGCGATGGCCGGGATCAGCGCCATCGCAAAGCTGTGGCCGAAGTGCTGAGGGATGTAGTAAAACGACAGGCTGGAGAGCGCCATCCCGATGCAGCCAAACCAGCGCACCACCTTCATCCAGCCCAGTTTTTCGCCCAGAATGCCCCACAGCACGTTAGAGAAAATGGTGGTGAAGAAGAAGACCGCCCACACCTGCAGCCATTCCGAGGTGCTAAAGCCCAGCTCATCGACGAACATCATTGGCATAATCACCGCAAAGCCGAACAGCGAGAGGGTATTGATGATCCTGACCATGCTCGACAGCAGAATATTGCGGTTGGTATAGAGTAGCGTCGCGGCGCGGCCCAGCTCGGCAAACTTCTCGCGGGTGGTCAGGTTCTGCATATGCTGCGGCGTTTTAATATGGCGCAGGGAAGCCAGAGCAATCACGCCCCCGGTAACGCAGAAGGCCAGCGCCAGCCACAGGGTGCCCATTTCGCCAATGTGCGGAATGGTGAAACTCGGAATATAGCTGCCGAAGACGCCGATGCCGATGGAATAGACCGCCCAGAACCAGCCGATGGCCGAGCTGGCGTTGTCGCTTTTGACGTTATGGACAATCGCCACGATAAACGAGTAGAGGAATAGCGGATACGCGAAGCCGCGAATGCCGTAGAAAACCAGGATCAGCGCATAGTTGGCGTGACCGAGACCGAAAACGAGGAACAGCACGTGGAATACGCACCACAGCACGAAGCCAATCATCATGGTTTTCAGCGGCGTAATAATTTCCGCCACCACGCCGGAGATCCATGCCGACAGCGCGGCGGCCAGGCCATAGAGGGTAAAGGCAAAGGAGGCCTCCGCCGGGGAGAATCCGAGCGCTTTGATATAGTGCGAGAGAAAGGCTAATTCAAAACCGTCGCCGGTCATAAATACGGCAATGGCGATGTATCCCCAGAGCAGGTTCAGGGGTAAACCGAGCCACTGTTTATTATTGATAGACATAATGACCTCGTTTTCAGGGTACAGGAGGCCGCTCCGGTTAGTTCACCGGAGCGGTTATGGTGATAAAAATTAATGCTGCCGATAGTGCAGATCGTTTAAATACAGGGCCTTAAACTGCGCGTAGCGTTGCATCAGGGTGTGGTGGCGAACGGGATCCGCACGCCAGGTCTGCCACACTTCCGGTTTTTCACATACCGCGGCAACCGGTTTGCCCGCCGCCAGGCAGGCCAGCCGCGCCGCGCCCAGCGCGCCGCCGGTCTCTCCGCCTTTGTGGGTCACCACCGGCATAGCGAGAATATCGGCCAGCAGCTGGGCCCAGAACGGACTGCGGGCGCCCCCGCCCACCAGCGAGCACTGCGCGATCGGCGTCCCGCTCTCTTTCAATACCTGCAGGCCGTCGTTGATGCCAAAGCTCACCCCCTCCAGCACCGCGTAGCCGAGCTGGGCGCGCAGGCTGGAGTGGGTCATACCCCAAAACATGCCGCGAGCGTCAGGATCGTTATGCGGGGTACGTTCCCCGGAGAGATAGGGCAGGAAGAACGGCGCGTTGGCCTTCTCCTCTTCGCTTAGCTCGGCAATCTCCGCCAGCAGCGCCACCTCCGTGGTGCCGGTCAGGCGGCAGAACCACTGCAAACAGCTGGCGGCGCTGAGCATCACGCTCATCTGATGCCACAGGTTCGGCAGAACGTGACAAAACGCATGGACCGCCGACTGCGGCGCCGGACGATAGGCGTCGGTCACCACAAACAGCACCCCTGAGGTGCCGAGCGAAATAAACGCGTCCCCCGGCGAGACCGCGCCGACGCCAATGGCGCTGACCGCGTTATCGCCGCCGCCCCCGGCCACCACCACCGAGGCGTTCAGCCCCCAGCGTTCGGCCACTTTCGGATCAAGGGTGGCGGAAACCTCGCAGCCTTCCACCAGCGTCGGCATCTGGCTGCGCGACAGACCGCACTTGTCCAGCAGCGCATCGGACCAGTCGCGCTTAGCCACGTCCAGCCACAGCGTCCCGGCGGCGTCCGACATATCGGAGACTTTCTTCCCGGTCATCCGGTAGCGCAGATAATCCTTCGGCAGCAGCACCGTGGCGGTGCGCTGAAAGTTTTGCGGCTCGTGACGACGCACCCACAGCAGCTTCGGCGCGGTAAAGCCGGGCATCGCCAGGTTGCCCGCCACCTGATGCAGCTCCGGCGCCATCTCCTCCAGCTCCGCGCACTCTGCGGCGCAGCGGGTGTCGTTCCACAGAATGGCCGGACGGATCGTCTCCCCCTTTTCATCCAGCAACACCGCGCCGTGCATCTGTCCGGAGAGGCCAATCGCCTTGACGGCCTGCCAGTGCTGGGCGCATTTTTCCCGCAGCGTGGCCATCAGATACTCCGTCGCCTCCCACCATAACTCCGGTGATTGTTCTGACCAGTGCGGATGAGGCCGCTGAATGCTCAGCGGCGCGCTATGGCTGGCGATAACCTGATTGTTCTCATCAATGACCAGCGCTTTGACTTCCGATGTGCCAAGATCGATACCCAGATACATAGCCACCTCTTATTTAATCAGCGTATAAACGGCGGCGACTTTCTCGCGCATCAGCGCCAGGAAATCCGCGTTGTCGGCCAGGTCACCAAACAGGGCTTTATCGCGGGCGAAGACAGCCAGCGGATCCTGAGCCTCATACATCTCATGCACCGCCTGCTCATCCAGGATGCCGTCCTGGTACTGATACGGCAGGGTTCCCTTATGCCACAGCTCCATAAAGACGAAGAACAGCGCCGGCAGCATGGCGGTCGCTTCCGGGCGGACGCCGCGCTGATAGCACTCCTGCAGGGTTGGGGCGATCATCGCCGGAATTTTCGAGAAGCCGTCGGCGGCGACGCGCTGGTTGGTGTCCTGGATATGCGGGTTGGTAAAGCGCTTGAGCACCACATCGCGGTAGGTCGGCAAATCAATACCGTTATCGCCCAGGCATGGGATCACATCTTCCGTGACGTAGCGGTCGGCAATGGCGTAGATAACATCGGTGAGCGTGCTTTCGTGAATATACTGCTGGCCGATTAAGGTCCCCGCCCACGCAATGCAGCTGTGCGACGCGTTCAGGATGCGGATTTTCGCCTCTTCATACGGGATAACCGACTCGACCATCTCCACGCCGACCGCTTCCAGGTTCGGGCGGGCATCGCGGAAGTTGTTCTCCACCACCCACTGGATAAAGGTCTCGCCCATGACCGGCGCCTTATCGTCAATGCCGGTTTGCGCTTTGATACGGGCCGGCAGATCGGCCGCCGGACGCGGGGTGATGCGGTCCACCATGGTGTTCGGACAGGTGGTATTGGCCGCCATCCAGTCAATCACCGCCTGTTTGCCGGTGAGTTGCAGGAACTCCACCATCCCGTCGTGGAAGCGCTCGCCGTTATGACGCACGTTGTCGCAGTTGAGCAGGGTCAGCGGCCCGGCGTTGTCCGCCATGCGCTTTTCCAGAATTCGCGCGAGGGTGCCGTAAATAGTTTTGCATTCGCCTTTCAGGTCAGCCTGCAGATCGGGGTTGCTGGTTTCCAGCTGATGGCGGGTATTCAGGTAGTACCCCCCTTCCGTCACGGTAAAGGCGATAACTTTGGTTTGCGGGTTGGCCCCTTCATTAATCAGCGGCTGCAGCCCGGCCTGCCACGGCAGCAGTTTCTGAATTGAGGTGATCTCTTCATATTCACGCGCCCCTTCCGGGCTGACGGTCTCCAGGACGTAACGTCCGCCCTGCGCCGCCAGCGCCTGCACCACCTGCTCGGCGTCATTGCGAATATTGCCCGCCGCGATGCGCCAGCGCTTATCGCCGGAAGCGATCAGACGATGCAGATACCACGCCTGATGCGCGCGATGAAAAGAACCCAGACCGATATGAAGCCATGTGAATTGATTGTTCATGTTCTGCTCTCCTTGAGTGGATGGCGCCACTGTAATTGATCATTTGACCAAAATAAGAGCCACGGATCACAAAAGAGCAATTACCCACTTAAATTACAAATGACCAATAAAGAGCAAAAGCTTGCCAGTTATGGCAACCACGGCGAGAATGCGGATATTCGCCGGGCCAATTGCGTGCCCTGGCCAGCAACTTAGGGCGGGAAACCATGAGTAAAGAAGACGATATCCGGTTGGATCAGAAGGTGCGTGCCGCATGGATGTACTACATCGCCGGCCAGAATCAGAGCGAGATTGCCAGCCAGTTGGGCACCTCCAGACCGGTGGTGCAACGGCTGATCGCCGCCGCGAAAGAAGAAGGGATTGTGTCGATTAATCTGCACCATCCGGTGGCGAACTGCCTCGATTATGCGCAGTTGTTGCAGGAAAAGTACCGGCTTATCGAGTGCAATGTGGTCCCCGCCTTTAGCGAAGAGAGTACCCTCGACAGCGTATCGTTTGGCTGCTATCAGCTGATGGCTCGCTATCTGCAGGATGATAAAGAGAAAATCATCGGCCTGGGCTCGGGCCTGACCCTGAAAAAAGCGCTGCAGCGCATCGATTTCGACAGCCTGAATACCCGCTGCGTGGCGCTGATCAGCGCCATGGACGCCGACGGGCAGTGCAACTATTACGATGACGTGCCCCTGCTGCTCACCCGCAAAATTAAGGCCAAGTACTATCAGTGGCCTGCGCCGCGCTACGCCCAGACCGCGGATGAGTATGAGATGTGGTGCACCAATCGCTTATTCCGCAGCGTCTCTGGCGTCGCCCGGGAGGCGGATGTGATTTTTGTCGGCATTGGTCCGCTGGGCACGCAAAGTCCCATCTTTAAAGACGGCTTTATCAATCAGGCGCAGATGGATGAGCTGACCGCCCGCGGCGGCATCGGGGAGATCCTCGGGCGGTTTATCGATGCAGAAGGCGTGGTGGTAGACAGCGAGATCAACCGCATGATCACCAGCTATGATATCCGCCAGAACCACTGCCCGCGGATTGCCGCGGCCTGTGGAGAATACAAACGACCGGCGATCCTGGCCGCCCTTAAAGGCGGCTGGATCAACGGTCTGGTGACCGATGAACATACCGCGCGCTGGCTGCTGACGCGCTAACGGCAATCAGCAGACGGCGACTCAGCTACTGCTCATCAATCGCGGCGGAATTTCAATCCGCTGCTGGCTGGCTTCGCCGGCGTCAATAATCGAAAAAACAGCGTCCAGCATCGCCGGTACGTCCTGCTGCACCATGTCGATATCGTGCCCCAGCAGATAGACAAACGGATCCCAGTCGAAGCAGCCCATCGGCGGCTGCTCGCTGCCGGTCAGCCCTACCTGCGACAGCCAGCGCACAACCCCTTCGAGGGATATCGTCGAGTTAACAAATATCCCCTGCAATAGCGTCTTCGCGCTGCCAAACCGCTCCTGCAGGCAGGCCTCAACGTGGCCTTTCGAATAGCCGGGAGCCAGAATATTCGCCTGCGGCACGCGCAGCCCCTGCTCGTGATGCGCATCGCGGAAGCCGCGTAAACGCTCGCTGGTGTTATGGTCGCTGCTGCGCCCGCCGATGAAGGTCAGCGGCGCCAGCTCTCCCCGACGGCGGGCGCTGTTAGCGAGGATCTTGTGGGTCAGCGCTTTCGCGCCGCCGTAGTTATCTGAAATCACCGACGGAGAGAGAGACCCCGGCAGGTCGAGATTGATCGTGGGCACGCCCGCCTGCTGGCACAGCGCGGAAATTTTATCCGGATTGGTCGCCCCGGTCGCGATCACCCAGTCAACCTGCCAGGAGAGCATCGCTTTTACCGCTTCGAGCTCCAGATCCGGGCTTCGGCGCGTACAGGTGATAATCGGCAGCAGGCCACGCTCGCGGGCCATCTCCTCAAAGCGTTCGGCGACGGAGCCGAAGTAGCGGTTATCGTATTTGGGGATAATCATGCCAATGACGTGTGATTTTTTACTGCGCAGCATGCTGGCCTGGCGGTTAATCGCATAGCCCTGCTCCTCAGCAATCCGTGTCACCTTTTCGGCAAGCTTTGCGCTGATGCGGCGTTTTTTCCAGTTGCCGTTGAGGATTGCGCTCACCGCGCTCGCCGAAACGCCGGAAAGCTCCGCCAGGTCGTAAATCGTTATCTTCTTCATTTTTCCAACTTGCGTCACAAAATCATGTCGCTGTTAATTTCCCCACTTGCTCAATCGATGAAGCGAGAGCAACATAGCTTCATCGATTGAGCATCCATTTCACGCCAGGAAGTACGCGCGCATACCGCCTTAACATGCCAGCAAGCCTGAATAATGATGCTGATATTCAATAGGTTACCATGTTTTTGTCCATCACCTCGAACGCGATGCCCTCGGGTTCGATAGTTGCAACCAGACACGGCAAAGGATTATAAAATGAACCACTCTGTCTCCTCTATGAATACTTCCCTCAGCGGTAAAGTCGCCGCGATCACCGGCGCGGCGTCCGGTATCGGCCTCGAGTGCGCGAGGACCCTGCTGGGAGCTGGCGCAAAAGTGGTGCTTATCGACCGCGAAGGCGAAAAGCTCAACAAACTGGTCGCCGAACTTGGCGAAAACGCCTTCGCTCTGCAGGTGGATCTGATGCAGGCGGACCAGGTCGATAACCTTCTGCAGGGCATTTTGCAGCTCACCGGGCGTCTCGATATCTTCCACGCCAACGCCGGGGCCTATATCGGCGGGCCGGTGGCCGAGGGCGACCCGGATGTCTGGGACCGCGTGCTGCACCTCAACATCAACGCCGCCTTCCGCTGCGTGCGCAGCGTCCTGCCGCATCTGATCGCGCAAAAATCCGGGGATATTATTTTCACCAGCTCCATCGCGGGCGTGGTGCCGGTGATCTGGGAGCCTGTCTATACCGCGTCGAAATTCGCCGTGCAGGCGTTTGTACATACGACTCGTCGCCAGGTGGCGCAGTATGGCGTGCGCGTCGGCGCCGTACTACCGGGCCCGGTGGTGACCGCTCTGCTGGACGACTGGCCAAAAGCCAAAATGGATGAAGCGCTGGCCAACGGCAGTTTGATGCAGCCGATTGAAGTGGCGGAGTCAGTGCTGTTTATGGTGACGCGTTCGAAAAACGTCACCGTACGCGACATTGTGATCCTGCCGAACAGCGTGGATCTCTGATCCGTAACCAGCCTGTGAGAGGATGTGATGCAAAACGATACGCAAAACATTATTGGTGTGGATGTCGGTTCGGGCAGTGTGCGCGCCGGGGTATTCAATCTGCGTGGCGAGCTTCTCGCCCACGCGACCCGGGAAATTACCCTCTTTCGCAGCGCCGGAAACAGGGTGGAGCAGTCGAGCCGTGAGATCTGGCAGGCGGTGTGCTACTGCATTAAAACCGCCGTGGCCAGCGCCGGCGTCCCGCCGTCATCGATCGCCGGGATCGGCTTCGATGCCACCTGTTCGCTGGTGGTGATTGGCGATAACGACGCGCCGCTGGCGGTCGGGCCTTCCGACGATCCGGACCGCAACATTATCGTCTGGATGGATCATCGCGCCACCGGGCAGGCGGAAAAGATCAACGCGACGGGCCACCCGGTGCTGCAGTACGTTGGCGGCAAAATTTCGCCGGAGATGGAAACGCCGAAAATTCTGTGGTTGAAGGAGAATCGCCCGCACATCTATCAGCAGGCGCGCCACTTCTTCGACCTCGCTGATTACCTTACCTGGCGCTCAACCGGCGATGAAGCCCGCTCGGTCTGCACTGTGACCTGTAAATGGACCTACCTGGCGCATGAACAACGCTGGGATGCCGGCTACTTCCGCCAGATTGGCCTCGAAGAGCTGGCGGATGAAGATTTTGTCCGCATCGGCCAACGGATTGTCGAACCTGGAACCCCCTGCGGCGACGGTCTTTGCGCCACGGCGGCAGAGGAGATGGGACTGCCGATCGGTACGCCGGTGGCGGTGGGGATGATTGACGCCCACGCGGGCGGCATCGGCACCGTCGGGGTACTTAACGGCGCGGTCAACAATATGGCCTACGTCTTCGGCACCTCCTCCTGCACCATGACCACCACTGAGGAAGCGGTGTTCGTCCCCGGCGTCTGGGGCCCATACTATTCGGCGATGGTGCCTGGCTACTGGCTGATTGAAGGCGGACAAAGCGCCGCTGGCGCGGCTATCGACCAGCTGCTGAGCTTCCATCCGGCGGCGGCGGCGGCTCGCGAGGAGGCGAAAGCGGCGGGCGTCCCTCTGCCGGTCTGGCTGGCGGATCGCGTACTGGCGCAGACGGCTTCGCCTTCTGAGGCGGTAACGCTGGCCGCCGGTCTGCACGTGGTGCCCGAATTTCTCGGTAACCGCGCGCCGCTTGCCGACCCACACGCGAAAGCGCTGATTGCCGGGCTGGGGATGGAGCGGGACCTGGATAACCTGACCGCGCTATACGTTGCCGGATTATGCGGGATTGGCTATGGCCTGCGACAGATCCTCGACGCCCAGCGCTCCTGCGGGATTGAGAGTGAAAATATCGTCATCAGCGGCGGGGCCGGACAGCATCCGCTGGTGCGTCAGCTGCTGGCCGACGCCTGCGGCGTTAGCGTCGTGAGCACCTTCAGCAGCGAGCCGGTGCTGTTAGGCTCCGCCATCCTCGGCGCGGTGGCGGGCAGAGTCGCGGCTTCGCTGCCGGAGGCCATGAAGCAATTCACTCAGGTGGATGCCACCTATCACAGCGAGACTGCGTTTAGCTCGCTACATCAGCGCAGATATGAGGCCTATAAGGCGCTACAACAGGCCGGCAGGCTGATTCGCGAATAACATCCCTCTTTTTTTAATAACAATAATGCTCCGCTGCTGTGCAGCGGAGACACTCATCTGCACTCTGAAATCGAGGTCAACATGTCCGTTAATAACAAACAGTGGTATGGTCTACCGCTCAACCTCATCTGGGGATATGTCGCCATCGCCGTGTTTATGACCGGCGACGGCTTTGAGCTGGCTTTTCTGTCGCACTACATCAAAACACTCGGATTCACCCCGGCGCAGGCTTCCTTTGCCTTTACGCTTTACGGTCTGGCCGCCGCCCTCTCGGCGTGGATTTCCGGCGTGGTGGCGGAAATCATCACCCCGCGCAAGGCCATGATGATCGGCTTCGTGCTGTGGTGTGTATTCCACGTGCTGTTCCTCGTATTCGGCCTCGGTCGCGCCAACTATGCGCTGATCCTGCTGTTTTATGGCATTCGCGGCCTGGCCTACCCGCTGTTCCTCTACTCATTTATCGTCGCCATTATCCACAACGTTCGCAGCGACAGTTCCAGCTCTGCGCTGGGCTGGTTCTGGGCGGTCTACTCCGTGGGTATCGGCGTGTTCGGCAGCTATATTCCGAGCTTCACCATTCCCCACATTGGCGAAATGGGCACCCTGTGGCTGGCGCTGGTCTTCTGTGCCGCCGGCGGCATCATTGCGCTGGTGTCGATGCGTCATACCGAAACGCCGCGCCATATGCAGAACCTGACCACTCGCGAAAAACTCGCCGAACTGGGGCGCGCCGCGACGCTGATCTATACCAACCGCAGCATCCTGTTCTCCAGCATCGTGCGCATTATTAACACCCTGTCGCTGTTTGGTTTTGCGGTGATTATGCCGATGATGTTCGTTGATGAGCTGGGCTTTACCACCTCGGAGTGGCTCCAGGTGTGGGCGGCCTTCTTCTTTACCACCATCTTTTCGAACGTTTTCTGGGGGATCGTGGCGGAGAAAATGGGCTGGATGAAGGTGATTCGCTGGTTCGGCTGCATCGGGATGGCGCTTTCCAGCCTGGCGTTTTACTACATCCCTCAGCACTTTGGCCACAGCTTTGCGATGGCGCTGGTGCCGGCTATTGCCCTGGGTATTTTCGTCGCCGCGTTCGTGCCGATGGCGGCGGTGTTCCCGGCGCTGGAGCCGAACCATAAAGGCGCGGCGATTTCGGTCTATAACCTGTCTGCCGGGCTGTCGAACTTTCTGGCGCCGGCGATCGCCGTGGTGCTGCTGCCCTATTTCAGCACCATCGGGGTGGTGATTGCCTATACCGCCTTATATATTCTGGCCTTCTTCCTGTGCCCGTTAATCCGCGTTGAACAGCCTGGCATTACCCGCGCTCAGAGTGCGAAACCGTTTACCGCCAACGCGGCGGAGTCTTAATAAACCCGACATCTGCTATGAACAACGAGCAATCCGGGCGGTGACGCCCGGATTTTCGCCTTAGGCGATAGTCACTTTGCCGTCCAGATAGACATCCTGCACGGCATTGATCAGCTTCACGCCGTCGGCCATCGATTTCTTAAACGCTTTGCGGCCAAGGATCAGCCCCATGCCGCCGGCGCGTTTATTGATCACCGCCGTGCGCACCGCGTCGGCAAGGTCGGTCTCCCCGCCCGCCGCGCCGCCGGAGTTAATCAGCCCGGCGCGGCCCATGTAGCAGTTGGCCAGCTGGTAGCGCACCAGATCGATGGGGTTATCGCTGGTCAGTTTGCTGTACACCCGGTCGTCGGTATAACCGAAGTTAACCGCTTTGTAGCCGCCGTTATTCTCCGCCATCTTTTGCTTGACGATATCGGCGCCGATGGTGGCCGCCAGGTGGTTGGCCTGACCGGTCAGGTCAGCGGAAACATGGTAGTCGACACCGTCTTTCTTGAATGCCGAATTGCGCAGATAGGCCCATAGCACGGTGACCAGGCCCAGCTCATGGGCCCGCTCAAAGGCCGCAGAGATCTCTTCTATCTGACGACGCGATTGTTCCGAGCCGAAATAGATCGTCGCGCCCACGGCCACCGCCCCCATATTGAACGCCTGCTCAACGCTGGCGTAGAGGGTCTGGTCGTACTCGGTGGGGTAGCTCAGCGTTTCGTTATGGTTGAGCTTCACCAGGAAAGGAATGCGATGCGCGTAACGGCGCGACACCGAGGCCAGCACGCCGTAGGTCGACGCCACGCAGTTACAGCCGGCTTCGATCGCCAGCTCGACGATATTCTTCGGATCAAAGTACAGCGGGTTGGCGGCGAAGGAGGCCCCCGCCGAGTGCTCCACGCCCTGGTCGACCGGCAGAATGGACAGGTAGCCGGTCCCCCCCAGTCGTCCGGTGTTGTACAGGGTTTGCATATTGCGTAGCACCGCCGGCGGCCGGTTGTTATCCACCATCACCCGATCAACATAATCTGCGCCAGGCAGATACAGCTGGTCGGCCGGAATGGTTATACAACGGTGCTGCAAAAGGCTCTCGGCATCTTTGCCCAGCAACTGCGTAATATCAGTCATAGCAATCTCCCGTAAGGCCGGCCGGAGCCGGCATGCATTATCCCAACCCAATTATTTTGGGCAGGTTAAGCCTGGTACCGACTTAGCCTATTTTCCAGCCGGGAGGGCATTTTTTCAGGAGATTCTGCTGTCCCGTTACGCTGCCATTTACCACCAGGCATGGAAATGGTGCACCGGCCCGATGCCGTGGCCCACCTCCAGGGAGTCGGCCTGCGCCAGGGCCGCCGACAGCCAGGCCTTGGCCTCGGTAACGGTGGCCGCCCAGTCGGCGTGACGCGGACGCAGCGCCGCCAGCGCCGCCGAGAGCGTGCAGCCGGTGCCGTGCGTGTTTTTGGTCTGTACTCGCGGCGCGGTAAATCGCTGTTCCCCTTCGCGGGTGAAGAGCCAGTCCGGGCTCTCGGCATCGTCGAGATGACCGCCCTTCATCAATACCGCGCCGCAGCCCAGCGCCAGCAGCGCCCGCCCCTGCTCCAGCATTTCGCGCTCGTTGCGCGCATGGGGTGCATCAAGCAGGGCGGCCGCTTCCGGCAGGTTCGGGGTGATCAGCGACACCTGCGGCAACAATCGTTGACGCAGGGTCTCCACCGCCGAGGCCGACAGCAGCGGATCGCCGCTTTTCGCCAGCATGACGGTATCCAGCACCACGTTGGCCACCCGGTAGCGCGCCAGCCGCTCGGCCACGGCTTCCACAATATCGGTTTCCGCCAGCATGCCGATTTTGGTGGTATCGATGCGCACATCGCTGAACACCGAATCAAGCTGCGCCGCCACAAAGTCCGGTTCAATACGATAGACCGACTGCACGCCGCGGGTATTCTGCGCCACCAGGGCGGTGATCGCCGAGCAGCCGTAGGCTCCCAGCGCGGAGAAGGTTTTCAGATCGGCCTGGATACCGGCCCCGCCGCTGGGATCGGTGCCGGCGATGGTCAGAGCATTGATGCGTTTCATGCGCGCACCTCCTGATACAGCGCGTCGAGAAACGCCGGAACAAAGCTCCCGGGCCCCCCGTGACGGGCAGCGATTTCCCCGGCCTGCTTCATGAGCCCGCAGGCGGCGGCCACGTTTTCCAGCCGGTCTCCCGGCAGCGCCGCGCTCGCCGCCACCACCGCCGACAGCGCGCAGCCGGTGCCCACCACCCGGGTCATCAGCGCACTGCCGCCCGCCACGCTGAGCACCCGCTCGCCGTCGGTGACGTAATCCACCTCACCGGTGACCGCCACGACGGTGGTCAACTGACGAGCCAGCGCCTGGGCCGCCGGCAGCGCCGCGGCGGCCGTATCGGTGGTATCCACCCCGCGCCCGCCGGCGCTCATCCCGGCCAGCGCCAGAATTTCGGAGGCATTCCCGCGAATGGCCGCCGGCTGGAAGGCCAGCAGCGCGTGACAAAAGGCCGTGCGCACGGTCAGGGCGCCGACCGCCACCGGATCCAGCGTCCAGGGCTTGCCGGCCTGGCGGGCCTGCTCCACTGCGGCACGCATAGCCACTGCGCGATCTTCGGTCAGGGTGCCGACGTTGATTAACAGCGCATCAGCGATGGCGGCGAACTGCGCCGCTTCGCGGGGATCGATCACCATCGCCGGCGAGGCGCCGACGGCCAGCAGAACATTGGCGGTAAAGGTCTGCACCACGTCATTGGTCATGCAGTGCACAAGGGGGGAATGAGCGCGCAGCAGATGGCGCAGGTGCGCGACAGGCGCGGGATTCAACAGCTCAGGCATGGTTTGCTCCCGCCAGACGAGGTAGAAGCAATGACCCTGCGGTCTCTGACTTCCCTACGCTGGCATTATCCAGATCAGGTGGTACGGGTATTTCTCAGCCTTCATTTAAGAAGGGCACCCCGAGTCATAAAAGTGGTACAACATTTTCCTGAAGCAGGGTACGAAATGTGGCGGTGTAACACAAGCTGACCGGCTTTTTTTCCCCGTTCGCCAGCTAATACAAAAGGCGTAATTTCTGATTAAAAATGTGTTTTTTGCAAGCAAAACTGGATGAATGTAAATGTGTAGTTATATTTAAAAAATCTGTAACAAACAGTCACCTGCGTTAAATCGGTAAAACCGAACGAACCATGCAATAAATGAGGATTGCAATGAAATTAACCCCGATTGTGAAAGGGTTAGCGTTAGCGGGCATGTTAAGTAGTCTCGCTTTCGCAGCCTGGGCAGATACATCAGCCAAAGAGGCAACCGAAGCGACCAAAAAAGCGAACGATGCCCTCTACAACCAACTCCCCTTCTCCGATAACACCGATTTCACCAATGCGCATAAAGGCTTTATTGCCGCCCTGCCGCCAGAGGTCATCAAAGGCGAACAGGGCAATGTCATCTGGGATCCGGGCCAGTACGCCTTCATTAAAGAAGGGGAAAAAGCGCCCGAAACCGTAAACCCGAGCCTGTGGCGACAGTCGCAACTGATCAACATCAGCGGCCTGTTTGAAGTCACCGACGGGGTCTACCAGATCCGCAACCTCGATCTCTCCAATATGACAATCATTGAGGGTAAAGAGGGGATCACCGTCGTAGACCCGCTGGTCTCAGCTGAAACCGCCAAAGTCGGCATGGATCTCTACTATAAAAACCGGGGTAAAAAACCGGTCGTCGCGGTGATCTACACCCACAGCCACGTTGACCACTACGGCGGCGTGCGCGGCGTGGTGGATGAAGCCGACGTCAAAGCGGGTAAAGTAAAAATCTACGCGCCGTCTGGCTTTATGGAAGCGGCGGTGGCAGAAAATATCATGGCCGGGAACGTCATGAGCCGCCGCGCCAGCTATATGTACGGCAACCTGCTGAAGCCGGACGCTAAAGGCCAGGTGGGCGCGGGCCTGGGGACTACCACCTCGGCAGGCACCGTCACCCTGATTGCGCCAACCAACATCATTGATAAGGATGGCCAGAAAGAGGTGATCGACGGCCTGACCTATGACTTCATGCTGGCGCCAGGCTCCGAAGCGCCGTCAGAAATGCTGTGGTATATCGAAGAGAAGAAATTGATCGAATCCGCAGAGGATGTCACCCACACCCTGCATAACACCTACTCGCTGCGCGGGGCGAAGATCCGTGAGCCGCTGCCGTGGTCGAAATATATCAACCAGGCGATCGTTCGCTGGGGCGATAAGGCTGAGATCATAATGGCCCAGCACCACTGGCCGACCTGGGGCAACGAGAACGTGGTTAACCTGCTGAAGAGTCAGCGTGACCTGTATCGTTACATCAACGACCAGACCCTGCGGATGGCTAACGAAGGCCTGACCCGCGATGAAATCGCCGCTAACTTTAAGCTGCCGGACGGCCTCGCCAATACCTGGGCTAACCGCGGCTACTACGGCTCGGTCAGCCACGATGTGAAGGCCACCTACGTGCTGTATCTCGGCTGGTTCGACGGCAACCCGGCCACCCTTGACGAACTGCCGCCGGAAGAAGCGGCGAAGAAGTTCGTCGAGTACATGGGCGGCGCGGATGCCATCCTGAAGAAAGCGAAAGAGGATTACGACCAGGGTAACTACCGCTGGGTTGCCCAGGTGGTGAGCAAAGTCGTCTTCGCCGACCCTAACAACCAGCAGGCGCGTCATCTGGAAGCCGATGCCCTGGAGCAATTAGGCTATCAGGCGGAGTCCGGCCCGTGGCGTAATTTCTACCTTACCGGCGCCCAGGAACTGCGCAACGGCGTGGTGAAAGGTCCGACCCCGAACACCGCCAGCCCGGACACCGTCCGCGCCATGACCCCGGAAATGTTCTTTGATTATCTGGCGGTCCATATCAATGGCGAAAAAGCGGGCAATGCGAAGTCGGTCTTCAATATCGATCTGGGCAATGACGGCGGTAAATATAAACTGGAACTGGAAAACGGTGTGCTGAACCACACCGCCAATGCGCAAGCCAAAGAGGCGGATGCCACCCTGACGCTGGATCGCGCTACCCTGAATAAAATCATTCTCAAAGAAGAGACCCTGAAGCAGGCGGAAGATAAGGGGGAAGTTAAAATCAGCGGTAACGGGGCTAAACTCGATGAAATGTTGGGCTATATGGACCCGTTTGACTTCTGGTTTAACATCGTGACGCCGTAATGATTCGCTGACGGCTATCCTGGTAACAAGGCGGTGATCCCGCCTTGTTACCCTCTCCTGCCCGGTCAGTACTCCGCAGGCAGCGGTCGATCGATAGAGATCAGTTTGCCACGTTTCATCGTGATATATCCCCCCGCCTTTAAGTCCGCCAGCACGCGAAACACATGAGTGCGCGAAAGATTGGTACGCCGGATGATAAATAACGCCAGACCCTCGTTTTCACCCTCATGCGTATGCTGCCGATACAAATAGCGATACAGCATCGGACGAATCGTCTGGTAGCTGGTGACCTGGCGACGTTCATTGTGCAGGTCGATGGTAAAGATACTCATGAACACCAACACCTTCGCCAGCGCCTCAACGCGCTGCGGGTGGGTAGCAATAAAAAGGCGATCAAAAGTGGCGTAGGAAATTTTACGCAGCGTCACGGTTGCGCTTCCGGTATATTCAAATTTCGCCAGCGGGCAATACCGCTCCATCAGGCCAATCGGCATATGCTCAATAGTATTTCCGATATTCAACCCATCATCCGGCATTAATATGGATAGCGAACCCTCGGTACAAAAATAAATATACCCCGGTTGCGGGCACCATTTTTTATTGGCGGCGAGAATAACCTCTTCACCTTCCACGAGGATATCGGCAAAAAAGTCGGCTATGGCTAACGTCTTATAATAACTATGTATTTCCTGGAAATTCATTCTCTGCCCTCGCCTGCGCCGTTAGCGACAGTATAGCAGTCCTCGCCTGCTAAAGACGAGGAGATCCTTTAGCGGCGCCGCGCCAGTCCCATATGGGACTATTCAGCGGAATATTAGTCTTTAGAATAAACGACAAGCCATTCACTTTTTAAGCGGGAGATATTTTTTATTTCCGCATAATAAATTACCTGAGAGGTAGTGATGAAATTAAATCAGATAGCCAAAAATCTGGCGCTGGCCGGAATGTTATCGTCTTTGTCGGTAACCGCCTTTGCCGCCGCGCAACAACAGGATGCCACACCGGCCACGCGGGAGGCGAACCAGGCGCTATACCGTAAACTG
This sequence comes from Klebsiella sp. V115_8, assembly GCF_029967715.1. Classification (NCBI taxonomy): domain Bacteria; kingdom Pseudomonadati; phylum Pseudomonadota; class Gammaproteobacteria; order Enterobacterales; family Enterobacteriaceae; genus Klebsiella; species Klebsiella sp. V115_8. The sequence continues at coordinate 43,331 of NZ_JASCAR010000041.1, forward strand.
CCGTTTGCGGATAAAACCGACTTTAACAACGCCCATCAGGGATTTATCGCGCCCCTGCCGCCGGCGATGCTCAAAGGTGACCAGGGAAATATTATCTGGGATCCGGCCAAATATAATTTCGTCAAAGAGGGCGAAAAGGCGCCGGACACCGTCAATCCCAGCCTGTGGCGACAGTCGCAGCTGCTTAATATCGGCGGTCTGTTCAAAGTCACCGACGGCGTTTACCAGATCCGTAATCTCGATCTTTCCAATATGACCATTATTGAAGGCAAAACCGGGATCACCATCATCGACCCGCTGCTAAGCGCCGAACCGGCTAAAGAGGCTCTGGCGCTCTATTTTGCCCACCGGCCGAAAAAACCGGTGGTGGCGGTGCTGTTTACCCACAGCCATGTGGACCACTACGGCGGTATCCGCGGGGTGGTGGATGAAGCCGATGTCAAAGCCGGAAAAGTGAAGATTTACGCCCCGGACGGCTTTATGAAAGAAGCGGTTTCCGAAAATATCATGGCCGGTACCGCGATGAGCCGCCGCGCCAGCTATATGTATGGCAACCTGCTGAAGCCGGACGCCAAAGGTCAGGTTGGCGCCGGTCTCGGCACCACCACCTCGGCGGGTACCGTCACGCTGATCCCGCCGACCAACTACATTACCCATACCGGTCAGCAGGAAGTGATCGACGGCCTGACCTATGACTTTATGATGGCGCCGGGCTCGGAAGCGCCGTCTGAGATGCTGTGGTATGTCAAAGAGAAGAAAATGATCGAGGCGGCAGAGGATGTCACCCATACCCTGCACAACACCTACTCGCTGCGCGGCGCCAAAATCCGCGATCCGCTGGCGTGGTCGAAATACATCAACGCCGCCATCGACCGCTGGGGCAACGATGCGGAAGTGATTATCGCGCAGCACCACTGGCCGACCTGGGGCAACGACAATATCGTTAAGCTGATGAAAGGTCAGCGCGATATGTATCGCTATATCAACGACCAGACTCTGCGGATGGCAAATTTGGGCATGACCCGCGATGAGATCGCCGCCAACTTCAAGCTGCCGGAGTCCCTTGAGAAACAGTGGTCCAGCCGCGGCTACTACGGTTCCGTCAGCCACGATGTGAAAGCGACCTACGTCTTCTACCTCGGCTGGTTCGACGGCAACCCGGCCACCCTCGACGAGCTGCCACCAGAGCAGGCGGCGAAGAAGTTCGTGGAATATATGGGCGGCGCCGATGCCATCATGCAGAAAGCCAAAGCCGACTACCAGCAGGGGAACTACCGCTGGGTGGCGCAGGTGACCAGCAAAATCGTCTTCGCCGATCCGAACAATCAGCAGGCGCGTCATCTGGAAGCCGACGCCCTGGAGCAGCTCGGGTATCAGGCGGAAGCCGGGACCTGGCGCAACTTCTACCTCACCGGCGCTCAGGAGCTGCGTAACGGCGTGCAGAAACTGCCGACGCCGAACACCGCCAGCCCGGATACCGTGCGGGCGATGACGCCGGAAATGTTCTTCGATTATCTCGGGGTGCATATCAACGGCGAAAAAGCCGGGGCGGCTAAAGCGGTCTTTAACATCGACCTCGGTAAAGACGGCGGCAAGTACAAACTGGAGCTGGAAAACGGCGTGCTTAACCATACCGCCAATGCGGTAGCCGACAACGCAGACGCCAGCATCTCGCTCAGCCGCGACACCCTGAATAAGATCATCCTGAAACAGGAGACGCTGAAGCAGGCTCAGGCTAACGGCGAGGTTAACATTAGCGGCAATGGCGCTAAGCTCGACGAAATGCTGAGCTACATGGACACCTTTGCCTTCTGGTTCAACATCGTCACCCCGTAAGCGCAACGCGCCCCACGCTCCCCCGCCGCCCGTCAGGCCGCGGGGGAACTTTATCTTCAGGCAAACGCGCCGAGGGTTTGCCATCCCCCCGCCCGCGGCTCAAAATACGCTGAGGACAACTTTTTTGCGCGGAGGTATTTATGGCGCTTTATCACCATGCGCTGGTACTGATTAACAGCAGTCAGGACGGCGTCCCGCTGCTCGAGCATGCCGCCAGAATGGCGGAAGAGAACGGCATGCGCATCACTATCGCCCACATCAGCACCGACTACCGGGCGCTGAACTATGTTTCCGACAGCCTGCGCGACGATCAGGTCTCGCAGGAGGTGATCCAGGCCAAAGCCCTGCTCAACGAGCTGACCTGCACCGTCTCCCTGCCGGTGGATACCCTCTCGCTGGTGACCACCCGCCGCTTTGAAGATGTCGAAACCTGCGTTCGACAGCGGCAGATCGATTTAATTATTGCCGGACACCATAACCGGCTGCTGGGCGTCCTCTCCTCACACTCGCTGGAGTACATCAACCACTTGACCATAGACGTGCTGATCAAGCACCTGCCCTAGCGCAAGGCGGCCTGCAGCAGGGAAAAACAGTCTTCGATAAGCGGCGGCAGCGCCTGCGGCCCGCGCATCAGGGCCACCGTGCGGGTCAACGCCGGCTGCTGCAGCTGGGCGACCTTGAGCGCCGGGTCCTGCAGATGGGTGGTGTACAGCTCCGGCAGTATCGCCACCGCTAAGCGCGAGCGCACCAGGCCATACAGGGTTTCGATATAGTCCACCTGGTAGCGGGTGGTCAGCGTCAGGCGATGGCTCTCCACTAATGCCGCCACCAGCCGCTGAATATTGCCCTTCGAGAAGACGGCAATGTCCCGCCCCACCAGCTGTTTCCACGGCAGATGCGCCTGCGCGGCCAGCGGATCGTCGCGGTGCAGCACCGCCACGAAGGGATCGTCGCGCAGCGGATAGACCAGCAGTTCTGCGGGCAGTGAGCTGTCGATCGCCCCGATGCCGAAATCAATCTCGCCGCGCAACAGCGCCTGGATGAGCGCATCGTTAGTCTGATCGTGAAATTCAATACGCAGGCGGGGAAAGGCCTGGGCCAGGGTCTGCGGCAGCAGCGGAAACAGCAGCGAACTGACCGACGGCACCAGGCCGATGCGCACCGTCCCGTCGCCGCCCGCCTCGACGATCTGCTGCATATCGAAAAAGGCCGCCTGCGCCACGCAGAGGATCCGCTGGGCGTGGGGTAAAATCGCCGCCCCCAGTTCAGTCAGGGTGACCGCCGAAGCGGTGCGGTTGACCAGCTTGCCGCCGAGCACCGTTTCAATCTGCCGCAGAGCGCTGCTCAGCGCCGGCTGGCTAATCGCCAGACGACTGGCGGTATCGGTAAAATGGCGCAGCTGGGCCAGGGTGACGAAATACTGAAGCTGTTTAAGAGAGAGCGCGGGCAGCCGCTGCCAGGGTTCGTTCATCATCGGGTTCGCTACGGTGGTCCTGCACAATAACCCGAGCTTATCGGGTGATAAATTTATTCATCTGGGCAAACGTTTGCTGTGCCCCTAGAGTATCCGCATTATCCTTGTGCCGGAGTGGTTATGTCCAGCAATGCTCAAGTCCGCCGTCGCGCCGTGCAGGCCGCGCGCGGCGAATCCCCGTTTGATCTGCTGTTGGTCGATGCGCAGATCGTCGATATGGCCACGGGCGAAATCCGCCCGGCTGACGTCGGTATCGTCGGCGAGATGATCGCCAGCGTCCACCCGCGCGGCAGCCGCGTCGACGCCCATGAAGTGCGTTCCCTGTCCGGCGGCTACCTGTCGCCCGGCCTGATGGACACCCACGTGCACCTCGAAAGCTCCCACCTGCCGCCCGAGCGCTACGCCGAAATCGTCCTCACCCAGGGCACCACCGCGGTGTTCTGGGATCCGCATGAGCTGGCCAACGTGCTCGGCGTCGAGGGCGTGCGTTACGCGGTAGACGCCAGCCGCCACCTGCCGCTGCAGGTGATGGTCGCCGCGCCGTCGAGCGTGCCCTCCACCCCCGGACTCGAAATGTCCGGCGCCGATTTCGCCGGCGCGGAAATGGAGACCATGCTCGGCTGGCCGGAAGTGCGCGGCGTGGCGGAAGTGATGGATATGCACGGCGTGCTGCACGGCAGCGAGCGGATGCAGGAGATTGTCCAGGCCGGTCTCAACAGCGGAAAACTGATTGAAGGCCACGCCCGCGGGCTGAGCGGCGCCGACCTGCAGGCCTACCTCGCCGCCGGCGTCACCTCCGATCATGAACTGACCTCGGCGGACGACGCGCTGGAAAAACTGCGCGCCGGGCTGACGATCGAGATCCGCGGCTCGCACCCCTACCTGCTGCCGGATATCGTGGCGGCGTTGAAAACGCTGCCGCACCTCTCTTCGCAGATCACCGTCTGCACCGACGACGTGCCGCCGGATATGCTGCTGGAGAAAGGCGGGATCATCGCCCTGCTCAACCTGCTGATCGAGCATGGATTACCGGCGGTCGATGCGCTGCGTTTCGCCACCCTCAACGCTGCTATTCGCCTGCAGCGCCACGATCTCGGGCTGATTGCCGCCGGGCGACGCGCCGACCTGGTGGTGTTTGATTCCCTGGAGAAACTGGCGGCCCGCGAAGTCTACGTTGGTGGGGAACGGCTGGCCCATGCCGGCCGCCTGCTGAAGCCGATCGCCCCCGCGCCGGGCGTGACGCCGCCGCGCGATACCTTGCAGATAGCCCCCCTCGCCGCCGATGACTTTATCCTGCGCATCAAGGGCATTCGCCACGGCGTTGCCCGCCTGCGCCATATCCGCGGCGCGCGCTTCACCCAGTGGGGTGAGGTCGAAGTGCAGATCCGCGACGGCCAGGTCCAGCTGCCCGCCGGCTTCAGCCTGATCTGGGTCAAGCACCGCCACGGCCGCCATCAGGCGACGCCGCAAATCGCCCTGCTTGAAGGCTGGGGCGAGCTGCGCGGCGCCATCGCCACCAGCTATTCCCACGATTCACACAATCTGGTGGTGCTCGGGCGCAATGCTGAGGATATGGCGCAGGCGGCCAACCAGCTTATCGCCTCCGGCGGCGGGATGGCGCTGGCGCAACGGGGCGAGATCCTCGCCCATGTGGCGATGCCGATTGCCGGCATGCTGTCGGATCTCCCGGCGGCAGAGCTGGCGCGTCAGTTCCGCGAGCTGCGCGATCTGAGCAGCAAAATCGCCGACTGGGAGCCGCCGTACCGGGTCTTTAAGGCCATTGAAGGCACCTGTCTTGCCTGTAACGCCGGGCCGCATTTAACCGATTTGGGTCTGACCGACGGCGGCAGCCGCCAGATAGTCGACCCGTTGATAGCCTGCCGGGAAACCCCGGCGCCAACGCCTCACAACAATAATCCTCAGGGAGCCTGAGCATGGCCGATAACACACTTCACTCTTCCGCCCGCGATAACTGGCTGGAGCGCCGCTTTGCGCTGCGCTCGCGCGGCGGCACGCTGCGCAGCGAATGCCTGGCCGGGATCACCGGTTTTCTCGCCGCCGCCTATTTACTGGTGGTCATCCCGGGACTGCTGGCGATAGGCGGAATGGACAAAGGCGCCGCCACCACCGGCACCATTCTGGTCTTCGTCGTCGGCTCGCTGCTGATGGCGTTTTACGCCAACCTGCCGTTTATCGTCGGCCCGGGCATTGGCGGCTCAGTGCTGGTGGGGGTCACGCTGGCCGGTAGCGAGGGGATTGGCTGGCAGACGGGCCTCGGGATCGCCTGCTGGTCGGGGGTTCTCTTCTTCCTGCTGACCCGCTTTGGCCTGCGTGAAGTGGTCACCCGCTCGGTGCCGCAGTCGATCAAGCTGGGGCTGACGGCCTCCATCGGCCTGTTCGTCGCCGTCCTCGGCTTTCGCAACGCCGGGCTGGTGCTCGCCAATGCCAAAACCAACGCCCTGATGCTCGGCGACTTCCTCGCCCCCGGCGCGCTGGTGGCGCTGTGCGGCCTGTTCCTGGCGATAGCCCTGCAGGCGCGTAAGGTGCCGGGCGCCATTTTGTGGGCCATTCTGTGCGCTACCCTGGTGGGGATCCCGTTCGGCGTCACGAAACTGCCGACGCATTTTATCGATGTCCCCCACTCGCTGGCCCCGGTGCTGGGAGAGGTTGACCTGCTGGGGGCGTTAAATATCGCCTTCCTGCCGTTCCTGTTCGTCTTTTTCGCTTCTGAGTTTTTCTCCACCATGGGGACGACGCTGGCGGTGGGCGGCGAGGCGGGTCTGCTGGATGAAGAAGGCAACATGCCGCAGATTAATCGCCCGTTTATGGTCGATTCGATTGCCGCGGCGCTCGGCCCGTGGGTAGGTATTCCGGCGGCAACGGCGCTGATTGAGTCCTCGGCGGCGGCGGAAGCCGGCGGCAAAACCGGCCTCACCGCGCTGTCGGCGGCGGTGATGTTCCTGCTGATGCTACTGTTCACGCCGGTGGCGCTGATGATCCCGAAGGAGGCCACCGCCCCGGCGCTGATCCTGATCGGCCTGAACATGTTCAGCGGCCTGCGCAAAGTGGATCTCGGCAACTTCACCGACGGCCTGCCGGTGCTGATGATGGTGATGATCACCCTCATCGCCAACAGCTTCGGCACCGGCATCGCCGGCGGGCTGCTGTTTTACATTGTGATCAAGGCCATCGCCGGCAAGTGGCGGGAAATCCCGATTGGCCTGTGGGTGCTGGCCGTCCCGCTGGTCTACTACTTCGCGACCTTAGTTAGACATTAAGCCCTTCACAATGTGATTTCACCTCTTCATATAACAAACGCACCGCGGCAGAGAGCTGTTTGCGGTGCGGACAAATCAGGTTCAACGGCACCACATCCCCCTGGTAACGCGGCAGCAGGCGCCGCAGGCGGCCCGCCCGCAGATCGTCGCTGACGTCGAGCATCGATTTATAGGCAATGCCCTCCCCGGCCACCGCCAGCCGGCGGATCACCTCCGCGTCGTCGCTCATCACCGTGCCGGAGACCTTCTGCTGCAGGACTTCGCCGTCGAGGCTCAGCGACCAGCGGTCGAACGGGCGGCCGCGCAATATATAGATCAACGCATTGTGCTGGCCGAGCTCCTCAAGGGTCTGCGGCTCGCCGTGGCGGGCGATCCACTCAGGAGAGGCCACCAGCACCCGACGATTTTCCGGCGCCACCGGCAGCGAAATAAACGAGGCGTCATCGTTATTGCCATAGCGAAACGCGACGTCCACCGGATCTTTAAACACGTCGGTCAGCTGGTCGGAAAAGAGCAGCCGCAGGCGCAGCGCCGGGTGGCGTTGCCGAAAGTCGCGGAACAGGGTCAGGAGCAGGTTACGCCCGAGATCCGACGGCACGGCGATCTGCAGCATGCCGCGAATTTCATCGTCCGGGGTCTGGATCTTCTGCAGGCCGGCCTCGAGGGTATCAAGCATCTGGGTGGCATACGGCAGCCAGGTCTCCCCCTCCGGCGTCAGGCGCAGGCTGCGGGTCGAGCGGGCGAACAGGCGAATATTGAGGATTGTCTCCAGACGCTTAATCGCCGCGCTCACCTGCGCCGGTTGCTGCCCCGCCTCGCGCGCGGCGTCGCTAAAACTGCCCAGTGCCGCGGCGCGGACAAATAAGGTCAGATCTTCCAGCCTGAACATGCCGATTCTCCCCTGCTTCAGATTGCTCCCAAAATAGGCATCACCGTCGCTGCAACGCAAGCGGCGCAGGACTTGCGCCGTGTTTTGCTTACACTTTTTAAAAATCCAGTGCTTGCCATTTCAGCAACGCATCAGGAATGATACGAGGCTGCTATTTTGAGTCCAGGTAATATTGAGGAAACTATGCGTAAAACAAAAATGATGCTTCTGGGCGTACTCCTTGCCACCGCCGGCGCCAGCTGGACGGCTTCTGCCGCGGGGATCGATCAGTATGCGCTGAAAGAGTTCACCGCCGACTTCACCCAGTTTCACATTGGCGACACCGTTCCGGCGATGTACCTCACCCCCGAATACAACATCAAAGGGTGGCAGCAGCGTAATCTGCCCGCGCCGGACGCCGGCAGCCACTGGACCTATATGGGCGGTAACTACGTGCTGATCACCGACACCGAAGGCAAAATCCTCAAGGTGTACGATGGCGAGATCTTCTATCATCGCTGATCCGCTCAAACTCCGCATCCGCCCCGGCGAACCAGCGGACTCTCCGGCGCTGCGCCAGCTCTTTCTGCGGGCGCGCAGTATGTCGTGGACCTGGCTTCCCTCCACGACGTGGCGGCTGGAAGATTTCGATGCCGCCACCGCGGATGAACAGCTATGGGTCGCGGAATACGACGGCCTGCCGGTGGGCTTTGCCGCCGTATGGACCGCCGATAACTTTCTTCACCATCTGTTCGTCGACCCGGACTGGCAGGGCAAACATATCGGCAGCGCGCTGCTGGCGCAGGTCGAACAGACCTTTACCGCCAGCGGGACGCTGAAGTGCCTGATGGAAAATAAAAACGCCCTGCGCTTCTACCAGCGTCACGGCTGGACCATCGAAGCACAGGGCGCCTCGCCCGAGGGCGGATACTGGCTGATGCGCTCGCCGCGGCCTTAAACGGCGCGGAAGGCAATCTCACCCGGGATCACTTCTCCCTGCCAGTACATCTGGGCCGCCACCCGACCCGCCAGCTGGCGGTAGATGTCGGTAAATTCGCTTTCCGGACGTGCCACCACCGTCGGCGTGCCGTTATCGAGATCTTCCCGCAGCGTAATATGCAGCGGCAGCTGGCCCAGCAGCTGGGTATGGTATTTCTCGGCCAGTTTTTGCGCGCCGCCGGTGCCGAAGATCGGCTCATGGTGCCCGCAGTTGCTGCAGATATGCATGCTCATGTTTTCCACGATCCCCAGCACTGGCACTTCCACTTTTTCGAACATCACGATGCCTTTTTTGGCGTCGATCAGCGCGATATCCTGCGGCGTGGTGACTACCACCGCGCCGGTGACCGGAATGTTCTGCGCCAGCGTCAGCTGGATGTCGCCAGTGCCCGGCGGCATATCCAGCACCAGGTAGTCGAGATCCGGCCACAGGGTCTCCTGCAGCATCTGCATCAGCGCCTTGCTGGCCATCGGCCCGCGCCACACCATGGCGTTGTCGTCGGTCACCAGGTAGCCGATGGAGTTGGTGGCCAGACCGAACTTCATGATCGGCGCCATATGGGTACCGTCCGGCGAGGTCGGGCGGCTGTCTTCCGCGCCAAGCATGGTCGGAATCGACGGGCCGTAGATATCGGCATCCAAAATGCCCACCTTCGCCCCTTCCGCGGCGAGCGCCAGCGCCAGGTTTACCGCCGTGGAGGATTTACCGACGCCGCCTTTCCCGGAGCTGATGGCGATAATGTTCTTCACGCCGTTGATGCCGGGCTGGTTTTTCACGCGCTTGAGGGTCGCGATGCAGTGGGTCAGCTTCCAGTCGATGGCCTTCGCGCCAGTGATGCGCAACAGCTCAGCGCTGCACTGCTCTTTGAGCGCTTCGAAGGCGCTGCTCCAGACGAACGGCATTTGTAGCTCGATATGAACGGTATCGTCCAGCCAGGCGACATGGTGCAGCGCCTTGAGGGTGGTGAGATTATGCTTCAGGGTTGGGTGCTGGAAATTGGCCAGCGTCCCGGCGACCATCGCGCGGAGGCGCTCGGGGGATTTGGCCTGGGATTGCGAATTCATCCCGACTCCTTTGTTGTTTTGAGATGCTTTCAGTAATCACAGAGTTTATCACAGGAAAGGATTATCCATATATGGGCAGCCATTTATGGCGCACCCACAGCCCTTTTGGTAATATCGGAAGCCCTTTTTACAACAGAAGATGTAATGCTCACTATGACTCAAGTCGCGAAGAAAATTCTGGTAACGTGCGCCCTGCCGTACGCCAACGGCTCCATCCACCTCGGCCACATGCTGGAGCACATCCAGGCTGATGTCTGGGTCCGTTACCAGCGAATGCGCGGCCACGAGGTCAACTTCATCTGCGCCGACGACGCCCACGGCACGCCGATCATGCTCAAGGCGCAACAGCTCGGTATCACCCCGGAGCAGATGATTGGCGAGATGAGTCAGGAGCATCAGACCGATTTTGCCGGCTTCGACATCAGCTACGATAACTATCACTCGACGCACAGCGACGAGAACCGCGAGCTGTCGGAGCTTATCTACACCCGTCTGAAAGAGAACGGTTTTATCAAAAACCGCACCATCTCTCAGCTCTACGATCCGGAAAAAGGCATGTTCCTGCCGGACCGTTTTGTGAAAGGCACCTGTCCGAAGTGTAAATCTCCGGACCAGTACGGCGATAACTGCGAAGTGTGCGGCGCGACCTACAGCCCCACCGAACTGATCGACCCGAAATCGGTGGTCTCCGGCGCCACGCCGGTGATGCGTGACTCCGAACACTTCTTCTTCGACCTGCCGTCGTTCAGCGAAATGCTGCAGGCGTGGACCCGCAGCGGCGCGCTGCAGGAGCAGGTGGCGAACAAAATGCAGGAGTGGTTCGAATCCGGCCTGCAGCAGTGGGACATCTCCCGCGATGCGCCGTACTTCGGCTTCGAAATTCCGAACGCGCCGGGCAAATATTTCTACGTCTGGCTGGACGCGCCGATCGGCTACATGGGCTCTTTCAAGAACCTGTGCGACAAGCGCGGCGACACCACCAGCTTCGACGAATACTGGAAGAAAGACTCCACGGCCGAGCTGTATCACTTTATCGGCAAGGACATCGTCTACTTCCACAGCCTGTTCTGGCCGGCGATGCTGGAAGGCAGCCAGTTCCGTAAACCGACCAACCTGTTCGTGCATGGCTACGTGACGGTCAACGGCGCGAAGATGTCTAAGTCGCGCGGCACCTTCATTAAGGCCAGCACCTGGCTGAAGCACTTTGATGCCGACAGCCTGCGCTACTACTACACCGCCAAGCTCTCTTCGCGCATCGATGATATCGACCTCAACCTGGAAGACTTTATCCAGCGCGTTAACGCCGACATCGTCAACAAGGTGGTTAACCTCGCCTCCCGCAACGCCGGCTTTATCAGCAAGCGTTTTGACGGCGTGCTGGCCGCTGAGCTGGCCGACCCGGCGCTGTACAAAACCTTCACCGACGCGGCGGAAAGCATCGGCGAAGCGTGGGACAGCCGCGAGTTCGGTAAGGCCATCCGCGAAATCATGGCCCTCGCCGACGTGGCCAACCGCTATGTCGATGAGCAGGCGCCGTGGGTGGTGGCGAAACAGGAAGGCCGCGACGCCGACCTGCAGGCCATCTGCACCATGGGCCTGAATATGTTCCGCGTGCTGATGACCTGGCTGAAGCCGGTCCTGCCGCAGCTGGCCGCGCGCGCGGAAGCGTTCCTCAACAGCGAGCTGAGCTGGGACGCCATCCAGCAGCCGCTGCTGGCGCATAAGGTCAATCCGTTTAAGGCGCTGTACAACCGCATCGAGATGAAGCAGGTGGAAGCCCTGGTGGAAGCCTCTAAAGAAGAGGTGAAAGCCACCGCGGCGCCGGTCAGCGGCCCGCTGGCGGACGATCCGATTCAGGAAACCATCACCTTTGACGATTTCGCCAAAGTCGACCTGCGCGTGGCGCTGATTGAAAACGCGGAATTTGTCGAGGGCTCCGACAAGCTGCTGCGCCTGACGCTGGATCTTGGCGGCGAGAAGCGTAACGTCTTCTCCGGCATCCGCTCCGCTTATCCGGATCCGCAGCCGCTGATTGGCCGCCTGACGGTGATGGTCGCCAACCTGGCGCCGCGCAAAATGCGCTTCGGCATCTCGGAAGGGATGGTGATGGCCGCCGGCCCTGGCGGGAAGGATATCTTCCTGTTAAGCCCTGACGACGGCGCGAAGCCGGGTCAGCAGGTGAAATAATAAAAAAGCCGGAGAATATCTCCGGCTTTTTTTTGCCCGGCGGCGCTACCCTTGCACGGGCCGACGGGTTTTGTAGGCCGGGTAAGGCGAAGCCGCCCCCCGGCTAACCATCACGCCTTCGGGTTATGCACCCGCTGGGTCAGGCCGCGCAGGAAATTGCGCAGAAACTGGTCGCCGCACTCGCGGTAGTTTTTGTGGTCAGGCGACCGCATCATGGCGGTCACTTCCGGCACCGAGACGCGGTATTTCTGCTCGCTCATGATCGCCACAATATCATCCGTTTTCAGCGAGAAGGCGATCCGCAGCTTTTTCAGCACCGTATTGTTATTCACCCGGCGCTCCAGCGCCAGCTCCGGCGCCGAATCGTCTTTACCGCGCTTGTCATAGATAAGGCCGTTGAGGAAACCCGACAGGATAATGTCCGGGCAGCGGACAAAGCCCTCTTCATCCTCTTTCGTCGTCCAGGTGTCAAAGCTGGCGGAGGTGGATTCCATATCGGATAGCGCAAGAATGCGCACCATATCGTTATTATTGACTTTCAGGGTGTAGCGCAGGCTACGAAGAATATCATTACTGAGCATGAGTGCCTTTTACTGTCGATGATGCAATGGGGCGCAGTGTAGCAGCTTTACAGGCCAATCGCCTCTTTCAGGCTTTTTAAATAGCGCCGGCTCACCGGCACCGTTTGCCCGGCGCGCATCAGCAGCTCCGCCTGACCATTCTCCTCCAGGCGAATCTCCTTCAGGTGCGCCATATTCACCAGATACTGGCGATGACAGCGCAGCAGCGGCGTGCGGCTCTCAAGGGTGCGCAGGGTCAGCTCGGTAAACCCCTCCTTGCCCTCGCGGTCGGTCACGTAGATCCCGCTCATCCGGCTGCTGACAAAGGCCACATCCTCCATCTGCAGCAGCCAGATACGGCTGTGGCCGGTACAGGGTATGTATTTCAGCGTCTGCCGGGCGTCATCCAGCAGCGACACATCCTGAAGATTACGCTCCTGGCGCAGGCGGGCGAGGGTTTTCTCCAGCCGGGCAGCTTCAATCGGCTTGAGCAGATAGTCAAAGGCGTGCTCCTCAAAGGCTTTCACCGCGTATTCATCAAAGGCGGTGAGAAACACGATATAGGGGCGGTGCTCCGGGTCGAGCATCCCGACCATCTCCAGGCCGCTGATGCGCGGCATCTGGATGTCGAGAAACAACACGTCGGGACGCAGCTTATGGACCGCGCCAATCGCCTCCACCGCGTTGCCGCATTCGCCGACGATCTCGATATCGCGCTGAGTCTCCAGCAAAATACGCAGGTTTTCCCGCGCCAGCGGCTCATCATCGACGATCAATACTCTCAGCATGCATTCTCCTCCAGGGGCAAACGTAGGGTGACACGGGTAAAGCGCTCCGGTTCGCAGGTGACGCTGATGCCGCAGTCGGCGCCAAAACGCGCCCGAAGCCGCCTGTCCACCAGATTCATCCCCAGCCCGCTGGCCTGAGGGTTGGCCCGGTACAGCCCGGCGTTATCTTCGATATCCAGCTGCAGCCAGCGATCGTCCTGGCTGGCGCGAATGGTAATTTCGCCGACGCCAAGATGTTGCGATGTGCCATGCTTAATGGCGTTCTCCACGATCGGCTGCAGGGTAAAGGCCGGCAGCTGGTGATGCGCCAGCCCTTCCGGCACCGCCATCTGGATCTGCAGGTTAGCCTGAAAGCGGGCCTTCTCAATCTGCAGGTAGGCATTAACATGCTCGATCTCATCGGCGAGGGTGACGATTTCTGTCGGCCGCTTCAGGTTCTTGCGAAAGAAGGTCGACAGATACTGCACCAGCTGGCCGGCCTGCTCGCTGTCGCGACGGATCACCGCCTTCAGGGTGTTAAGCGCGTTAAACAGGAAGTGCGGGTTGACCTGGGCATGCAGAAGCTTGATTTCGGATTGCGTCAGCAGCGCCTTCTGCCGCTCGTACTGCCCGGCGAGGATCTGCGCCGACAGCAGCTGGGCAATCCCCTCCCCCAGGGTGCGGTTGATCGAACTGAACAGGCGGTTTTTCGCCTCATACAGTTTGATGGTGCCGATCACCCGCTGGTTCTCGCCGCGCAAGGGGATCACCAGCGTCGACCCCAGCTTACAGTGCGGATGAATCGAGCAGCGGTAGGGCACCTCGTTGCCGTCGGCATACACCACCTCCCCGGTCTCAATCGCCCGTTGCGTATACGAGGAGGAGATAGGTTTGCCCGGCAGGTGATGGTCGTCGCCGATGCCGGTAAACGCCAGCAGCTTGTCGCGGTCGGTGATCGCCACCGCGCCGATATCCAGCTCCTGGATAAGCACCTGGGCCACCTTCATGCTGTTCTCTTCGTTGAACCCCTGACGCAGGATCCCCTCGGTGGACGCCGCCACCTTCAGCGCCGTGGCGGAAAAGGCGGAGGTGTACTTCTCGAACATCGCCCGCTTGTCCAGCAGAATGCGCATAAACAGCGCCGCGCCGACGGTATTGGTCACCATCATCGGCGCGGCAATGCTCTGCACCAGATGCAGGGCGTCCTGGAACGGGCGGGCGATCAGCAGAATAATCATCATCTGCACCAGCTCGGCCACGAAGGTGATCGCCCCGGCGGTCAGCGGGCTAAAGACTTTGTCCGGCCGGCCGCGCTTGACCAGCACGCTGTGCACCAGACCGCCCAGCAGCCCCTCGACGATAGTGGAGACCATGCAGCTTAAGGCGGTCATCCCCCCCAGCGAGTAGCGGTGCAGGCCGCCGGTCAGCCCCACCAGCCCGCCGACCACCGGGCCGCCGAGCAGGCCGCCCATCACGGCGCCGATGGCGCGGGTGTTGGCGATAGAGTCTTCGATATGCAGACCAAAATAGGTCCCCATAATGCAGAAAATGGAGAAGGTGACGTAGCACAGCAGCTTGTGCGGCAGGCGAACGGTGACTTGCATCAGGGGGATAAACAGTCGGGTTTTGCTCATCAACCACGCGATGACCAAAAATACGCACATCTGCTGAAGCAGCAGCAACACCAGATCAAACTCGTACATACCCGCAAACCACACATTCCTGAAAGCGCGTACCTTACACTGCCTGGCGGAGACTTTCTTTGAAGCCCTGCATAAAAATGAAAAATGACGGGCAGGATCACACTTTTTTGCGGCGTGTGACGCAGCGAAAGCGGCAAAAAGCCCGGCGCGGCGCGCTAAACCGCAATTAATGTTTCATTAACACCTGTGCTTCACCGTATAATCCCCCTGTTAACATCAGGAGTCTATTATGAAGCCAGCGAAAATCGCGGTCGTCACTCTCTTCTTACTTATGGCCATCGGCGGGATCAGCGGCGTGATGCTGGCCGGCTATTCCTTTATTGTACGTGGCGGTGTCGGCTGAGCCAGCGGGCCAGGCGCTCAAACGCGCGGTCGACAATAATCGCCGCCAGCGCCACCAGCAGCGCCCCCTGCACGATATAGGCGGTATTAAACCCGCTCAGGCCGATGATGATCGGCGTCCCAAGCGTATTGGCCCCCACCGTCGAGGCTATCGTCGCGGTACCAATATTGACGATGACCGAGGTGCGGATCCCCGCCAGGATCACCGGGGCCGCCAGCGGCAGCTCCACCTTGCACAGACGCTGCCAGCCGGTCATGCCCATCCCTTCTGCCACATCTGACACGCCCGACGGTATCGACCCCAGACCGGCCAGAGTCCCTTGCAGCACCGGCAGTATGCCATACAGCGCGAGGGCGATCAGCGCCGGCAGCCAGCCAAAGCCCAGCACCGGCACCGCCATCGCCAGCACCGCCACCGGCGGAAAGGTCTGTCCGATAGCGGCGATGGTCTCCACCAGCGGACGAAACGCGCTACCCGCGGGCCGGGTGACCGCCACCCCTGCCCCCAGCCCGACAGCGGTCGCCGCGAGGCTGGACGCCGCCACCAGCCAGCCGTGATCGACAGTGAGCGCCCAGAAGCTCTCCTGCTGGTAGACCGGCCGCGGCAGTTCCGGAAACAGCCGGCTGAACAGCGGCGCGCTGTAGGGCAGCCCCGCCAGCAGGCCGATAAACAGCGCGCTAAGCCACCACAGCGGCTCACGAAGCGCCTTCATGACTCGCCTCCTGGCGCAGCAGATCGGCAAAATGCAGCGTGCCGCAGGGGTGCCCCTCGGCATCCACCACCGGCAGCGCCTCGCATCGCCGGGCGACAAACTGCGACAGCGCTTCCCGCAGGGTCATGGTGACGGTCAGCCCCTCGCCCGCCAGCCGCTCGTCGGGACGCAGATAGTCCCGCACCTCGCGCAGCGACAGCAGGCGCACGCCCAGCTCGCTGCGGCCAAAAAAGGTTTGCACAAAGTGATTCTCTGGCCGCATGAGCATCTCCAGCGGCGCCCCCTGCTGGACCACCTCGCCGCCGTCCATCAGCACCAGGTGGTCCGCGAGACGCAGCGCTTCGTCAATATCATGGGTCACCAGGACAATCGTCCGCCCCAGCAGGCGATGGATGCGCAGCATCTCCTGCTGCAGCGCCTCACGGGTCACCGGGTCGAGGGCGCCGAAGGGCTCATCCATCAGCAGTACCTCCGGGTCTGCCGCCAGCGCCCGCGCCACCCCGACCCGCTGCTGCTGGCCGCCGGAGAGCTGATGAGGGTAGCGGTCGCGCAGCGTTGCCTCCAGCCCCAGCAGCGCCATCAGCTCGTCGACCCGGTCGGCGATCCTCCCCCGCGGCCATTTTTGCAGCTGCGGCACGGTGGCGATATTCTGCGCCACCGTCCAGTGGGGAAACAGGCCGATGGACTGGATGGCATAGCCCATCCGCCGCCGCAGGGTCAGAAGCGGCTGCTGGCGGATGTCTTCGCCGGCAAAGCGAATCATGCCCCGGTCCGGCTCCAGCAGGCGGTTGATCATTTTCAGCGTCGTCGACTTGCCCGAGCCGGAGGTTCCCACCAGCACCGAGAAAGCGCCTTCGCGCAGCTGCAGGGTCAGATCCTTCACCGCCGGATGACCGGCAAACGCTTTGCTGACCCCTTCAAATTCAATCATTGGCCTCTCCTTTCAGCCAGGCGCCCCACAGGGCGAACAGGGCATCCACGACCACCGCCAGGGCAATGGTCGGCACGACCCCGAGCAGCACCAGATCCAGCGCGCTGCTCAGCAGCCCCTGGAACACCAGCGCGCCAAAGCCGCCGGCGCCGATCAGCGCCGCCACCACCGCCATGCCGACGGTTTGCACGCTGACCACCCGCAGGCTGCGCAACAGCACCGGCATCGCCAGCGGGAGTTGCACCTGACGAAAACGCTGTCCGGCGCTCATGCCCATCGCCGTCGCGCTCTCCAGCGCATCCCGCGGCACCTGCTGCAGGCCGGTCACCACCCCGCGCACCAGCGGCAGCAGCGCATACAACGTCAGGGCGATCAGGGCCGGCGCCACGCCGGTCCCGGAGACGCCCAGCTCGCCCAGCGCCGGGAAATAGCGCGCCAGACCGGCAAGCGGGGCAATCAGCAGGCCGAACAGCGCCACCGACGGGATAGTCTGGATCACATTGAGCACGGTGAAGGCCGGCGCCTGCCAGCGCGGACGCCGCCAGAGCCATACCCCCAGCGGCAGGCCAATGATCAGGCCCGGCAGCAGGGTGCCAAACAGCAGAAGCAGATGCTGGCGCAGGGCGTCGTCAAACACCTCCTGGCGGTTGGCATACTCCTTCAGCAGCGAGAGCTGATCGAGCGCCCCGGCGGCGAGCAGGATGATGGGCAGAAGCCAGACTTGCGCATTGAGCAGCCAGCGCCACAGCGGCCGGGCGGTAAGATGACGAATGGCCTCGCTGGCCAGCAGCAGGCAGAGCGCCAGCGACAGCCACAGACCGCTGCCGGGCGAGGTGCGCGCCAGCGGCGAGCCGTGCCGGGAGAGCTCAATCGCCGCCTGGCCGCTGCCCCAGATAAGCAGCGGGAAGAGCAGTTCGGCCAGCAGCAGATGGAGAAGCGGCGCAACCCTGCCCGGCAGCCAGCAGAGCAGGATCCCGGCGAGGGCTGCCGCCAGCTGAACGCCGGCGAGCCAGGGCATCACCTGCCACAGCCCGCGCCCTTCCCCGGAGAGTAAGCGATTCGGCGCGTAAGCGATAAACGGCAGCGCCAGCGTAACCAGCAGCAGGCCTGTCAGCAGCAGGCCGACGCGGTGAGTACAGCGAATGGTCACCGGTAGCTTACTTCAGCAGGCCTTTCTGCTGCAGATAATCTGCCGCCACGCGCTTCGCATCCTGGCCTTCCACCGCGATGCGGGCGTTGAGCTGCTGCAGGGTCTTTTCATCGAGGCTGGCGAAGACCGGCTTCAGCCAGTCGGCGATCTGCGGGTAGGCTTTAAGCACCGCCTCGCGCACCACCGGCGTCGGGGCGTAAATCGGCTGCACGCCCTGCGGGTCGCTCAGCGTCTGTAACCCCAGAGCCGCCACCGGGCCGTCGGTGCCGTAGGCCATCGCCGCGTTGACGCCGGAGGTCTGCTGCGCCGCCGCTTTGATGGTCACCGCCGTATCGCCCCCGGCCAGCGACAGCAGCTGGTTCTGGTTGAGTTTGAAGTCATACGCTTTTTCAAACGCCGGCAGCGCGTCCGGGCGTTCAATAAACTCCGCCGAAGCCGCCAGCTTAAATTCGCCGCCCTGCTGCAGATAGCGGCTGAGGTCGGCCAGCGAGGTCAGATGATTTTTCTCCGCCAGCTCCTGGCGCACGGCGATGGTCCAGGTGTTGTTAGCCGGCGCCGGGGTGAGCCATACCAGCTGATGTTTCTCCTGATCCAGGCGTTTCACCTTCTCATAGCCCTGCCGGGCATTCTTCCATGCCGGGTCGTTTTCATCTTTAAAGAAGAAAGCGCCATTGCCGGTATACTCCGGATAGATATCCAGCTCGCCGGCGACAATCGCCCCGCGAACCACCGGCGTGGTGCCGAGCTGGATTTTATTAATCGTTTTGACGCCGTGGTTTTCCAGCACCTGCTGGATCATATTGCCCAGCAGCGCCCCTTCGGTATCAATTTTCGAGCCGACCTTCACCGGCTCCGCCGCCTGCAGCGGCACACTTATCAGGGCGGCCAGCGCCAGCGCGCCGGACCATTTCGTCGCCATATTCATCCCGCTTCCCTCAGTTCTTTTGCGCTTCGCTTACAGAAGCTTAAGAGAAAAGCGTAGTCCATTTGCCAGCGATACGAAAAAGAAAAGGCCGATTAATCGGCCTTTAACGTGCGACGTTGGGCTTAAGGGCTCTGCCTTACAACAGCTCAAACTCGCTCTGCTTCACGCGGGCGGAGTCCACGCCGATAAAGACATTGAATTTGCCCGGCTCAGCGACGTATTTCATCTGCTGGTTCCAGAACTTCAGCGCGTCGACGTCGATCGGGAAGCTGACGGTTTGCGTTTCACCCGGCTTGAGGGTGACCTTTTTAAAGCCGCGCAGCATTTTCACCGGCCGGCTCATGGAGGCGGTGACGTCCTGCAGATACAGCTGAATGACCGTCGCCCCTTCGCGTTTGCCGGTGTTGGTCACCTGCACGCTGGCGGTCACGCTGCCGTCGCGCGGCAGGGTGGCCGACGACATAGTGACATCGGAGACGCTAAAGGTGGTGTAGCTCAGACCGTAGCCAAACGGGTACAGCGGGCCGTTGGCCTCATCGAAGTAACGCGAGGTGTACTTGTTCGGCTTCTCCGGATTATACGGCCGACCGGTATTCAGATGGCTGTAGTAGGTTGGGATCTGCCCCACCGAGCGCGGGAAGGACATCGGCAGCTTGCCCGACGGGTTATAGTCGCCAAACAGCACGTCGGCGATGGCATGCCCGCCTTCGGTGCCGGCAAACCAGGTCTCCAGCAGCGCATCGGCTTGCTGATCCTCTTTCACCAGCGCCAGCGGACGGCCGTTCATC
This sequence comes from Klebsiella sp. V115_8, assembly GCF_029967715.1. Taxonomy (NCBI): domain Bacteria; kingdom Pseudomonadati; phylum Pseudomonadota; class Gammaproteobacteria; order Enterobacterales; family Enterobacteriaceae; genus Klebsiella; species Klebsiella sp. V115_8. The sequence continues at coordinate 62,917 of NZ_JASCAR010000041.1, forward strand.
AGCACCAGCACCAGCGGTTTGCCGGTGGCTTTGAGGGCAGCAATCAGATTGCGCTGGCTCTGCGGCAGGGTGATGTCGGTCCGGCTGGAGGCCTCATGGGCCATCCCCTGCGCCTCGCCCACTACGGCGACCACCACGTCGGATTGCTTCGCCGCCGCGACGGCTTCGTCGATCATTTCCTGCGGCGAGCGCGGGTCAACCTGCACTGCTTTCTCATACAGATTGAGGAAATCGACAATGCCTTTGTCGTCGGTAACGTTCGCCCCTTTGGCGTAAATCACTTTGCCGTTATCGCCCAGCGCTTCTTTGATGCCGGTCAGGACGGTCACCGACTGATCGGCCACGCCCGCCGCCGACCAGCTGCCCATCATGTCGCGTTTGCTGTCCGCCAGCGCGCCCACCACCGCGATAGTGCCGGATTTTTTCAGCGGCAGCGTATCGAGACGGTTTTTCAGCAGCACCAGGCTCTCGCGGGCCACTTCGCGCGCCTCTTTACGATGCAGACGGCTTTCCGCGTTGGTGTCCTGCGGGTCAGAATCTTTTGGTCCCAGGTGGCTGTACGGATCGTTGAACAGCCCCATGTCATATTTGACGTTGAGCACGTGACGGGTGGCGTCATCCAGCTCAGCCATGGTCACCTTGCCGGATTTCACCAGCCCCGGCAGGTATTTGCTGTAATACTCGTCGCTCATGCTCATGTTGATGCCGGACTTCAGCGCCACGCGCACCGCGTCTTCCGGGTCGGAGGCCACGCCGTGCTTGATCAGCTCTTTGATGGCGCCGTGGTCGGAAACCGTGATGCCTTTAAAGCCCCACTGGTCGCGCAGGACATCTTTCAGCAGCCAGGAATCGGCGGTCGCCGGGGTGCCGTTCAGCGAATTCAGGGCCACCATCACCGCGCCGCTGCCGGCATCGAGTCCGGCTTTATACGGCGGCATATAGTCGTTGAACAGGCGCTGCGGGCTCATGTCGACCGTGTTGTACTCTTTCCCGCCCTCCACCGCGCCGTAGGCGGCGAAGTGCTTGACGCTGGTCATCACCGAATAGCGGTCAGCCGGGCTCTTGCCCTGCATCGACGCCACCATCGCCTGGCCCATCATCGTGGTCAGATACGTGTCTTCCCCGAAGCCTTCGGAAGCGCGTCCCCAGCGCGGGTCGCGGGAGACGTCGACCATCGGCGCCCAGGTCATGTTCAGCCCGTCATCGGCGGCTTCATAAGCTGACACGCGGCCCACGGTTTTCACCGCGTCGAGGTTAAACGACGAGGCCAGACCGAGGCTTATTGGGAAGACAGTGCGCTGGCCGTGCAGCACATCGTAGGCAAAGAACAGCGGGATCTTCAGGCGGCTAAGCTGCATCACCTGATCCTGCATGACGCGGATATCCGGACGGGTGACGGTGTTAAAAATCGCTCCCACCTGGCCCGCTTTGATCATCTCGCGGATCGCTTCTTTCGGGTTATCCGGGCCGACGCTTATCAGACGCAGCTGGCCGATTTTCTCGTCCACGGTCATTTTTTTCAGCAGGTCGGTAACAAAGGCATCCCGCGCCTGCGGGGTCAGGGGGTGGTTACCAAACAGTTCATCCGCCAGCGCGGGTTGCAGCGCCAGACTCACGGCGACGCCTACAGTGCAGAGCCATTTCATTGTTATCTCGCTTTTTCTCAGACGGGGACTTGGTAAAACATAATAAAAACCGCAGTTTGCCATATATATAAACAACGCGCCCGCAGAATGCTAAGGTTCTTCTCTGATTTTTGCGAAACATTCATGCATCAAATTGTCATACAAAGCGCTATGCTTATCCTCGATATTTCGCGCACCACCACAAGGAGTGGAACATGTCATCTGCACCCACTAACACCCATAAAACGTTTCTGGCTGACCTGGCGCGCCTGGTTGGCCCTTCGCATCTGCTGACCGACCCGGCAAAAACCCAGCGCTACCGCAAAGGCTTCCGCTCCGGCCAGGGCGAAGCGCTGGCGGTTGTCTTTCCCGGCACCCTGCTGGAACTCTGGCGCGTGCTCAACGCCTGCGTCGACGCCGATAAAATCATTTTGATGCAGGCGGCCAACACCGGCCTGACCGAAGGCTCCACCCCCAACGGCAATGATTACGATCGCGAGATCGTGATTATCAGCACCCTGCGCCTGGATAAGCTGCATCTGCTGGACAAAGGCGAGCAGGTGCTGGCCTGGCCCGGCACCACTCTCTATTCACTGGAAAAAGCGCTGAAACCGCTGGGGCGCGAGCCGCACTCGGTGATCGGCTCATCGTGCATCGGCGCGTCGGTGATCGGCGGGATCTGCAACAATTCCGGCGGCTCCCTGGTGCAGCGCGGGCCAGCCTATACCGAGATGTCGCTGTTCGCGCAGATTGACGCCGACGGTAAGCTAAAGCTGGTCAACCATCTGGGCATCGATCTCGGCAGTACGCCGGAGCAGATCCTCAGCCGACTCGACGACGAGCGGATCAGCGATAGCGATGTGCTGCACGATGGCCGTCACGCCCACGATCACGACTATGTTACCCGCGTGCGCGATGTCGATGCCGACACCCCGGCGCGCTACAACGCCGACCCGGACCGCCTGTTCGAATCCTCCGGCTGCGCCGGTAAACTGGCGGTTTTCGCCGCGCGTCTCGATACCTTCCCGGCGGAGAAGCGCCAGCAGGTGTTTTACATTGGCACCAATCAGCCGCAGGTATTGACCGAGATCCGCCGCCATATCCTCGCCGAGTTCCAGCATCTGCCGGTGGCCGGGGAATATATGCACCGCGATATTTACGATATCGCCGAGAAGTATGGCAAAGACACCTTCCTGATGATCGACAAGCTCGGCACCGACAAAATGCCGTTCTTCTTCACCATGAAGGGGCGCACCGACGCGATGCTGGAGAAAGTGTCGCTGTTTAAGCCGCACTTTACCGACCGCTTTATGCAGAAGCTCGGCCACGTCTTCCCGGCGCATTTACCGGAGCGGATGAAAACCTGGCGCGACAAATATGAACACCATCTGCTGCTGAAGATGGCCGGCGACGGCATCGAAGAAGCGCAGCGCTGGCTGACGGCGTACTTCCAACAGGCCGAGGGGGAGTTCTTCGCCTGCACGCCGGAGGAAGGCTGCAAAGCGTTCCTCCATCGCTTTGCCGCCGCGGGCGCGGCGATCCGCTATCAGGCGGTGCATGCTGACGAGGTGGAAGATATTCTGGCGCTGGATATCGCCCTGCGCCGTAACGATACCGAGTGGTTCGAACATCTGCCGCCGGAGATCGACAGCCAGCTGGTGCATAAGCTCTACTATGGCCACTTTATGTGCCATGTGTTCCATCAGGATTACATCGTCAAGAAAGGGGTCGACGCCCATGCGCTGAAGGAGCAGATGCTGGCGTTGCTAAAAGCCCGCGGCGCCCAGTACCCGGCGGAGCATAACGTGGGTCATCTGTATGAAGCGCCGGAGAGCCTGCAGCAGTTCTATCGCCAGAACGATCCGACCAACAGCATGAACCCGGGAATCGGCAAAACCAGCAAGCAGAAATACTGGGGTGAAGCGGCCCCGGCGCTGGCCTCCCCGACGGATCCGCAATAATCGGCGGCAGGACTATTCAGCCTGGCGCTTCTGTATTACGCTGCACGCCGGAGAATGTCTCTCCGGCAGATTCAGGAGCGCCGCCATGCCTGCAGAGGCCCCGTTACTCGACAGTGATTTAGAAATTCGTGAAGCGCTGCCCGACGATGCGCACGCCATCGCCGCGCTGTATGTCTGGCACGTGCTCAATGGTCGCGCCTCCTTCGAAGAGATCCCCCCCACCGTTGACGAAATGCGTAAACGGATCCAGACCGTGCGCGATAACGGGCTGCCCTGGCTGGTAGCGCTGTGGCGCGGGGCTATCGTCGGCTACTGCTACGCCACTTTCTATCGCCCGCGCCCGGCCTATCGCTACACCCTCGAAGAATCGATCTACGTGGAATCCGGAATGGGCGGTCGTGGCATCGGCAGCGCGCTGCTGTCGCGGCTGATCGCCGAATGCGAGAAAGGCCCATGGCGGCAGATGCTGGCGATCATCGGCGATGGCCATAACAATGCCGGCTCGCTGGCGATCCATAAAAAGTTCGGTTTTACCGTGGCAGGTCAGCTGCGCAGCGTCGGCTATAAGATGGGCGACTGGCGGGATACGTTGATTATGCAGCGCGCGCTGGGTGACGGCGACTGGACGCTGCCGGAGTAATATTCGGCGTCACATCCCGCGGCTCGCGGCATAAACCCCCCCAGCCCGATCGCCCGGCGGCGCTGCGCTTGCCGGGCCTGCGAAGGGGCCGAACCCGGCACCAAATAACGTAGGCCGGATAAGGCGTCAGCCGCCATCCGGCACAAACGCGGCACTCGGCGTGATTGCCCGGCGGCGCTGCGCTTGCCGGGCCTACTAAGGGGCGGAACCCGACGCCAAATAACGTAGGCCGGATAAGGCGTCAGCCGCCATCCGGCACAAACACGGCACGGTGCCGGGTATATTGCCCGGCGGCGCTGTGCTTGCCGGGCCTGCGAAAGGGGCGGAACCCGGCGGTAAATAATGTAGCCCGGATAAGGCGCAATGCGCCGTCATCCGGGGCATATGCAGATTAATCGTTCTGCGCGGTCTGGGCGCCGCCTTTCAGCATCGCCTCCGCCATCTGCGCTTCGCGCTGCTTTTTATAGCTCAGCGCCGAAGCCGGGACTGGCATCACCTTCCCGGTCTCGATCCACGTCCGCAAACGGCTGGCGTCGGCGAAGTGGGTATATTTGCCGAAGGCATCCATCACCACCAGCGCCACCGGACGTTGGTTAATCACCGTGCGCATAATCAGGCAGTGGCCGGCAGCGTTGGTGAAGCCGGTTTTGGTCAGCTGGATGTTCCAGTTGTCGCGATACACCAGATGGTTAGTGTTGCGGAACGGCAGGCTGTAGGCCGGATGGGCAAAGGTGGCGGTCTCTTCTTTGGTGGTGCTCAGCTGGCCAATCAGCGGGTACTGCTCGCTGGCGATCAGCAGTTTGGTCAGATCGCGGGCGGTGGAGACGTTATGCACCGACAGACCGGTGGGCTCCACATAGCGGGTATGGGTCATACCCAGCGCCTGCGCTTTGGCGTTCATCGCGCGAATAAAGGCGTCGTAGCCGCCCGGATAGTGATGCGCCAGGCTGGCGGCCGCGCGGTTCTCGGAAGACATCAGCGCCAGCAGCAGCATATCGCGGCGGCTGATCTGGCTGTTGAGACGCACGCGGGAGTAAATCCCCTTCATTTCCGGAGTATGGCTGATATCCACCGTCAGCATTTCGTCCAGCGGCAGATGGGCATCGAGAACCACCATGGCGGTCATCACCTTGGTGATCGACGCCATCGGGCGCACCAGATCCGGCTGGCTGGCGTAGATGATTTTTTTGGTGGCCAGATCGACGATCATGGCGCTGCCGGAAGCGATGTCCGGCTGCGAGGCGGCTACCGCCATCGGGGTTTTTGCTAACGCCTGGGGCGCAAAAGGCACAGCCAGCAGCAAGGTCAGGCTGAGCAAAGAGACTCGGAATTTCGGCATCATGGGCATTCTGAAAAGTATTTTTGCACGTTATGGAACGTACGCCGCGAGGTTAAGTGGGCAACTTCGCTGGCAAACGCCATCATACCGCGCCGTAAGGCCCTGTGCCTAATAAGAATCGTGAAGAAATGCTGCATTGCCGACATAAAATACATATTTGCCGGCAATGCATATTGACCCGTTTCGTCCGATCAGAACAGTCGGTAGCCATACCCCCATAGCACCACGGTGATCGCCAGCAGTACTTCCAGCACCAGCACCCCGATGGCCAGGGTCGAGCTGGCGAAACTGAGCCCCTCTTCCCGGTTAATGCTCAGGAAGGTCGGGATCCCGAGATAGAGCAGATAACCGGTATAGAACAGGGCAACGGTACCGATCAGCGCGCACAGCCAGACCAGCGGATAGAGCGCCACAATCCCGCTCAGGAACAGCGGCGTGGCCACATAGCCGGCAAAGACCATGCAGCGTTTCAGGGAAGGCTGCTGCGGATATTGCCTGGCCATCCACCAGATAACCCGCCCCATGATCGCCACCCCGGCCAGCATCACGGCATAAAACAGGACAGCCAGCGCCAGCCCGGTCCACATCGACAGTTTAATAATGGTGCCGTCACCGAAGTTCCAGCCCAGCTGCGTGGTGCCGATAAAGGCGCAAACCACCGGAACCGCCGCCATCAGCAGCACATGGTGCGTATAGTGATGAGAAATGGTTTCATTCTCGCTCTTTATCACGCTCATCTCCCGGTTGGGATGAGCGAAGAGCCCCCAGACATGGTTCATAGCGTCCCCCTTGTCACGGCTTCGTACTGCACTGATCCAAGTATAATTCACCCTGTAGATTATTTTGTGTACAGCACAAAAAATCTGCGTTCGACGCGTTTTGGTCTGCAGGGTGTATGATTAACAGGTGATGAGGTAAGGAGATAAGCTGTTTATGGATATCAATCACCTGATTTCCCAGTATGGCTACGCGGCGCTGATCGTCGGCAGCATGGCGGAAGGTGAGACCATTACCCTGCTGGGCGGCGTCGCGGCGCATCAGGGACTACTGAAGTTTCCCCTGGTGGTGATCGCTGTCGCCCTCGGCGGGATGATTGGCGATCAGTTGCTCTATCTGCTTGGTCGCCGCTTCGGCGGGCGCATTCTGCGCCGTTTCGCCAGCCAGAAGGCGCGGATCAGGAAAGCCCAGCGCATGATCCAGCACCGGCCGTGGCTGTTTGTCATCGGCACCCGCTTTATGTACGGCTTCCGGGTGATCGGCCCCCTGCTGATCGGCGCCAGCCGCCTGCCGCCGCGCATTTTCCTGCCGCTGAATATTGCCGGGGCGCTGGTGTGGGCTCTGCTGTTTACCACCATAGGCTATCTTGGCGGCGAGGTGGTTGGCCCGTGGCTGCACCACCTCGACGCCCATCTGAAGCACTGGATCTGGCTGATCCTCGCGGTGGTGGTGGTCGTGGCCGCCCACTGGTGGTTCAGGCGGCGCGAAGGGAAGAAGAAAGACTGAGCGGCGCGCCCGCTGACGCGCCGGGTGGCCGGTTACTTCACGCTCTGGTGGTAGCCGCCGCCGAGGGCCGAGGTCAGCTGAATGCTGGCGTCAATCCACTGGCCGTGCAGGCGCAAGGCGGTGATACGCTCCTGCAGCGCCGGGAGCTTCGCCATACTGACCCGGGAGCCGGGCAAGATCCCCGCCGCCATCCGGGCCTGCGCCAGGTCCACCACCCGCTGGGCGTCTTTTTCAACCTGCTGCTGCTGTTGGCTCTTGGCCATCAGCGTCTCGACCTGGCTGGCGGTTTTCGCCACCTGGTTGACGGCGTCCACCACCGCTTTGTTGTACTGGGCGATGGACAGGCTGTTCTGCGCGCTGGCGATATCCAGATTGGCATTGAGGCGACCGCTGTCGAAGATCGGCAGCGTCAGTCCGGCGGTGACGCCCATCTGCTGCGCCGAATGGCGGAAAAGATCGCTTAAGTGCAGGGCATCCTGCTGCAGGAACGCCATCAGATTGATGTCCGGGTAAAACGCCGCCTTCGCCGCGTCCACTTCGCTCAGCGACGCCTCGATATACCAGTGAGCGACCTGCAGATCCGGGCGACGCGCCAGCAGCTCATAGCCAAGGGTGTCCGGCAGCTGCGCGCTGACCGTCGGCAGGCTGGCGGGTTTGAGGTTTAGCGACTGGCTCTGGCTGTTGGTCAGGGCCATCAGCCGCGCTTCAATCTCTTTCATCGTGCCCGCCACGTCCGCCAGCTGCTGGTCGGTTTTGCTGACGTTAATATCGTTTTCCGCCCCTTCGGCGGAGTTGGTGATCCCGCGCTGATACAGGGCCTTGTCGACCGTCACGATATTATTTTGCTCGTTTTTCACCTGCTGCAGCACCGCTTTGATCGCCGCTTCCGTCTGCCACTGCCAGTACAGGCGCGCCACGCTGCCGGAGAGCAGCTCGCGGGTCTGAGCCTGCTCGGCCACCTGGGCTTTCAGCTCGCCGATGCGGGCTTTCACCAGCGCACGGTTTTTGCCCCACAGATCGAGATCCCAGCCGGCGGTCAGGCCGAAGGTACCGTTGGTGTACCACGGGCCGGTATTGCCGTCGGTGTCGGTGGCGAACGGCCCCATCAGACCTTCGGCCGACATGCGTTGACGTTCGATGTCAGCGGAGAAATCCATCTCCGGGCCAAGATTCGCCTGCGACATTCTGGCCTGCGCTTCGGCAAGCCTGATGCGCTGTTCGGCAATCTGCATATCCGGCGCGTTGGCGAGCGCGCGCTGAATCAAATTATCCAGTTGGGCATCGTGGTAGTCTTTCCACCAGTCGGTCTGCGGCCAGCCGTTTTTGACGGCGGCGGGGAGATCCATGGCAACATGGGAAGCCGGAATTTGCTGCTGCGGCGGACGAGCAACCTCATGGGAAGGCGCGCAGCCTACCAGCGCGATGGCCAGGGGCAAGGCCGCCAGCACGCTATTATTTAATCTCAATTTCATTAGACAGGTCAGATAATATAATCAGGTGAGTGATCATAAGTTAATTGAATTAAACGCGTTTAGTAAAGCGTGTGACTAAATTATTAGTTTGCTAAAAATAAACAAACTTATCAATTCAAGGGATGAATATGAGCCAGAATATTTATGACGATCCGCACTTCTTCGCCGGCTATGCAACCCTCGATCGTTCGGTGAAAGGGCTGGATGGCGCACCGGAGTGGCCTGCCCTGCAGCAAATGCTGCCGCCGCTAGCCGGTTTGCGGGTGGTGGATCTCGGCTGCGGCTACGGCTGGTTTTGCCGCTGGGCGCAGCAGCAGGGAGCCAGCCAGATAATGGGTTTTGATATCTCCCGGCGTATGCTGGCGCAGGCACGGGAAATGACCCGCGGGGATGAGATTGACTACCGCTGCGCCGATCTGCAAACCCTGACGCTGCCCGCCAACAGCTGCGATCTGATCTACAGCTCGCTGGCCCTGCATTATTTACCCGACATCGCCCCGCTCTTCTCCACCCTGCAGCAGGCGCTGGTCCCTGGCGGTATCCTGGTTTTTTCTGCCGAACATCCCATCTATACCGCGCCGCTGCAGCAGGGATGGCAGGTGAATGAACAGGGGCAAAAGAGCTGGCCGGTCAGCCACTATCAGCAGGAGGGGGAGCGCGTCAGCAACTGGTTTGCCGAGGGCGTCATTAAACAGCACCGCAAACTCTCGAGCTGGATAAACGCGCTTATCGCCGCCGGTTTTGTGCTGGAGCAGCTGGATGAGTGGGGACCAGGCGCCGAACAGATTGCTCAACAGCCCGCCCTGGATGAAGAGAAAGAGCGGCCGATGATCTTTTTACTGCGCGCGCGTAAACCGGCTTAATCCCCCGCCCGACGATGGCCGGGCGGAGAAGCGTTACGCTTTCAGGCTGGCGCCGCGGCTGGCAATCACCTCTTTATACCAGTCAAAGCTCTTCTTCTTACTGCGCGCCAGGGTGCCGGTGCCGTCATCATGGCGGTCGACATAGATAAAGCCGTAGCGCTTCGACAGCTCCGCCTTCGAGGCGCTCACCAGGTCAATCGGTCCCCAGCTGGTAAAGCCCATCAGCTCAACGCCATCGTCAATGGCCTCCCGCGCCTGCACCAGATGGTCGTTCAGGTAGCTGATGCGGTAGTCATCGTTAATGCTGCCGTCGGCTTCCACCTTATCTTTGGCGCCCAGACCGTTTTCCACGATAAACAGCGGCTTCTGATAGCGATCCCACAGCACGTTCAGCAGCGTACGCAGGCCCAGGGGGTCTATCTGCCAGCCCCACTCCGAGCTCGCCAGGTGCGGGTTCGGCACCATGCTGAGAATATTGCCGCGCGCCTGCTGGTTCAGCGCCTCATCGGCGGTGACGCACCCGGTCATGTAGTAGCTGAAGGAGATAAAATCGACGGTGGTTTTCAGCGTGTCGCGATCGGCCTCGGTGATGTCGAGCGTGATGCCGTTGTCGCGGAAAAAGCGCTGCATATAGCCCGGGTACGCCCCGCGCGCCTGCACGTCGCCGAAGAACTGCCAGCTGCGGTTCTCCTGCAGCGTCTCGAACACATCTTCCGGTTTGCAGCTCAAGGGATACATCAACCCGCCGAGCAGCATATTGCCGATTTTGCCCTCGGGCACCAGCTCGTGACAGGCTTTGACCGCCAGGGCGCTGGCCACCAGCTGGTGGTGAATGGCCTGATATACCTCGCCTTTGCTGCTGCCGGCCGGCAGGCCGACGCCGGTCATCGGGGCATGCAGCGACATATTGATTTCGTTAAAGGTCAGCCACAGTTTGACCCTGTTTTTATAACGGCTGAACACCGTCCGGGCGTAGCGCTCAAAGAAGCCAATCACCTCCCGGCTACCCCAGCCGCCGTAGTTTTTCACCAGCGCCCACGGCATTTCATAATGCGACAGCGTCACCAGCGGGGTGATGTTGTGCTTCGCCATCTCGTCGAACAACTTGTCGTAGAACACGAGTCCGGCTTCGTTCGGCTCGGCGTCATCGCCGTTGGGGTAGATACGGGTCCAGGCGATGGACACCCGCAGGCAGTTAAAGCCCATCTCGGCAAACAGGGCGATATCTTCCGGGTAACGATGGTAAAAATCGATCGCCACATCCTTAATCCCGCTGTCGCCGGGTACGCGCTCGACCACTTCGCCGAAGACGCCGTGCGGCTGCGCATCGGAGGTGGATAACCCTTTGCCATCTTCCAGGTACGCCCCTTCCACCTGATTCGCCGCGGTCGCGCCGCCCCATAAAAAATCTGCCGGGAATGTTTTCATCTCTCTCTCCTGTGATTAATGGCTGACTGACAACAGCGGCTGACCGGCTTCGACGGCGCTGGGCGCCACCGTGTCGATCTCACGATAGTCATCGCTGTTGCTGATAATAATCGGGGTCGCCAGGTCGTAACCGGCGTCCAGAATTGCCTGACGATCGAACTCAATCAGCAGATCGCCGGCCTGAACTCTGTCACCCTCTTTCACATGCGCGGTAAACGGCACGCCGTCGAGTTTGACCGTGTCGATGCCGACGTGGATCAGCAGCTCAATGCCGCTGTCGCTCTGCAGGCCGATGGCGTGTTTGGTCTGAAACAGAGAGGCCACTTCGCCGGTGAACGGGGCGATGACTTTGCCTACCGCCGGGATAATGGCGACCCCATTCCCCAGCAGGCCGCTGGCGAAGGTGCTGTCCGGCACCTGATCGAGGGCGATGACGCTGCCGCTCATCGGCGCCAGAATGTCGTTTGCCGAGACCGGCGCTACCGCCACGGCGCCCGGCGCGGCGCTGGCGCGCGGCAGGCCGGCGAAGAAAGTTAAACCACAGGAGATAATCAACGCCGCGAAGATGCCCACTACGCCGCCCCAAACGGTGCTATCAAGCCCTTGGGGCGGGATCATTTGCGCCACGGTAAAGATGTTCCCGAAGCCGAATGAATAGACGTTAGCGTTACTGAAACCCACAATAGCGCCGCCGATGGCGCCCGCCACGCAGCCGAAGATAAACGGCCGGCGCAGCGGCAATGTTAAGCCATAGATAGCGGGCTCGGTAATGCCGAAGATGCCCGCTGAAAACGCAGAACCGGCCAGCACTTTCTGACGGGCATCGCGGGTTTTCAGCAAAATACCCAGCACCGCGCCGACCTGCCCCATAACGGCCGGCAGCAGCATGGGCAGCATGGAATCATGGCCAAGCACCGTCAGATTGTTAATCATCAGCGGAATCAGTCCCCAATGCAGGCCGAAGATCACACAAACCTGCCACAGCGCGCCCATCGCCGCTCCCGCCAGCCACGGCGCCACCGCGTAGATAATCTGATACCCCTGGGCCAACAGATGACTGAGCCAGGTCGCCAGAGGGCCAATCAGCAGAAACGTCAGCGGAACCACAACGGCGAGACAAATCGCCGGCGTAAAAAAGTTTTTCATCGATGACGGCAGCAGCGCGTTGCTCTTGCGCTCCAGCCAGCAGCAGACCCATGAGGCGAGAATAATCGGGATCACCGATGAGCTGTAATTAATAAAGGTCACCGGGATGCCGAGAAAGTGCTCCACCGCCGCGCCCGGCGCCTGGCTGGCCTCAAAGGCCTGAATCATCAGCGGGTGGGTTAACGCCCCGCCGATCACCATCGAAACAAACGGGTTACCGCCAAATTTTTTACCGGCGGTGTAGCCGAGAAACAGCGGGAAGAAAAAGAACAGCGCGTCGCTGGCGGCAAACCAGATTTTATAGGTTCCCTGTTGCGGGGTCAGCCAACCGCAGACGACCGCCAGCGCCAGCATCCCTTTCAGGATACCGGAGGCCGCCAGCACGCCGATAAACGGCGTGAAAATTCCCGACACGACATCGATGATCTGCCCCAGCAGCGACCCCTTTTCAACGCTTTCCGCCACCGGTTCGCTGTCGTCGCTTAACCCTGCCTCCTGACGCACCGCCAGCCAGACGTCGTGAACGTGGTTGCCAATCACCACCTGAAACTGGCCGCCGCTCTCCACCACCATAATGACGCCCGGGTTGGCCTTCAGCCCTTCGGCATCGGCTTTGCCGTTATCTTTCAGCTTAAAACGCAGACGTGTCGCACAGTGAACCAGACTCACAATGTTCTCTTTGCCGCCGACGCGGCGGAGAATGTCCTGCGCGAGTGCTTTATATTCCATGCTCTTTTCCTTACTGCCGCTGCCCGCAGACAACCGGCGACTGAGTAGTAAAAATAAAAAAAACCCGAGAACCACGCCGGTAGGCGTCGCGCTCAGGTTTTGCCTGCATCATGCAGTAACAATCCAGTTTTGTCGGGAGACTTAGCGTCCCTCTTTTCTTACCCGTTCAATATGAATGGCAAGAAACATAATTTCTTCGGTGGTCAGCGCCCGCTGATACTGCTTTTGCAGATGCGTCGCCACCGTTTCCGCGCACTTCCACGCTTTGGCGTAGTTGTCTTTCACCGCGCTGTGCAGCGAGACGTCGTCATCTTCCACCACCGTGCGGGTCAGCATCCGCTGGGCGAAAAACTTCAGGTGGGTGACGAAACGCTGATAGCTCAGCGACTCCTCGTCGTAGTTCAGCTGCAGCTGATACTTCACCAGCTGCAGGATCTCCTGCATCACCCGGGTCACGTGCATGACCTCCGGCATTTCGCTGTTGAGCTGCGCCGTCACCAGATGGAGGGCGATAAATCCGGCTTCATCCTCCGCCAGCGCCACGCCGAGCCGTTTGCCAATAATGGCCCTTGCCTCCTGGCCCAGCGCGAACTCCTTCGGATAGAGCCGCTTGATCTCCCACAGCAGCACGTTACGCAGTGCGATGCCCTTTTTCTGCCGCTCGATAGCAAAGTGACAGTGATCCGTTAACGTGATGTACAAACTTTCCTGTAACTTGCCTAACCGCCCGCGCGCCAGGTCGATAATGCGATCGCAGGTGGTCATCACTTCTAACGGAATCTGACTGAGCAGTTCACCTAAGCGGCCGACCAGTTCATCGCTTTGTAAGGCGAAGACTTTTTCAATTTTGCTGTCGTCCAGCGCGTCGCCCGGGCGTTTCTGAAAGGCCAGCCCTCGCCCCATCACCACCTGTTCGCGCTGGTGTTCGTCAAGAACCACCACCACATTGTTATTGAGTACTTTGGCGATTTGCATATTGACCCCAGAAACAAAAAAACCTGACCCCCGACGAAACGCCAGGTAATCAGGTTTTGCCTGCCGCAGCAGTTGCAATCCAACGCCAGCACTGTAACAACTTCTGCTGCGTGCTCAACCTGACAAGTGAAAAAACGTGATTAAGATCGCGACTATCAGAAGGTGACGACGGTTTTCCACTCCACCACCCACGCGTCCTGGGTCTGCGCAATGCCGCCCGGACGGTGCCAGTACTGCAGGCCCGGCTGCAGCTCCAGCCAGGAGACCGGGCGGAAGCGATAATAGAGTTCGCCGTTCAGCGAGTGGCCGGCCACCGGCTGCCAGGCCGGATCGTTATAGTCGGCGGCGCCGCTGAGCTGGTTCATATAGCGCTGATTGCGCGCGTAGTGGCTGCTCATGTCGATCCACGTCAGGCCGAAGCCGATCCAGTCCTCCGGACGGGCGTCAAACAGCCCGCGGTAACGCATCGAGGCGGCGACGGCGGAGTGGATATAGTTGCTGCGCTGGTCGCTGAGGCTGCCGCTCAGCGAGACGCTCATTCCCCGCAGCGGATCGTCGGCGTGGCGGGTAATCTGCTGGTTCAGGCCGGCGTACATAAACCAGGTGCTGTCGTGCTCGGCGTAGCCCTGCGGGTCCGTCGCCCCGGCGCCGCCGGATTTGCCGCTGTAGAGGTCGCTTTGCGGCGCGTTAGTCCAGACCACGCCGAGGTTATAGGCTCCCGGCAGGCCATTCATCAGCGGACGGGTTTCGATCTCCATCGGCAGTAAAATGCCTTTGCTGCCCTTCGTCGACCAGCTCCAGGCATGGCTGCGCGAGGCGGCCTGCGGGTTTTGCTCCATCACCCCGCCTTTGAGGGTCACCGTCGGCGTCAGCTTGTACTCCAGGGTGGTGCCCCAGGTGTGGATGTTCCAGTTATTCCAGGTCAGCGAGTTGGCCGATTTGCCGCCGCACTGGGTCAGCAACTGGAAATCGCAGGGAATGATCTGGTCGAAGGTTTGCACCTTGTTCATCATGCCGATGCGCCAGGTCAGGCGACGGTCGTCAAAGCTGCGGGCGAAGGTCAGCCAGCCGAGACGGGTGATCGACCCGCCGCCCCAGCTCTCCTGCGACAGATCGTTGAAGCTGACCCGCGGATCCTGCAGCCGTTTCGTGGTGAGGTTATCATCGTGGTTGCGGTTGACGATGTTGCCCTCGAGACGGGCGTCCGGTATGCCGGTCCAGCGCTCAAGATCCTGGGTAAAGGTCAACGACACCTGGTCAATATAGGCCAGATGTTTATCGTGGTTATAACCGCCGCCGGCGTTGTAGGCCATCTCGTTAAGATAGCCGAGATTATAATGAAAGCCGTTCTCTTCAAGGATTGGACGAATACCCAGCATATCGCCCAGCAGCCCTGGCTGTCCGGCTTCAAACCCCAGCACGCTGCCGTTCCACGCCGGGGTTTGCGCCGCGTTCACGACGGGCGCCATCGCCGCCAGCGCCGCGCCGATAAAAAGCTGATTTATTTTTTTGTTATACATTGTGATCTCCACCGTGACTGAATAAAAACAAAGGGGATCCCCAGGCTATTTATTTACCTGTTTTCTTTTTTAAAAAATGAATGGCAGGGGCCTCCTTCGGTAATAAAACCGCGACCGCGCCAGAGAAAAGATGAATGACAATCTCTTGTTTTACGTCATCATTTACCCACCGTTAAATTTTGGCCAAAAAAAAACCTAAGCACTTGCCGCCACGAATGACGGAAGTGCTTAGGTTTTGCCTGCGTTCAGTAGCAATCCTGAATTGATTGACCGCACAGTATCACTTTATTTCACTCATGCCTATCATCAATAGGCAGACAAGTAATAATATGTGAAGCGAATAACAATATGGCGCTTAATAGCGGGCGATCGCCGCCGCTATTTCAGCAGAGGTTTGCAGGGCGCGAATTTCATTAAACAGCGTCAGCGCCTCGGTATATTCCTTGCGTAAATAGCCCAGCCACTGCTTAATTCTCGCCACATGATACAGGCCGGTATCGCCCTGCTTTTCCAGACGGGTATATTTTTGCAACAGCTGAACCACCTGCGGCCACGGCATGCGCGGTTCGTTGTATTTGATCACCCGGCTGAGGTTCGGTACGTTGAGCGCCCCGCGGCCAATCATCACCGAATCGCAGCCGGTGACGGCCATACAGTCCTGAGCGCTTTGCCAGTCCCAGATTTCGCCGTTGGCGACTACCGGAATGGTCAGGCGCCGGCGGATCTCGCCGATGGCCTGCCAGTTGATGCGCTCCGCTTTGTAGCCATCTTCTTTAGTGCGGCCGTGGACCACCAGCTCGCTGGCCCCCGCCTGCTGCACCGCGTCGGCGATTTCAAAGCGCCGTTCGCCGCTGTCCCAGCCGAGACGAACTTTCACCGTCACCGGCAGATGACCGGGCACCGCCTCGCGCATCGCCTTCGCGCCGCGATAGATAAGCTCCGGGTCTTTCAGCAGCGTCGCCCCGCCGCCGCTGCCGTTCACCAGTTTCGACGGACAGCCGCAGTTTAAATCGACGCCCCACGAGCCCAGCGCCACCGCGCGGGCGGCGTTTTCCGCCAGCCACTCGGGATATTGCCCCAGCAGCTGGACGCGCACGCGGGTACCGGACGGGGTGCGGCTTTGATGATGCAGTTCCGGGCACAGCCTGTAGAACGATTTAACCGGCAGCAGTTGATCCACCACCCGCAGAAACTCGGTGATGCACAGATCGTAATCGTTCACTTCGGTCAGCAGCTCGCGCACCAGCGAATCGAGCACGCCTTCCATCGGCGCCAGTAGTACACGCATATCGTTACCCGGAAAAAAAAGAGGCGCTATGGTAGCGCCTCCGGGCGTTGGTTGAAAGTGCTCAATGCGTCCCGCCTGCCGTACGCCATTCCCCATTCGGCGAATGCGGCAAAGCGAGGAGATAATCTCTATGCTTTACAGGAGTCTGCGGCGTCTCATACCGCCTTCATTTGCCGCTTCTCTTCCAAAAAGGTAGCGTGGGACCCGATATACCCAAAGCTGCGAGCTGTCAGGTCCTGCCGGGAGAGGCTATTGTTCCCGTACGCTATCAGCGCTATGCATAGAATTCATGATGTGATCGGTAGCACATTTTAGGGATTAATTGTATGATGAATGCACTTCATCAAGGGTTATTACCATGAGTAAATCGCTGACTATTATCTGGCACTACCTGCGGGCTTTCGTCCTGATTTACGCCTGCTTATACGCCGGAATATTTATCGCCGGGCTGCTGCCCATCACCATCCCCGGCAGCATCATCGGCATGCTGATCCTCTTCGTGCTGCTGGCGCTGCAAATTATGCCGCCGCAGTGGGTCAACCCCGGCTGCAATATCCTGATCCGCTATATGGCGCTGCTGTTCGTGCCGATCGGCGTCGGCGTGATGCAGTACTGGGATCTGCTGCGCGCCCAGTTGGGGCCGGTCGTCATCTCCTGCGCCATCAGCACGCTGGTGGTGTTTGTGGTGGTGAGCTGGAGCTCTCACCTGGTGCATGGCGAACGCAAAGTGATTGGGCAAAAGGAAAAGAAAAATGATGCATGAAATCTGGTGGTCGCTGCCGCTAACCCTGATCGTCTTTTTCCTCGCCCGCAAACTGGCGGCCCGCTTTAAGTTCCCGCTACTCAACCCGCTGCTGGTGGCGATGGTAGTGATAATCCCGTTTCTGCTGCTGACCGGGATCTCCTATGAGCGTTACTTTGCCGGCAGCAAGATCCTGAACGATCTGCTGCAGCCGGCGGTGGTCGCGCTGGCTTTCCCGCTGTATGAACAGCTGCACCAGATCCGCGCGCGCTGGAAATCGATCATCACCATCTGCTTTATCGGCAGCTGCGTGGCGATGATCACTGGCACCACCGTGGCCCTGCTGATGGGCGCCACACCGCAGATCGCCGCCTCTGTTCTGCCCAAATCGGTGACCACGCCGATTGCCATGGCGGTAAGCGGCAGTATCGGCGGCATCCCGGCCATCAGCGCCGTGTGCGTGATTTTTGTCGGCATCCTTGGCGCGGTATTCGGCCATACCCTGCTCAACCTGATGCGTATTCGCACTAAAGCGTCGCGCGGCCTGTCGATGGGCACCGCCTCGCACGCCCTCGGTACCGCGCGCTGTGCGGAACTGGACTATCAGGAAGGGGCGTTCAGCTCGCTGGCGCTGGTGCTGTGCGGGATCATCACTTCGTTGATGGCGCCGTTTTTATTCCCGCTGATCCTTGCGGTAGTGGGATGAAATGTGATTCAAATCACATTTATCAATGCAACAATGAAAAGTTGCATTAGCAATGAGACGTAAATCACATTTGAAACCCCTTGACGCCCGTACACTGGTTTCCCATTACACTGTTATGAGGCAACGCTATGCACTCACGTTTTCAAGCTGCTTTGACGACTCTGGCAGCAGACCTGCAGGCGGCCATCGCCCCGATGCTCGCCGACCCGCACTTCCCGGCGCTGCTCGAAGCCGATCAGGTGGCGACGCTGCAACAGGCGACAGGTCTGGACGAAGACGCGCTGGCCTTTGCGCTACTGCCGCTGGCCGCCGCCTGCGCGCGCGCCGACCTTTCCCACTTTAACGTCGGGGCTATCGCCCGCGGCGTCAGCGGCCGCTGGTACTTTGGCGGCAACATGGAGTTTCTCGGCGCCACCATGCAGCAGACCGTCCATGCGGAGCAGAGCGCCATCAGCCACGCCTGGCTGCGCGGTGAAACCTCCCTGCGCGCTATCACGGTGAACTACACGCCGTGCGGCCATTGCCGTCAGTTTATGAACGAACTGAACAGCGGACTGGCGCTGCGCATTCATCTGCCCGGTCGCGAAGCCCATGCGCTGCAGCACTATCTGCCGGATGCCTTCGGCCCGAAAGACCTGGAGATCAAAACCCTGCTGATGGACCACCAGAACCACGGCTTCCCGGTCAGCGGCGATGCCCTGTCCCAGGCGGCGATTGAGGCCGCTAACCGCTGCCACGCGCCGTACAGCCACTCGCCTTCCGGCGTAGCGCTGGAGCTGAAAGATGGCACCCTTTTCAGCGGCAGCTATGCGGAAAACGCGGCGTTCAACCCGACGCTGCCGCCGCTGCAGGGGGCGCTGAATCTCCTCAGCCTCAACGGCTATGATTATCCGGACATCCAACGGGCGATCCTGGCGGAGAAAGCCGATGCGGCGCTGATTCAGTGGGACGCCACCGTCGCCACCCTGAAGGCGCTGGGCTGCCACAATATCGAGCGCGTGCTGTTAGGTTAATCAGCCTGCGCGCCTGAGCAGATGGCCGGATGACGGTTTCGTCTAATCCGGCCGACCTTTTATGCCGTTATGTTGTCGGGTGGCGCTCCGCTTACCCGACCTACCGTTCGCGCCATTGCGAGCTGAAGATCGCGATGGCTGCTGAAACTGCCGACCTGACGGCCTCAAAGTCGCTGAGACGTTCCCGAAGGGCCGGAGAACAGGTTGCGGCTACGCCTTGCCCGGTCTGGGATCGGCGATCGGCTCATATTGCTGAAAATCCCCGCAATTAAACGCGGGTTTCTTGCGCTTACCCGGCGGGTAAAGTAGCCTGAAGACTCCGTTGTCTATTATTGAGCCAAGTTCATGTTAAAGCGTGTGTTCTACAGCCTGTTAGTCCTGCTCGGCCTGCTGCTGTTGACCGTGCTGGGTCTTGACCGCTGGATGAGCTGGAAAACCGCGCCCTATATCTATGACGAGCTGCAGGACCTCCCCTACCGCCAGGTCGGCGTGGTGCTGGGCACCGCTAAATACTACCGCACCGGGGTGATCAATCAGTATTACCGCTACCGCATCCAGGGCGCGCTCAACGCCTACAACAGCGGCAAGGTCAACTATCTGCTGCTGAGCGGGGATAACGCCCTGCAAAGCTACAATGAACCGATGACTATGCGCCGGGACCTGATTAAAGGCGGTGTCGATCCGGCGGATATCGTGCTGGACTATGCCGGTTTCCGCACGCTCGACTCGATCGTCCGCACCCGCAAAGTGTTCGACACCAACGACTTCATTATCATCACCCAACGCTTCCACTGCGAACGGGCGCTGTTTATCGCCCTGCATATGGGGATCCAGGCTCAGTGCTACGCGGTGCCGTCGCCGAAGGATATGTGGAGCGTGCGGCTGCGCGAATTCGGCGCCCGCTTCGGCGCGCTGGCGGACCTCTACATCTTCAAACGGGAACCGCGCTTCCTCGGTCCTTTAATTCCGATTCCGGCGCAGCAGCACGACGTGCCGGATGACGCCCAGTCCTACCCGGCGGTCACCCCGGAGCAGCTACTGGAGCTGCAGAAAGAAAAGTAGCCTCCATCAACGCATCCGTTTCAGATATAAAAAAACCCGCGCCAGGCGCGGGTTTTTACTCAGGCAAAAATTACTTCTTACGGGCGTATTTCAGGGAATCCAGCGCCACGGCGAAGATAATGATCGCCCCCTTAATGATGTACTGCCAGTAAGGGTTAACGCCGATATAGGTCAGGCCGTAGTTGATCACGGTGAAGATAATCACCCCGGTCACCACGCCGAATACGGTCCCTACCCCGCCGCTGAACGATACGCCGCCCACCACGCAGGCGGCGATGGCGTCCAGTTCGTACATAAAGCCGAGGTTATTGGTCGCCGAGCCGATACGACCGGCTTCCAGCAGGCCGCCGAAGGCGTAGAACACGCCGGAGAGGGCGTAAATCATCAGCAGGTTCAACGCTACGTTGACCCCGGAGACCTTCGCCGCTTCCGGGTTACCGCCGATAGCGAAGATGTTTTTACCAAAGCGCGTCTTGTTCCACAGGATCCAGACAAAGAAGACGGCAATCAGCGCGTAGAAGGTGATGTAGGACAGGCGGAACGAGCCCAGCGCCACAAACCCCTGCGCGAAATGGGAGAAATGGCTGTCGAAGCCGGAGATCGGCGACGCGCCCACGAAGTCGTAGTACAGCGAGTTAATGCCGTAGACGATGATCATGGTCCCAAGGGTGGTAATAAACGGCGTCACGTTCAGATAAGCAATGACGATCCCGTTAATCAGGCCGATGACCGCCCCGATGGCGCATACCAGCAGGATGACCAGCGGGATCGGCATAGTCGCCATATCCGGGAACACCTTGTTGGCATTATCCACCGCCTGCAGCATGGTCGCGGCAATCACCGCCGCCAGTCCCACCTGACGGCCGGCGGAGAGGTCGGTGCCCTGCGTGACGATCAGTCCGGCCACCCCGAGGGCAATAATAATACGCACCGAGGACTGGGTCAGAATATTACTCAGGTTGAGCAGACTTAAAAATGTCGGATCCTGGAAAATAATAATGGCCAACAGGACCAGAAGGACGACATATATCCCACCCTCTTTCAGGTAAGTGAGAAAACTCTTTTTATTTAACGCACTCATGTGAAGCCCCTGATCTTAAAGGTGCAATGACGCAAGACGCAGTATTTCGTTTTGCGTGGTGGTTTTAGTCTCAACAATGCCCGCGACCAGGCCGTTGCTCATCACCAGAATGCGGTCGGTAATCCCCAGCAGTTCCGGCATTTCGGAGGAAATAATAATGATCCCTTTATCTTTTTTAGCCAGCTCGGCAATCAGCTGATAGATCTCGAATTTGGCGCCGACGTCGATACCGCGCGTCGGCTCGTCCAGCATCAGGATCTCCGGCTGGGTCAGCAGCCAGCGGCCAATAATGACCTTTTGCTGGTTACCACCGGAAAGCGAACCAATCTGCGTATGCTGGCCGGGGGTTTTAACGCGCATAGAGTCAATGACCCATTGGGTATCGCTCTTCATCCGCGAGTTATCCAGCAAGCCGACGCTGTTTTTATATTTCTTAATATTGGAGATCAGCGAGTTAAAACCGATATCCAGATAGGCGTAAATCCCGGTGGAGCGCCGCTCCTCGGTCACCAGCGCAAAACCGTGGTTAATCGCCTCATTGGCGCTGTGGTTGTTGATCTTCTTCCCGTGCAGGGTGATGGTGCCGCTGGCCTTCTCACGGATCCCGAACAGGGTCTCCACGATGTCGGTCCGCTTCGCGCCCACCAGACCGGCGATACCGAGAATTTCGCCCTTATGCAGATCGAAGGAGACATCGCGAATGGACGGCTGGCGCAGGGAGGTAAGATTGCGCACCTGGAGGATCACTTC
Organism: Klebsiella sp. V115_8; assembly: GCF_029967715.1. Lineage (NCBI taxonomy): Bacteria > Pseudomonadati > Pseudomonadota > Gammaproteobacteria > Enterobacterales > Enterobacteriaceae > Klebsiella > Klebsiella sp. V115_8. The sequence continues at coordinate 84,760 of NZ_JASCAR010000041.1, forward strand.
TCCCGGGGTGTTTTCGCGATCCGGAAAGCGCTGGTTGAGCGAACGCCCGACCATCATGGCGATGATCTTGTCCATATCCAGCCCTTCCAGCGGCTGGGTGGCGATCCACTGGCCGTCGCGAAGGATGGTAATTTCATCGCACAGCTGGAAAATCTCTTCCATTTTGTGCGAGATATAGACGATACCGCAGCCGCGATCTTTCAGCTTGCGGATGATCTTAAACAGATGGTTGACCTCTTTTTCCGTCAGCGAGGACGTCGGCTCGTCCATGATGACGATTTTGGCGTCATAGGAAAACGCCTTGGCGATCTCAATCATCTGCATCTGGGATACCGATAAGGTACCGACGCGGGCGCGCGGGTCGATATCAATATCCAGCTCATCAAATATGGCCTTGGTGTCCCGGTACATTTTGTCCTGATCGACAAACATACCTTTAGTGGGATAACGCCCGAGCCACATGTTGTCCATGACCGAACGCTGTAAGACCAGGTTTAATTCCTGATGTACCATCGAAATACCGTTTTCCAGGGCTTCTTTCGCCGAATGGAAATCGATCTCTTTTCCCTGAAAAAGAATGCTGCCGGAATCTTTTTGATAGATCCCAAAAAGGCATTTTAATAATGTCGATTTACCGGCGCCGTTCTCACCCATTAACGCATGAATGGAGTGCGGACGAACCTTCAGGTTGACATTATCAAGAGCCTTGACGCCAGGAAACGATTTGTTGATGTTGCTCATCTCCAACAAATATTCGCCTGACCGTTCGCTATTATTGCTGACCATAGTTATACCTGGCTGCGTTCATGCACGCCCCGTCCGGCGCAATAACGCCAGCAGGAGTCTGGTTCTGTATCAGGAATAATCGGGCGTGGATAACCCACGCCCGCAACTCACATCACGATTATTTGCCGGTAAACTGGCTCAGGTTGTCTTTATCGACGCCCACATAGGGGACGCGAACAATCTTGTTGTCAATTTTCCAGTTGGTGCCTGCCGCAGCGTCTTTTCCGTCGGCCAGGTTTTTCGCCAGATCGAAGGTCGCTTTCGCCTGGTTGTTAGCATCATTCAGCACGGTACCGGCCATCGCGCCGGATTTCACCAGCGCCAGGGCTTCCGGCAGCGCATCCACGCCGAACACCGGAATGCTGCTCTTGTTGTGCGCTTTCAGCGCTTCAACCGCGCCCATCGCCATAGCGTCGTTGTTAGCGATCACCACTTCAATCTTGTTCGCATTCGGGCCGGAGAGCCAGGCGTCCATTTTGTCTTTCGCCTGGGCGGTATCCCACATGGCGGTGTCCATCTGCAGCTGCTGGGTCTTCAGGCCTTTATCATTCAGCTCTTTGATAACGTAGGTGGTACGCGCTTCCGCATCCGGATGGCCCGGCTCGCCTTTCAGCAGGACGTACTGGATCTGGCCGTCTTTATTCAGATCCCAGTTCGGGTTGGCTTTCCAGTGCTTGGCGATCAGATCGCCCTGAATAATCCCGGACTCTTTCGAGTCGGTACCGACGTAATAAGCTTTGTCATAGCTATCCAGCGCTTTACGGGAAGGCTCTTTGTTGAAGAACACCACCGGAATGTTCTGCCCGCGCGCTTTTTCGATGACCGTTCCCGCCGCAGCCGGGTCAACCAGGTTGATCGCCAGGGCTTTCACGCCTTTCGCCAGCAGCACGTCAATCTGATCGTTTTGTTTCGACTGGTCGTTCTGCGAGTCATTCATCAGCAGCTGGACGTCAGGCGCGGATTTGCCATCTTTTTCAATCGCCTTACGCACCACCGACATAAAGTTGTCGTCATATTTATAAATCGTCACGCCGATACGGGTATCTGCTGCGTGTGCTGCGGCGCCAAATAACAGACCAGCCATTACAGCAGAGAGGGTAAACACCTTCTTATTCATGGAATCTCCGGTTTTATTATGCAGGGTCATTTTTGTGAAAAAGTGCGGGCGGGATTTGTTGCATTAGTGTTACCGCACAACGCATTTCACGACGAAAATTCGGTCTTCCGTGTCGGGTAACGCTCCAGAAAAATACGACTCTAATACTCGTTTAACGCCTTGTTCCTACTGAAGAAAGTGAGGATTTCCCATCACCTCGCGGTTCAGACTGGTAAACGCTGCCATCATAATCAGGTGAATGTTAATATACTGTGAATTTACTCACAAATTGAAAGCGGTTACATCCCGCTGCCGCTTCAGTTAGTGATCGGCCCCACAGTTTGCCGCTGGGCAACGGAGTGACGGCGCACCAGGGTGGGCATAAAGCAGTGCGTCGCCTCGCGATCCAGCTTGCCGGCCGCCCCCAGCAGCGCCAGCTCGGTGGCCAGCTTCGCCATCGACATTACCGGATAGCGCACGGTGGTCAGCTGAGGATCGGTGTAACGGGAAATAGGAATATCATCAAAGCCAATCAGCGATAGATGCTGCGGCACGACAATGCCGTTGTCCTTCAGCGTGGTCAGCGCGCCGGCCGCCATGCTGTCGTTATAGGCGAACACCGCAGTGAGGCCGAGATTCCGCCCCAGCAGTTCGACCATCGCCGCTTCGCCGCCCTGCATGTCCGGGGAGCCGGAGCCGACCCAGCTGTCCGGGGCGATGATGCCCTGCTCCTGCAGCGCTTTGCTCCACCCTTCCCGGCGCATATCGTCGTCTTCAATGCCGTGATTGGAGGAGAGATAACCGATGCGCTGGTGGCCGTGATTGAGCAGCATGCGGGTAGCCATCAGCGCGCCGCTAACGTTGTCGAGGCCGACGCAGCGATGGGCAAAGCCCGGCACGATGCGGTTGATCAGCACCATCCCCGGGATATGTTGCATAAAGTCGCTCAGTTCAGCATCGCTGAGCGCTTTAGAATGGACGATCAGCGCCGAGCAGCGCTGGCGGATCAGCACCTCGATGGCATGGCGCTCTTTTTCCGCCTCGTGATAGCTGTTGCCGATCAGCACATACTTATGATGCTGCTGGGCGACGGTATCCACCGCTTTCACCAGCGCGCCGAAGAAGGCATCGGAGACGTCCATCACCACCACGCCGATGGTATCGCTGACCTGGGTGGCCAGCGCCTGGGCGTTGGCGTTGGGCCGGTAGCCCAGCTGGGTCACCGCTTTCATCACCACGTCGCGCGTATCCGGACTCACCAGCGCGCTATTGTTCAGCACCCGCGACACGGTGGCCACGGATACGCCCGCCTGGCGGGCGACATCACGAATGGTGATCATACTCAGCGACCTTAAGAGAATTACAGCACGTCACATTCACCTCCTGTGCTCAGCAAGGAGGCTATTCTGGCAGCGACCCGCGGTCCGCTACGTGAGTGAGGTCACACGGCTGGAAACGTTTACATCCGTTTTGTTAATGATTGTGATCGAGATCGTTATCTGGATGTGTCTTTCAATGATGTCCCTGACGCACGCAGGGTTAACTGACGCCACAGCCATTCCACCGGCCCCTGGCGGAAGCGGCGTAGCCAGAGTGATGACACGAGGAGGTTGACGGCCCAGATGGGGGGAACAAAGGCCAGCAGCTGCAGACGATCGAAGCGCATAAACAGCCCGAGATGATAAAACAGGGTGGTGCAGATCAGGGTCTGCAGCAGGTAGTTGCTCAGCGCCATGCGTCCGACGCAGGCGATAGCCCCCACCAGGCGGAAACGGCAGAGCTGCGGCCAGTAGCCCCAGGCCAGCGAGGCATAGCCGATAGCCTGCAGCGGAGCGCTCAGTTCACGCGGCGCCTGCAGTAAAAACGCGCACCAGCGATAGTCCCAGGCCAGATACCATTGGGCGACAATAGCCGGCACATTCACCGCCATCCCGGCTAGCACCAGCAGCGCACCGGTGCGCCGATAGTGACGCTGGCTGAACTGCCCTTTCAGCCAGCCGCTGCGCATCAGCGCCGCGCCTATCAGCATCATCCCCGCCAGCTGCCAGCCATACTGCGCGCCGAGCGCCAACAGATTGTCCGACAGCATATCCGCCCGGTTGCTGACCGCCTCCATGCCGCCGTGCAGCTTCCAGTACTGCTCATACTGCAGATTGGCTGCGTCCGGTACCCAGGAGCGATTCGCGGCCGTCCCCGAGATAATCCCCAGCAGGACCAGCACCGCAATGCCGGTGAGGTAGAGCACCACCCCGGTGTTAAACAGCGATTTAACATGCTGCGCCTCGCGCACCATGCGCCAGCTCACCAGCCCCACCAGGGCGTAGGCCAGCAGAATATCGCCATCCCAGAAGAAGAGACCGTGAATGAAACCAAGCAGCGCCAGCAGGGTCAGCCGCGACTGGATCCAGCGTTTGCCGCGGGGGAGCAGGAGCTGCAGACCGGCGCCAAACAGCAGCGCGAACAGGGTAAGAAACTTCACCTGCGCCAGCAGGTCAAGGATCGCCCAGGTCCAGGCGTCGCTGAGGGTCGCGTTTCCTGACCAGGCCGGATTGAGGTAAGCGGCCTTCGGCAAGCCGAAGGCGCTGATATTGAGAAGCAGGATACCGAGGATGGCGACGCCGCGGACAAAGTCCAGCGTGACATTTCTCTCCATGTACCCTGCTCCGTTTTAGTTGTGGTGACGTACTGCGCGCAGGAATTCCTGGCGGGTATTCTGGCTGGATTTGAACAGGCCACCGAGGGAGGTGGTGGTAGTGGCGCTGGTCGCGTCGCGGATGCCGCGCGCTTTCACGCAGTAATGCACCGCGTCAATGGATACCGCCACGTTGCTGGTGCCGAGCAGCGTCTGCAGCGCGATCAGGATCTGCTGCGTGAGACGCTCCTGGACCTGCGGGCGCTGGGCGAAGAACTGCACGATGCGGTTGATTTTCGACAGGCCGATCACCGAATCTTTCGGGATATAGGCTACCGTCGCTTTACCATCGATGGTGACAAAGTGGTGTTCGCAGGTGCTGGTCAGGGTGATATCGCGCACGGTGACCATTTCATCGACCTTCATTTTGTTTTCAATGACGGTGATTTTCGGGAAACGGGAGTAATCCAGTCCGGAGAAGATCTCATCGACATACATTTTGGCGATGCGATGCGGGGTCTCCATCAGACTGTCATCACTCAGATCCAGATTCAGCAGTTGCATAATCTCGGTCATATGACCGGTAATCAAACGCTTGCGTGTTTCGTTATCAATTTCTTGTACTGGCGCACGCATCGGCGTCTCCAGCCCACGAGCGACCAGCGCTTCATGAACGAGGACGGCTTCTTTACTCAGTGATGACATTTGGGTTTCTCCTGCAGGTGTGGCGCTCTTTGCTTTTTCTGGGGGCAAAGTTTGTATTCATTGTGCGTGAGGTGGCGCACAGAATCCAGTAGCCGTAACGATAATTATTGAAATTGGCGCTGCCTTTTATTAAGGCGCGAAGCCACGCCTCAGGCGCGACGCCAAATCCCTATCGCCGAATCCGGAATGATCCAACCGCTGTACGCATCCATAAGCGCCATCGCTACACCGGCATGTTGGCTATAAGTTGCATTAATGATGCAGTAAGTTCTCAAAAGGAGAAAGTGAAAGTTGCTCACCGGCTAATGAAATATCTGTATTATGAACGTTTACGCGCACATCCCTTCCGAGGAGCCTTGCATGGAACTGCTTGAAGAGCATCGCTGTTTTGACGGCCGGCAACAACGCTGGCGTCATCACTCCCCTGTCCTGAACTGCGCCATGACGTTCAGCATTTTTTTACCGCCTGAGCGTGAAACGCCGCCGCCGGTGCTGTACTGGCTGTCCGGGCTGACCTGTAACGATGAAAACTTTACCACCAAGGCGGGCGCTCAGCGCATTGCCGCCGCGCTGGGCATCGCGCTGGTGATGCCGGATACCAGCCCGCGCGGTGACGAGGTGGCCAACGATGACGGTTACGATCTGGGGCAAGGCGCTGGCTTCTACCTGAACGCCACCGAGGCGCCGTGGTCGGCGCACTACCGGATGTACGATTACCTGCGCGACGAACTGCCCGCGCTTATCCGCAGCGAGTTTACCGTCGGCGAACGCTGCGCCATCAGCGGCCACTCGATGGGCGGTCACGGCGCGCTTATCATGGCGCTCACCAATCCCGGCCGCTACGCCAGCGTCTCCGCCTTCGCGCCAATCGTCAATCCCTCCCAGGTGCCGTGGGGCAAGAAAGCGTTTACCGCCTATCTCGGCGCCGATGAATCGACATGGCGCGCCTGGGACAGCTGCGCCCTGATGCAGGCCAGCCAGCCGGCGGACGCGGTGCCGACGCTTATCGATCAGGGCGATAACGATCCGTTCCTCGCCGGACAGCTGCAGCCCGCGGTGCTGGCGGAGGTCGCGCGACAGAAGGCCTGGCCGTTAACGCTGCGCATCCAGCCCGGTTACGATCATAGCTACTACTTTATTGCCTCGTTTATCGAAGACCATCTGCGTTTCCACGCGCAGCATCTCTTTAACTAAACGCAACCTGCGCCGTGACTCCACGTCGCGGCGCAGGCCATCGTTAAGCGCCAACGATCAGAAGCGATAATCCACGGCCATAAAGTAGCGACGGCCCTCTTCGGTATAGCTGTAGTCGTCCCGGTTGAGATCTTTATCGCCCACGTTCTGCACCCCGGAGCGCAGTTTCACATTTTTGGTGACCTGCCACGCCGCGCCGACGTCAAACAGGGTATAGCCGCCCGGCGTTTTGCCGGTGGCGCTCACCGCGCGCTGCTGGCCGGTATAGTTGGCCGTCACGTAGAAGGACCAGTCGTCCAGCGGTTTCCAGTCAAGCGTGCCGTTGGCGGTATGGAACGGCAGCGTCTGCAGCGGTTTATCGCCGCCGTTGCTCAGATCGCGACCATCGTTGTAGGTGTAGTTCACCGTCAGCTTCCACTCATCGCCGAACGGGATCTTCACCTCGGTCTCCACCCCTTTGATGCGCGCTTTGTTGACGTTGAAATAGCGGAAGATCGGCACGCGCTTACCGTTGACGGTTTTCCAGCCGACAAAGTTCGGGTAGCCCGGCGCTTCGCTGGCGCTGGAGGTGCGCAGAACATCAATCATATCGTCGACATTGTTCTGGAAGGTGGTGATGCTGCCTTCAACATCCTGCAGCCAGCCCTCTTCCCCACGATAGTAGAGACCAAGCTCGAAGCTTTCGCTGGTTTCCGGCTTCAGATCCGGGTTACCGATGATGCTGCACGAGCCGCGGCAGGAGTTGGTGGTCCAGTCGGGGTTAAGCTGCAGCAGCGACGGGGCTTTAAACGCCGTCGCCCAGCCGCCTTTGACGGTGACGGTATCGGTGGCGTTATACACCAGATAGGCGCGCGGGCTCCAGTGATCGCCATAGGTCTGATGGTCGTCCATACGAATGCCGGTGGTCAGCGCCAGCGGCTCGATGATGCGCCATTCGTCTTCAATAAACAGGGCGTACTGGCTGGCGGAGGTCGACTGGCCGCCGCTGCTCAGGTTGACCGGATCTTTCAGCTTGTCGTGGCGCCATTCGCCGCCGAAGGTCACCAGCTGGTTAATCATGTCCAGCGGCAGGACATACTTGCCGTCGATGGCATTGCTTTCCGAGGTGATGGTGCCGTTCTGCCCCGGATTTTTGTTATCCACCTTTTCGCCGTAGAACTTGAGCTCGCTATTGCCCATCTCCCAGCGTCCGTTATGGCTCAGAGAGTAGTTCTCACGCTCAAGGCGGTTGCGGTCAAGGGAATCGGAGTCGCGATCCTGGCGGTCAAAGCCATAGCCCGCGGTGAAATCGTGGTTGTCGTTCGGCGTCCAGGCGAATTCAACATTGCCATCGCGGCTGGTGAAGCCCTCGATGCGCGGCGTTTCGCCGGTGGCATTGCTGGAAGACTGCGGATCGTCCTTGGCGCGCTTCGCCAGGCTGCCGTAGGCCTTCATCCCGAGCACGCCGTCGATCAGCGGGCCGCTGGTGAAGAACTGGCCGTTCCAGGTATCGCCGCGGTCGCGGTGTTCCTGAATGGTGGTATCGGCGCTCAGCGTCCCGGTCCATTTCTGGCCGATTTTTTTGGTAATAATGTTGACCACGCCGCCGAGCGCATCGGAGCCGTACAGGGAGGACATCGGGCCGCGCACCACCTCGATACGTTCGATGGCATCCACCGGGATCCAGTTCAGGTCGAAGTCATTGTGGCGGAAGACGGCGTTCCGGGAGTTGACGCGTTTCCCGTCGACAAGGATCAGGGTATAGCTGCTGCTCAGACCGCGAATGCTGACGCCCTTGCGGTTATCCCCTTCGTTGGTGAGCTGGACCCCGGGCACATCGCGCAGTACGTCTTTCAGGTTCTGCACCGGCTTGCGCTGCAAATCCTGCTGGGTGATGACGCTGATGCTCGCCGGCGCGTCTTTGACGCTCTGTTCAGTGGCCGAGGCGGTCACCACCAGCGTTTCTTCATTCACATCGGCCAGGGCCGGAAACGCCAACGATACGACGGACGCAGACAATCCCGCCCGGATAAAAGGGTTTAACCTGAACATTCCAAATCTCCATGAGGTGTACAACCAAACAAACAAAAAGGTGCTGCTCACACGCGCTGGCGGCCTGCCGCTCTGTCGGCGGTAGACTCGCGCTGTTTTCTCGTCGATGTGGCTGGTCGCCCGATGTCAGTCTGTACACATGGCAGAGACGGGGGGAGTGGCTTCATCCGTAATGGTCAGAAATGATAAAGATAATGATTTCTATTATCAATCTAATTATGAAGAATTGTGTCAGGCTGTAACCGTGTGGACATAAAAAAAGCCCTCGTTTTCAGAGGGCTTCCGGGTGATGACAAACCTGTTTTCGTTATCGTACTCATATGTCTGCCGGGTGGCGGCTTTCGCCTTACCCGGCCTACGAAAAATTGCAATATCAAACAGCTACGCAGATATCTGTAGGCCCGCGCAAGCGCAGCGCCGCCGGGCAATTCCTGAAGATTGCACCTGGCCAGCACGATGAAGCCCTCTTTTCAGAGGGCTTCCGGGTGATACAAACCTGTTTTCGTTATCGTACTCATCTGTCTGCCGGGTGGCGGCTTTCGCCTTACCCGGCCTACGAAAAATTGC